>NZ_JBSFTT010000008.1:0-314476 GCF_053591415.1 Streptomyces sp. NPDC003032 | reverse complement strand
TCGCCACCATGCACAACCTCGCCCTCGCCGCATGAACCAGCAGACCAGCCGCCCACTTCGCGCTGGGTGACCACGGCCTTCTGCAACACCCTTTAGGCAGTGTTTTAGAAGTCGGTGACCCGTCTGGCCGGCCGTCCTGGCAAGTTGCGTGCGGCCAGCCAGACGATGAGGTCGAACGCGATTCGGCTGATGTCGGTCTCCGTGTGGACCTCGTGCTCATGACGGGCTGAATCGCGGCGGACGATCTCGTATCCGCCCTCGTCCCGGACGGCCACGGACGCGAACCAGGTTGGGTCGTCCGTGTCGGGCCCGATGACGATGAAGGTGTTGCCGGTGTCGTCGAGTGCGCTGATCATTTCGAACAGGGCATCCTCGGAGGCGCCCTCAATGCGGTCACCGTTCTCGCTGACCACGCCATAGCCTCTGGCCCCCATCGGGCGGTCCTCTCCCTGCGCCGGCATCCGATCAAGTCAGCATCGCACGGACCCGACTGACTACAGCCACTGGTTGATCGCTGCGACCTGGACGACTGTCGGGTAACGCACGGCCAGCCTGTCGAACCGGGTGGCCACGGCCCGATTGCGCTTGAGCCGGTTGATCCCGCACTCAACAGCGTGACGAGCCTTGTAGTCCTCGCGGTCAAACGCGGGAGGCCGACCGCCCGTTGATCCCCGGCGACTGCGATGCCCTGCCCGATCAGCCGGTTCCGGGATGGTGCACCGGATGCCGCGGCGCCGCAGGCAGGCGCGGTTGGCCCGGGACGAGTAGGCACGGTCACCCCGCACCCGCAGCGGACGAACGCGAGGACGGCCCGCGCCGAGCCGCGGCACGCGAATGGCTTCCAGCACGGCGACGAACTGCGGACCGTCACCGCGTTGTCCGGCCGTGATCAGCATCGAAAGCGGCCGCTGCCCTTGCTCGCAGGCCAGATGAATCTTCGTGGTCCAGCCACCACGTGAGCGTCCCAGACCATGGCCGTCAGGCTCGGGGCAGCTTCCGCCCGGCGGTTCCTTCTGGCCCTGTCCGCCACGCCGGGCACCGGAAGCATAGCGAATCCCGTCGATCAGCTTCCGTCGATGCCAAGACGGCCGACCAACAACCGCGACCGGCAACAATGGGTCCAGGACCGGCCACTGGCCATCCGTAAGATCCCCTCGCCCCACACCGAAGTCATCACGGCACACGGCATGACACAGCAGCCACTTCTAAAACACGGCCCAGCCCTTTGGCGCGGCGGTCTCCTCGACAACCCAGTTCAGGTACGCCTCGGACCCGCCGGTCACGGGGAGGGTGATCCACTCCGGAACCTCGTAGGTGTGCTCCTGAGCCACCCAAGCCGCAAGGTCCTGGAGCCGAGACGTGGTCGTCTTGTACGAGATACGCCACTCCTGGGCAGTCTCGATGGTGTCCTTCCACCGATAGACGGCCGAGAACGGCGCGTCGATGTGCGCGCATGCCGCCAACCGACCCTCGACCGCGCCCCGCGCCAGGGCCTTCGCCTGGTCCTCGTTGTCGATGGTCGTCTGCGCAATTACGATCTCGCTGGCCATGCGACTACCTCTCCTGCTCGGTGTACCACGACCCTACCTACTGAGTTGTCCGATGGATTGTCGGGTGTAACGGTCAGGTGGTGTGAGGCTGAGTGTTGTGCCTTGCAGACATCCGTCGATGAGGCCGGGTCTGCGCTGGATTCCGCGCAGGCCTCCTCGGACTGTCCGTTCCAGCTGATCGCCGTCGTTGAAAAGCACGTTCGCGGTGGCGTTGCGCCGCAGCAGAGACCGGATGCCTTCGACCGGGTTGAGCTGCGGGCAACAGCTGGGCGGTTGAATGACGGTGAGCCAGTCGTGATCAGCCGCGTACTGGCGCATTCGCGCAGACCGGTGCAAGGGAGAACCGGCCGCGGGAGCCACCATGAACCGGGACGGTGGGTGTGCGGCCGTGAGGCGCCCAAGTCCACGAGCGGCGCGGCTTCATCGAGAGGCTCTGCCAAGATTCCCGTGAGCGAGGGTCAGTCCAGCAGCGACAGCTTTCTCGTCACGCCGTAACCCGTCAGTCAGGGCGACCATTGCGGGAAGTCCACTGGAACTGATGACACTGAGCCATTCTTTAAGGTTCTCGCCGGGCAGATCGCAGAGCATGCGGGCGAAGGCATGGACGTGGCCGTGGACAGTTGCCAACCCCGGGGCAGTGGTGCAGGGATTCATCGAGTTGTTGTTTCTCGGTCGGGTGCAAACGATCTGAACGATCTGGATGCCACATGATCCAGTCGGTCACCTGTTGCGGCTTGAGGACGGGCATTGGTGAACGGATCGATCCCGGAGATGTCCGAGGAGGACGCAGGTAGTGCCGAACTGCTTGTGCGGTACGCCCTGGGTAGCCTTGCTCGCATATTTCGCGACAGTCCCATTCCAAGTTCCGGGCCAATACCGCTGATTGAACGGCCCCGTGCGAACAGTTGCTGAACCTCTCGGTGGCGTTGACGGGTCCGAGTCGCCAGCTCCGGTGGCACGAGGCAGGCACGGTGGGCGATGACGGTTCGCTCGACAGCGTGCGCGAGTTGTCCCTTAAATGCCAGCGATCGGCTACTTGTCATGCTTGAGGTGCACCCGCGTTCGCCGCTTCAGCGTAGCCGCCAGCCCGGTCCCTGCAAATTATTTCGACCCCCGGGTGCTCGGACAGCCAACTGGCTACCAGTTCTTTCTCCCGCCCTGGCAGCAGATCCACGATCTTGCGACTTGCGGCGTCGACGAGGACGGTCCCGTACTTCCTGCCGCGTTTGGTCCCAAAATCGTCTATCCCTAGAACTCTCAACGCAACCAGCATATTGAGCAGGGCAGTTCGGGGCAGTTCGCGGCCGTGCGCACGATCCAGCGCCGGATCGTGTTGTCGTCCACGGCCGCCGGCACATCACCGCCCGGCCGCAGGGCGAACACTCCCGGGGCGTAGCGGTCCTGGTCGGGGCAAGCGACCCGGGCAGCGCTCGTGGCCCGGGGGAGGTGATGGGCCCGCCTCGTACGGAGGTCACGTATCTCCAGACGATGGGGGCCCGGCACAGTGCGAGGGCGCGGCCGTCGGCGCTCACACTGGTCGGGTACTCCTGCACCACAGGAGCGCGCACACTCGACAGGTGCCGTCGGCTGCGCAGATCCCACACCTGTGTTTGCTGGAATTCCTCACCGTCCTCGTCGACCACCGTCAGATGGCGCCCGTCCGCGCCGAACTCCGCCGATACCGCCGCTCTCGCCAACCCAAGCCTGTGACGTACTTTGTTTCACCCTCGGGACACGGCTGCGCAACGATCCGAAACCCGGTGAACTCGACCCAGGACGACCTCAGCGGACGCCCTGCAGGCGCAGAACGAAGTCGACACGGCCCTGGCTCAGGAGGGCGGCAGGCAGACCGCTGCCGATGAGATCCGCTACACGGATGGCCGGCTGCTGCTGCCTCTGCCCGGCGAGAAGTACGCGCGCGAACTCGGCAGGAGCGGTGACGCGTCTGCCATGGCCCACACATGCACCCCTGGGGCCTTGTGTGGCTACTCGGGCCGCCAAGTACACAGGCGCGGAGCGCGAGTGGTTCTCGTGCACCTTCCACGAGGAGCCAAGCGGCTGGAGGAAGGCGGGATCCTGGTACAACAACCAGGCCCCCGGCCGGGTGGGCAACTGGTACAACGCCAACAAGAAGTGGCTGGGCGCCACGGGTCCGGCCCCTTCTGGCACCCAGTACGGCCAGTGGCGCGGGGTCGGGTACGGGATGCCCGTGCCAGAGGTCGCCGTCGGTGACGTGGAGGAGTAGCCGGGCGGCCTGTGCCGGGTAGTACTGGATGACGTCACACCGAGCGGCGGGCGGGGCCCCTTGCGGAGGGCGAAACGCCTCGTCATGGCAGGGCCCGCCTCTTCCTCGTGGAAACCGTGCTGGACGAGGGCGCCACCTCGGAGGTCGCGACACCGCTCGACCTTACGATGACGGGCAGGCTGAACGGCCGCGAACGCAGCCGTGCTGACGGGCAGTCCCTGCTGTCGGGCGCGGCGTTCCGCCTCGAGCGTGTCGTGGGACGAGCGGCCCCAAGGGCGCGATCGAGGTGACGAGCCTGTAGCGGTACCAGCAGCCGCATACGGCCAACGCCGCCGTACCGCGCACGATCGAGAAAGCCGCCTCGGGCTACGACGAGGGTTGACCACGCCGCGAACTGTGAGGGCAGGCCCGCAAACCGTGGTCCTGTACACCCGGTCTACGGCCAGTGGTTGCTGCCGGTCCGGCCGCGAGCCGAGGCCCGCGGCCGGACCGGGGCTTGAAGGCGGCGAGGGAGAGCCGACGCCCCGTACCGCAGGGATGGGCGTGATGCCCGCAGCCACAGAAGTGCCGCGCTACGCTAACAGCTGGACAGCTTTGACGAGTTGAGGAGTCCGTATGGCCCACGAGGTTGCCATACCCCAGCTGCCCTGCCGCTCGATCGACGAAGTCACCACTTTCTACGAGGCGTTGGGGTTCACCACCACCTACCGGCAGACCCGCCCCAACCCTTACATCGCACTTCGCCGTGAAGACCTCGAGATGCACTTCTTCGCCATCGAAGGCTTCGATCCCACCGACTCCTACGGTGCCTGCGCGGTCTACGTCCCGGACACCGGCGTCCTGCACCGGGCCTTCGCGGACGGTCTGCGCCGGGTGTACGGCAAGGTGCCCGCCTCGGGGATCCCGAGGGTGACCACGCCCCGCAAGCGCAAGAACGACGGCCGCAGGACGGGGTTCACCATGGTTGATCCGGGCGGCAACTGGATCCGGATCTTCAACGCCGCGGAACACGGCGAGCCGACCGCCGCGCCATCCCCGACGAACAAGCTGGCCACGGCGCTTGAGAACTCCGTCGTCCTGGGGGACTCCAAGGGTGACACCGGCCAAGCCGTCAAGATCCTGGACGCGACCCTGGCCCGGGAAGAGGAGACCGCGCACCCCGCGGACCTCATCGAGGCCCTCGTATACCGCGCGGAGCTCGCCCTGCGCCAGGAGGATCCCGAACGGGCCCGTGAGCTGCTGACCCGCGTGCAGGGCACACCCCTCGGCGAAGACCAGCGGGAACGCCTCGCCGCCTGCCTCGCCGTGGCGGAGGAACTGGCGAAGGACCTTCCCGCTTGACTGGCCCTGACAAAGCCGTTGAACGCGGCGGTGCGTGATCAGGCAGACGGCGAGGCTGAGGAATGCTTCGTGGATGTCGTCGCGTCGTTCCCAGCGGATCCGTAGGCGGCACAAGCCGGCCGTGAAGGCGCCGTCCCTGGTGAAAAGGCGCCGTCCCTGGTGAAGACGCGCCGACTGCTCGCCTAGCTGTGCTGTCTCATGGGGTTGGTTCCTCGGCCCCGCACCGCGTGCTGAGCCGCCACCTGCTCCAGCACCGCGTAAAGCGACTGGGCACGCTGGCTGTGCGGGCTGCCGAACAACGGCCTGCCGGTGGTGAGCAGCAGGGTCCAGTGCGCGCCGGCCATCTGTATCCGGCCAGCCGCCCGGACCGCGCTCAGCAGGCGTCGGTGGCGCAGGTGTGGGCGGACGACGGCCCGACGTACGCGCACACGGGACAGCGCACCCAGTCCGCCTCCCGGACAGCCGCCTCAACCACCGAGCGCTCCGGACCGAACCTCAGCGCGGCTAGCCGGCGGGGCAGGCGCAGTTCCTCCACGGCGCGCAGGGCGGCAGCCGCAATGACATCGTGGGCCGCCACGAAACATTGGCCTGTCTCTGCGTTCTCACCGCACCCGCACAAGCAGCGCCGTTCCCTTCTTCTCCGTCACGCCCTGGGACCCTAGCGGCCCCAGCAGCCCAGGAGCGGCCCCCAAGCCACGCCAACTCGCCTCTGCGGGTGTGGATAGCCAGACGCCCCACTCGGGTTCGGTCACGCCGTACGCCCCGCCACTCCCTTCGCGGCGCGGCGCGCCCGTGCATCGTCCACGGCACCGGCCACCATCCCGAGGCCGGCGCCGGGCCCGCACAGCTGCTCACGACCAGCTCAGGAACACCGTGAGTACGTCCAGCTCCGCGTCGGCGAGATCGCTCGCCGTTCCTCCCCGTGTGGCCGGCACCACCCGGAAGTCGGGCGCGTGGTACCTATAGTCGGGGTCCTTCTCGGCATTGGGTCGGTGGACGGAGACGATGAACTTCGTTCCGTCGGGCGACACCAGCATCCCCTCCGCGACGGTGCCGTCCTGTGGGCCGACCACGCTGATCGGGGCGCCCGCGGCCCGACCGGTGCGAACGTTCATGGTCCGGAATGAACCGGACGACGTGCGGCACAGCACCCGTTCGTCAGCGACCCAGCCGACGACGGCGGCGCATCCGCTGAGCAGCACGGCCTCGCGCGCCGACGTCCTGCTGAGCGGACCTGAGGAGTTCCAGGTGTCGAAGACGGTGCCGAAGACTTTGGGTGCGGTCGCTGTGAGTCGACGGCCGCCCGGCGCGAGGCGCACCATGTTGGCCTGGACGGCGCGCGCGGGCTTGCCGGTGATGGTCAGGGGCAGGTTGTCTCCCGCGGCCGGGCCCTGGTCCGACAGGTGGTGGTCGCCCTCGGCGGACCGGGATCCGATCCTCTTCCGGCCGTCCTGGTCCGTGTACGTGAACCACACAGTGCTCCCGTCCGGTGACATCACCGCGTTCTGCTCGTCGTCGCCCGCGGCACCGCTCAGGCGCACGAAGTCGTCGTGTTTCGCGTCGCTCTTCACGAAACCGACGTGCGAGGCGTCCTTGCCTCCGGAGTCGCGGAGGACTACCGCCATGCGTGTGTACGAGAGGTCGAAGAGCGCGCGGACCCGGGGAGCGATGTGTTCCAGGCTCTCCGTGGGATAGGCACCCGGTGCGTCCGATTTTCCGGCGCAGAGGTCTACGAGTGGGCTGTGGACCGTTTTGGCGCCGGGATAATTGTTGAACGCGGCGTTCTCCGGAACGGCGAACCACCGTGTCGCGCGCGGTTTCCAGCTCTCCGGATCCCACGCTGTCACCACGACGCCGACGTAGCGGGCGCCCATGGCACACCTGGCGGTGATGACCGTGTCCTTGCGGGTGAAGGGACTGTCCGGAAGGGCGTATCCCCGGTTGCCCAGGTAGGGCGCCGAGCGCGCCGAAGCCCCGGACGCGGGTCTCTCCGCGCTGGGTTGAGAGGTGCATGCCTGAAGGGGCAAGGCTGCGAGGACCGCAAAGACCGCGGCCTTTCCGGCTAGACCGAGTCGCACATCGGCTCCTCTGTCTTCTGGTGGCACGCCGTCCAGGGGACGGGCCCGAAGACCCAGGCCTGCCGGGGTTCGGCGGGGGCGGACTCCGTGCGGATGCGCAGCGCCTTTCCGTCGCGGTCCTTCAACTGGAGCCACTGATCTTTCTGGTAGGCGTCGACGTAGTGGACCTTGATTGCCCACTCGCACGTCCGTCCGGGCGGCGCGATCGCCTCCACCCGCATGGCGCCCGAGGACTGGCCGTTCCCGAGCTCGATCACGTGGGTGTCGAAGTAGGGCTCGCCCTGTCCCTCGTCCTCATCGGTCAGCACCGGCTCGCCGCTCCGGGGCGGGACGTGGACCCGGATCCCCTGGTAGGCGACTCCTCCCTGCGCCGGATAGCCGACGACCGTCTTCGCGCTGCTCGGCCGGCAGGTGACGTCGGTGGCTTGCCAGTCGTCGATGACCACGGGGGCGGACCGGGTGCTCAGCAGTTTCAGCTTGAAGGTGCCGGAGAGTTCCATGCCGCCGGCCGATGTCCGCTGCGTGTACTGCTCGGGGGCGTGTTCCAGGTGGGACGCGTAGGTCAGCAGGCGGCCACCGAGTGACTTGAGGTATGCGAAGGTGGAAGAGGGGTCATTGATGGAGGTCAGTTTTCGCGTCTCGCCCTTGGTCAGTGCACGGTCGAGGACCATCACCCAGTCCTGACGGGGGTCGCCCAACTCGGTTTGCACGGAAGCCGTGAAAGGCGCTTGGGAGGCGTCGTACCCCTTGTCGGAATCGTTCTCCCTGGTGACGCTCGGCTTGATCATGTAGTAGCCGAGGAGCGTCCCGCCCAGCACGCTCAGGAGACCGGCCGTCGCCGTCACCGACAGCCACAAGATTCTTTTGCGCCGGGAGGCAGCGGGGTCCGCTCCGAGTGCTTCGAAGGTGATCGCCCCTAAGCTCTCGTCGGGTCCACCTCCCGTATCGGCGGACCTCTGCGGCGGGGGCTGATGAGCGGCGGACGGCGCGGTCGCGTCCGAGCCTTCTTGCTGCCCCGTCGGTTCTGGAGCGCTGTGTCCGCCGACGCTCGGCTGCGGTTCCGGTGTCCCGCCTGTTGGTGCGCTTGCCGTCATGCCAGTTCCCCCGTGTCGCGACACTGGCGGTATGCATATCTGGTCGTCCCGGTCCTACCCGCCCGTCGCTCGCACGACAATGCCCGAATGCGCCAATGTCCTTCACCTCACCCCGAAGCACCTGCCCGGCCCGGCTGTTGGTCGCGCGGTACCAATCTCAGCCCGCGCTGCCGCGGGCAGCTACGGCGCTCAGCCACACCCATCCAGCACACCGACAACTCCTGCGACACGCCCTAGGTGTCCCGCTCCTCCGCCGCCTACTCCGAGATGCGCCGCTACGCCCTGTACGGCGACAAGAAGGCGAACATCAACCCCGGTGGCGACCTCAAGCCCGCGTGACGCCCCGCGCAGCGCATCGCGGCCGCCGAGAAGGCCGGCGTGCCGCGCCCCGACCGCGAGGAGGCCGCGGACCGGCTGCCCTCGCTCGCCGCCGCGGTGTCGGTCGCCACCGCCCGCAGGAAGGCCGCGATGCCGTTCCTCCAGGACGCCGCGCTGGCGCTGACCGAGGAGCCGTACGGCTGGTCCACCGAGCGGATCGGCAAGTTAGGCGATGTCACCCAGAAGTACGCGCGCGGCGTCTAAAACGCGGCAGCGAGGCGCCGCCGCTGATAGGCGCCGGTGACCGGGGCCTGAAAACCCGGCGCCGGTGAACCGTCGGCATCCCTGCCAGAGGGGACCGGCTCTCAAGGGCGCAGGCGCTTCCGGTTCATGATCATGATGGATAGGCTCTGCTCATGTCACGCGTACGCCTCGCACTCGCCCCTGCCGTCGCACTCGCCGGGCTGGCCGCCCTCACGGCCTGTTCTTCCAGTGGCGACGAGTCGGACCGCGCCTCCGATGCCCAGGGCGGCGACAAGCAGGTCTCCTCCCCGGCTCCGAAGCCGATCACGAAGGCCCTCACCCAGGCCGACCTCACCAAAGCAGTGCTGGGCGACGACGAGAACCTTCCCGGGTACACCGTGCACGGCACCAAGGACGTGACGGACGGGCAGTACTGCAACCCCGCACAAGACAACTCCGTCCCCAAGGGGTGGGCCCGGGGCAGCGACGCCTCGTACGAGTACAACGGCTCCACGCTCAACATGGCCGATGTGCACATCTGCCTCTTCGACACGGCCAAGAACGCCCACAACGCGTACGTGGCGTGGAAGGGCACCGAGAAGAACAAGGAGCAGCCCGCGAAGCCGCCGGTGGGCGACGAGAGCACGCTCGTGATCAACCCTGGCTCCAGTGAGGACGACGTCGACGGATACAGCCGCTCGGGGAAAGTCGTCATCCGCGTGCAGGTCGACGGCAACACCGGTGGTGATCCCTCGGGGGCGCAGGCCATGCTCAGCGCGACGCTAAAGCGTCTCCAGCAACTCCAGGACGGAAAGCCCGCCACCGTCACGGCCGCAGAGGAACAGGCCGCCGCCAAGAAGTAGCCAAGCTTCGCAACCGGGCGCACAGGGCCAGGGGCGAGAGCTGCCAAGGTGTCCTCCGACACCGAACCCGGGTGGTTCGCCAGGGCAGTTGGACAACCACTCGTGCCTGGCGGTGCTTCTCTGGTCAACGGCCTCCGGTACGGCCGCAATCTTGTGGGCCTGCCCGAATCGGCGCTGCCTTGTTCTATTCGTTGGTACGGCAGACGCCCTCCGGGATCCTGAACGGCTGCGCGCAGCTCTTCAGCCGCTTTCCACCCCAACGACGCATACCCCCTCCCACGACACGGTCGCAGGCCCTCAGCCGCCGGTCATGCCCCCTAGGCCCACTGCGTCTCTGCCCCCAGCCGTCCCAAATCCGGCAGAGGCGCGGAAGGTGTGGCTCCTGGGGCTCCCACAGTTCTTCCTGACCTACCTGATCTTCAGCCTCGTCGCGCGTGGTGGGGGCGGGCTAGCTGTCACTCTTCTGTTCCTACTCATATCCGGCGTCCTGGCCGCCCACGGAGTCTGCACGTAGCCCACTGCTCATCGCTGGAACAGTGCTTACCGGCCTAGTACTGCTCAGACTGCTCCTCCTTCTGTTGGTCGGCTGAGCCCTTCACCCGCGCGGCCTCGACGAGCGGAGCACGACACGCTTAGCCGGCCCGGGAAAACGCAACGCATCGGGGCCCTGCTCGCGCCAGGCCCGCCGCCAACGCTCAACCGAACGAAGGCCGACACGCGATTCCCTGGCAATGACCGTGTTCTTCTCACCCCGGTCAAACCCCTGTCCCGCGAGCATCCGTATCCGCTCCCGGGCAACCTGCCGGCCGGGCCCGAGCCCACCATCCCGCGCATACCGCATCACTACGACATACCGCAGGGACCAAACACCGTCACCCTCCGCGACAACCCATCGGAAAGATCAGTAGTACTCCAGCCGTAGATCGTGATCTCGATGGTGAGGGGCGCCGAGGCGACAGGTGGCCAGCGTCGATCATCTCACCCGAGTTCACCGAGACGGAGGGCGTCCCTCATCTCGCTGAGCTTCGCGGTCGTTGCCGGGGTCCGCTCCTGCGCTTGTTCAGCGAGTTGTAGGGCATCGTCAATCTCACTGAGCTTCACGGAGGACAGGACGGCCGCCCGCTCTATCAAGTCGTCCCGGGACACAGTGGTCAGCCACGTGCAAGGGGTGAAGCCTGGACACGGGAACGCGAGCCGCAGCACGCCTTCGAACGGCAGACCTTCACTGGTGCCGACCATCACTTCGATGCCCAGACCGCTGATGTCGACGCCCGCCGGAGCGACGACCTGCATCACCCGGATACCGGACGCGTCGTCTCCCGACAGCAGTACGACCAGCCTCCGCTCGTCGAACTGGGCCCACCAGACTTCGCCACGTTGCACAAGTCCTCCAGACATAGGATGGCAGGCAGACGCTGCGCGAGCCTGACGCGCTGTGGAGACGGGTGTGTGAAGACTGAAGATCATGCGGTGGCCGCACGTCACACCGTAAACCCTGCGGTGTCCAGCGCCAGTACACCGGCACCGCAGGGGCTTGTCCATAAATAACTGTCAGAGTTGCCCTGCGAGACAGTCGTCAGCGGGACGCTGGAACGTGTCTGTGCCTTCGCAAGTCCGCGTTTGTGCTGCCCAGTTGCAGTGCACGTTCGAGCGGGTGCTGACGCATCTCGACGAGCGCCGTCGCCGGCTCTACCTCGCCAGCGAGGCCGTCCCGCTCGGTCATGGCGGAATCGCCCGGTAGCCGCCGCCTCCCAAACCAGCACCGCCACCATCGCGCGCGGCATCACCGAACTGGAGACGCACGCGGCGCCGACGCACCGTATCCGGGCTCCGGGAGGCGGGCGCAAGCCGTCGACGGCCACCGATACCGGTCTGCTGCCGGCTCTGGAGATGCTGATCGAGCCGCACACCCGCGGCGATCCCCACGCCATCCGGACCGTGACGCCCAGTTCGTCCACATCAACGCCACCGCCACCGCCTTCCTCGACGACGGCCAGCCGGTGATCAGCGTCGACACCAAGGCCACCGGCGACTACGCGCTCGGCACCACTGTCACGACCGCCGAGTTCCACGCCCTGCCGATCACACCCGATGCGTTCCACGGCAACTGGAATCACACCCTGGTCCCGGGTCCCCCAAGCTGACCGGTGGCCGCGATCGGGAGGGTCCATCCGGCTTGCAGGTACCGCTGCACACGATGTCCCACCCGGGCCAGTCACCAGGAAACCTTTGGAGAACGCACGCCTGGACGCTCAAGGGTTCCGGCAGCGTCCGGACCTGCCGTCGCGAGAGGGCTGAGGTCGGCTAGGTTCACCCCGGCGATGTGACTTTTTATGACTGATGAGAGGGTCAGACGGGTGAGTGAGACACCGATGAACACCCTGCAATACCGCTTTGACGGGCCAGAAGACGCCCCGGTCCTGATCCTTGGTGCCTCACTGGGTACCACATGGCACATGTGGGACCGGCAGATACCCGAGCTGATCCGGCACTGGCGGGTCTTCCGCTTCGACATGCCGGGGCACGGCGGCGCGCCCGCGCATCCCTGCGGGTCCGTCGGGGAGCTTGCCGGGCGGCTGCTCGCGACCCTCGACGAGCTGGGCGTGCGGCGCTTCGGGTACGCGGGCTGCGCCTTCGGCGGGGCCATCGGCGCCGAGCTGGCGCTGCGGCATCCGGGGCGGGTCGCCTCGCTGGCGCTGATCGCCGCGTCGCCGCGGTTCGGCACCGCCGACGAGTTCCGCCAGCGCGGGGTCATCGTGCGCAGCAACGGCCTGGACCCCATGGCCCGCTCCGCGCCCGACCGCTGGTTCACGCCCGGCTTCGCCGCCGCCCAGCCCGCGATCACCGACTGGGCCGTGCAGATGGTGCGCACCACCGACCCCGGCTGCTACATCGCCGCCTGCGAGGCCCTCGCCGCCTTCGACGTCCGCGCCGACCTCGGCAGGATCGGCGTGCCCACGCTGGTCCTCGTCGGCTCCGAGGACCAGGTCACCGGGCAGGCCGAGGCCCGCACCCTCGTCGCCGGGATCCCCGACGCGCGGCTCGCCGTCGTGCCGGGCGCCTCGCACCTGGCGCCCGTGGAGCAGCCCGCCGCGGTCACCGATCTCCTCGTACGCCACTTCTCCACGGCCTGGGAGGACACGCAGGCGGCGATCACGCCCCCGCCCGTCAAGCCCGTCCTGTCCCCGCCGCCCGTCGCTCCCGTGGCGGCGATCGCCCCGGCGGAGCAGCCCGAGGCCGTGATCGGCACCGTCCGGAACGACCCGTACGAGGCGGGCCTCAAAGTCCGCCGCGAGGTGCTCGGCGACGCCCACGTGGACCGTGCCCTCGCCGCGGCCGACGACTTCTCCGGCGACTTCCAGGAGCTCATCACCCGCTACGCCTGGGGCGAGGTCTGGAACCGCCCCGGCCTGGACCGCCGCTCCCGCAGCTGCGTCACCCTCACCGCCCTCGTCGCCGGCGGCCACCTCGACGAGCTGGCCTTCCACACCCGCGCCGCCCTGCGCAACGGCCTCACGCCGGCCGAGATCAAGGAAGTGCTGCTCCAGGCCGCCGTCTACTGCGGCGTGCCCGCGGCGAACTCCGCCTTCAAGGTCGCCCAGGCCGTGATCCGTGAGGAAACCACGCCTCAGGAGTAGCAGGATGCGTGGTGGAGCGATGCGTGGTGGAGCGATGCGTGGTGGAGCGATGCGTGGTGGAGCGGTGCAGGATGGGGGGATGACTGGCATGAAGACCCCCGCGGACAACGCTCCCGCGCGCGCGAAGCGCATGACGTTCACAAAGAAGTCCCACGCGTGCGTGCGTCTCGAAAAGGACGGACGCACGCTCGTCATCGACCCCGGTGGCTTCAGCGAGGACGACGCCGCCGTCGGCGCCGACGCGATCCTCGTCACCCACGAGCACCCCGACCATTTCCACGAGGGCCGGCTGCGGGCCGCCCTGGAGGCCCGCCCCGACGCCGAGATCTGGACCCTCAAGTCGGTCGCGGACCAGGTCGCGGCCGCCTTCCCCGGCCGTGTGCACACCGTCGGGCACGGCGACACCTTCACGGCCGCCGGGTTCGACGTCCAGGCGCACGGCGAGCTGCACGCCGTGATCCACCCGGACATCCCGCGCATCGCCAACGTGGGGTACCTGGTCGACGGCTCGGTCTTCCACCCCGGCGACGCCCTGACCGTCCCCGACCAGCCGGTGGAGACGCTGATGCTCCCCGTCATGGCGCCCTGGAGCAAGATCTCCGAGGTCATCGACTACGTACGAGAGGTCAAGCCGCAGCGGGCCTACGACATCCACGACGCGCTCCTCACCGACCTCGCCCGGCCGATCTACGACAACCAGATCGGTTCCCTGGGCGGCGCGGAGCACCTGCGCCTGACGCCGGGGGAGACGGCCGAACTCTGACTGTCAGTGGCGCCCGGTAGGTTGTGGGACATGCGCATCGCGACCTGGAACGTGAACTCGATCACCGCTCGGCTGCCGAGGCTGCTCGCCTGGCTGGAGAGCACCGGCCCGGACGTGCTGTGCGTCCAGGAGACCAAGACGACGGCCGAGAGCTTCCCGGCAGCCGAGCTGCGCGAGCTGGGCTACGACTCGGCGGTCCACGCGACCGGGCGGTGGAACGGCGTCGCGCTGATCTCCAAGGTCGGCCTCGAAGACGTGGTCAAGGGCCTGCCGGGCGATCCGGGATACGACGGCGTGGAGGAGCCCCGCGCGATCTCCGCGACCTGCGGCCCGGTCCGCCTCTGGTCGGTGTACGTGCCCAACGGCCGAGAGGTCGACCACGCCCACTACGCGTACAAGCTCCAGTGGTTCGAAGCCCTGAAGGCGGCCGTCGCCGGGGACGCGGGGGGCTCGCGGCCCTTCGCCGTACTGGGTGACTACAACGTCGCGCCGACGGACGACGACGTCTGGGACCCGTCGCTCTTCGTGGACTCCACGCACGTCACGCCCGCCGAGCGCGCCGCCCTCGCCGGCCTCCGGGGGGCGGGCCTGACGGACATCGTGCCGCGCCCCCTCAAGTACGACCACCCGTTCACGTACTGGGACTACCGCCAGCTCTGCTTCCCGAAGAACAAGGGCATGCGCATCGACCTGGTGTACGGCAACGAACCGTTCGCGAAGGCCGTCACCGACTCCTACGTGGACCGCGAGGAGCGCAAGGGCAAGGGCGCCTCCGATCACGCCCCCGTCGTCGTGGACCTGGACGTCTGACCCCCCGGACCTCTCAGGGCCCCTGGCTCAGCCCGCCAGCTTCCGCAGGTCCACCGACGAGGCCAGCGCCGCGAGCCCCGCGTCCCCGGGATGCAGGTGATCCCCGCTGTCATAGGCGGGGAGCAGCCGCGCGGGGTGCGCGGGGTCACGGAGCACCGCGTCGAAGTCCAGCACGGCGTCGAAGTCGCCGCCCTCACGGATGTACGCGTTGACCGCCTCCCGCCGGCCGTTCGCCGCCGCCGTGCAGAGCGACTCCCCCTCACAGGGGGCGATCGTCGCCGCCACGACGCGCAGCCCACGGGACCGGGCACGGCCGGAGATCTCCCGCAGCCCCGCGACCACCTGGTCCGCCGACGCGCCCCAGCGCACGTCGTTGACCCCCTCGAAGACCACGACCGTGCGCGCCGACGTCTGCGCGAGGACGTCGCGGTCCAGGCGGTGCAGGGCGCTCACCCCGCCGGTGTCGGTGGAGACACCGTCGCCTGGGTAGCGGTCGGCGACCACGCGGTTGGCCGAGATGCCCTGGTTGAGGACGCCGTAGCGCGGCACGTCGGACTGGTTCAGGAGGCGCGTCGCCAGGACGTTGGGCCAGCGGCGGTTGGCGTCCCGCGTCGACTTCACGCCGTCGGTGATCGAGTCGCCGAGCAGCACCACGGAGCCGGGCCCGCCGCCCACGTCGACGCCGGTGAGCAGCGGCCACGTCGTGATCGTCGAGGTGTACGCCGCCGGGGAGCCGTCCGCCGCGTGGTCACCGGGGCCGCTGACGTACGAGCGCTGGACGGCCTGGCTGTGCACGGGCGCCGTCGCCACGGGGCCGGGCAGATGGAAGCTCACCAGCAGATTCGCGTCGGCGGGCACGTCGAAGTCGAGCGGATCGCTGAACGCCTGGGCGCCCGCCGGGATCTCGGTGCCCGTCCGGCCCCGGAACGACAGCCGCCGCGGCTCACCCTTGGCTCCCGCCCCGGCCTTCTGCACCGCCACGGTCGCGCCGCCGATCCGCACCGGAGCCGCCGCGAAGGTGTTGTCGAGCCGGACGCGCACCTGGGGCCCGCCCGTGCTGGTGTGCACGACGAGCCGTACGGTGCGGTCGCTCCAGGGCCCGACGGCCGTGTACCCGGCGGTGGACGCCGACCAGCTGCCGGTCCACCCCTTGGCGGACGCCCGCACCGACAGGGCGAACACATGCAGGTCAGGGGCGCCCGGGTCGCGCGGCAGCTCCACCGAAGCCACCTCGAGCCCCCGGGCGAGCGGCACGGTCACCACGTACAACCGCGCCTTCTCGGCGATCTGGCCTCCGGGGGTGTTGATATGCGGCAGGGCGACGGACTTCGTGGCGAGCGGGCCCGAACGCCAGTCCGGCGCGGTCAGCCGGTAGCCGCCCCGCGAGCCGTCCCGGTAGCGCACCGTGCCCGTGCCGCTCGCCTCGCCGCCCGTGCCCGCGACCAGGAAGGCCAGGGCGTCCCCGCGGCCGCGCACCCGCACCGACTGGCCGTCGGCCCGTACGTTGTCCGGCTCGCCGGGCTCCGTGCGCGGCCAGGTCAGCCGGGCCCCGTCCACACCCAGGGACCGCCCCGGAGTCCAGCCCGCCGCCGTCAGGTCGCGCGCCGAGAGCGAGCCGCCCGCCCCGTCGAAGTCGGCGCCGCCGGGTCGGGCGTCGTCGCTGACCGCCCTGTTGTCGAAGAGCCGCTCCAGTGGGAGCGGCCGGGGTCTGTCGGGAGCCGTGTCCGCTGCCGCCGCGTCCGCGGCCCCGGCCTCGGCGGTGGCCACGGGGACGATGCCCGTGCACACGGGGACGATGCCCGTGCAGAGGGCGAGCGCGACGGCCGCCCCCCGGATACGTCGGCGCACGACAGTCCCCTCCCACGTGATGACAGATGCGCCATGAAGCTAAGGAGACGTCAGAGACACGTCAACGAGTCGCGCGTGGACACGGCGTGAACTCACCTGGACGCGCTCACCGGCCCGCCGACACCAGCCCCGTCTCGTAGGCGAGGATCACCAGCTGGACCCGGTCCCTGGCGCCCAGCTTCGCCAGGAGACGGGTCGGATACGTCTTGGCGGTGGCCACGCTGAGACAGAGTTCCTCGGCGATCTCCGTGTTGGACAGGCCGCGGCCCACCAGCGTCAGCACCTCGCGCTCGCGGCCCGTGATGCCCTCGATCGTCGCCTCGCGGGGCGGGGCGGGGCGGGCGTGGCGCGGCGGCTCGCGAACTCCTTGATCAGCCGGCGTGTGACGCTCGGGGCGATCAGACCGTCCCCGGTCGCGACGGTCCGCACCGCCGCCAGGATGTCGTCGAGCGCCATGTCCTTGACGAGGAAACCGGCGGCTCCGGCGCGCAGCGCCCCGTACACGTAGTCGTCGTCATCGAATGTGGTCAGGACGACGACGTGTGCGGGTGCCGGGCCCGACGTGATCCGGCGGGTGGCCTCGATACCGTCCATGCCGGGCATACGGATGTCCATCACCACGACGTCCGGGCGCAGTTCCACGCACCTTCGGACCGCCTCGTCGCCCGACGAGGCCTCGCCCGCGACCTCGATGTCAGGGGCCTCGGTGATGACCATGCTCAGGGCGGTACGGACCAGGGGCTGGTCGTCGACGAGCAGGACGCGGATCGTCATCGCACACCTGCCGTGGCGGGCAGCGGCAGCCGGGCCGTCACACGGAAGCCGCCCCGCGGGCGGGCCGCGGCGCTGAACTCACCGCGCAGCAGGGCGACTCGCTCACCCATGCCGACCAGGCCGTATCCGCGACCGCTGCCCAAGCCGGGACCGCTGCTCATGCCGGGGCCGTTGCCCAAGCCGGGACCGCTGCCCGTGCCGGGGCCGTTGCTCATGCCGGGGCCGGGCGCGCTGGCGACGCGGCCCCGGCCCGCGTCCTCGGTCTCGATGAGGATCTCCTCGTCCCGGTACTCCACGGTCACCGTGCAGGACGTGGTGGCCGCGTGCCGCACCACGTTGGTGACCGACTCCTGGATGACGCGGAACGCCGACAGGTCGATGTCGGCGGGCATCGGCCGCCGTTCGCCCCGCCACCGCACGTCCACGCGCACCCCGGCGGCCGTCGTCGCCGCGGCGAGCCGGTCCACGTCCGCGAGGCCCGCGGCGGGCCCGAGCGGCGCCGGCTCCCTCGCGCCGTCCGGCACCCACCCGAACGCCTCCGCGCGACCGGCGTCGCTCTCGGCATGGGACACGTACCGCTACTGGACGGAGAGCCACGCGAACGACGCGAACGAAGCGGCCGACCGGGCTCGGTTCATCCGCGACGGGATGCCCCTCCAGGAGGCCTTCACCGGGAACGCGTCCCTGGCCCTGATGGTCGCGGCCGGAGCCGTCGGCGCCCTGGCGATCGTCGCGGAGTACCGGACCGGGCTGATCCGTACGACGTTCGCGGCCGTCCCGGCCCGGCGGCAGCTGATGGCGGCCAAGGTGCTGGTGGTCGCCGCGGTCATGACCGCCCTGGGCGCGGTCGTCGCGGGCGGCTCCTTCTGGCTGACCCAGGCGATCCTGTCCGGCCGCGACGTGGGCGTCCCGATCGGCCACCCGGGGGCGTGGCGGCTGGTGATCGCCTCCGCGCTCCTCGCGCCCGTCTGCGCCCTGGCCGGCATGGCGCTCGGCGCCGTTCTGCGGCACAGCGGCAGCACCATGGTCGCCACCTTCGTGCTCCTGCTCCTGCTGCCCATGGTGCTCAGCGACGACCGGTACTGGACGGCTGTCGTCGGCCACGCCATGCCGTACAAGGCGTGGCTGCGGCTTGCCGGGACGGGTGACGTACAGGCCCTCTATCCGTCGACGGCCGCGGGCGCGTGGATCGTCCTGGCCGTCTGGCCGCTCGCCGCGGTGGCCGTCGCCGTGCTCGCGGTCGACCGCCGCGACCTGTGAGACGTCCCTCGCGACCTGTGAGACGTCCGCCGACGTTCCACAGGTCACCGACGGCGACGGCTCAGACGGCCGCCCGGTGCGTGGAGACCGCGGACTCGCGCGTCGGCGCGGGCCGCCACAGCGCGACCGACAGCCGGACCAGCGTGGCGCCGACCACCAGGCGCTGCGCGCGGGCGCCCGCGGCTATCTGCTGAAGGACCTGCCCGCCGACGACCTCGCGCACGCGGTCCGCCTGGCCCACGCGGGTGTCACCCAGCTCGACTCATCGGTGCTCCCCGGGCTCGCCGCCGCACTGCCGTCCCCGGTCACCGCGGCCGGGCCCGCCGGCGCCCTCAGCCCCCGTGAGATCGACATCCTGCGGCTCGTGGCGCGCGGCCGCACCAACCGGGAGATCGCGGCGCAGCTGTACCTCAGCGAGGGGACCGGCCGCCCTGCGCGCCCGCGACCTGGGGCTGCTGTGAGCGTCGGTCCGGACCTCGCCGCGCGCGGAGCGATTCATCGGATTCCGTGATCAACTTGCACCAGATACATTCTGGTGAACGTGGACATTCGCTTCCGGGTGCGACGGAGAGGCCATCATGAACATCCCGTTCCTCGGCAAGTGGCGCAGGCAGCACTCCGCGGCGGAGCCGGCGGGCGAGGGGCTCGCGGCCGTGTTCGAGGATGATCCGCAAGGAGTGGCCGCGCTGCTGTCCGAGTGCGAGCTGCTCCGCTCCCAGGCGGCCGCGGCCGGGCTCGAACTGGACGACTCCCCGGCGTCCTTGACCGCCCTCGACCAGCTCCTGCCCCGCTGGCGCGACGACCCGGAGCTGCTGCCGTGGCTCGGCAACGACGCGGGCCTCTATCTGGGGACGATCGTGGTGCGGACCGTGCCGGGCGCCACCTGGCACGTGTGGCCCGGCGGCAGCCCCGTCGTGCGGCTGAAGTCCGGACGGGACATCCCGGTCGTCGAGGCGGGGCTCGACTGGGCGGTGCAGGGGGCGCCCGAGCTGTCACAGATCTACGCCGAGGCCGCCGAAACGTAAGACGCAGAGACCGCCGAAACGTAATCGGAGTTGCCTCAAATACGGTTAATGCCCATACGAGCGTGTCGTCCAGTAAGTCCCGTTTTGACGTGGATAGTTTGCGCGGACGTACACAGCTGAGAGTGGGCAGGTCTCGCCATGGCCGTCGATCCGTTGATCGAGCTGCGTGATGTGAACAAGTACTACGGGGAGCTGCATGTCCTCCAGGACGTCAACCTCACCGTCGGCAAGGGAGAGGTGGTCGTCGTCATCGGCCCGTCGGGGTCGGGCAAGTCGACACTGTGCCGGACGATCAACCGGCTGGAGACCGTCCAGTCCGGGGAGATCAGACTCGACGGGCAGCCCCTGCCCGACGAGGGAAAGTCACTCGCCAGGCTCCGCGCCGAAGTCGGCATGGTCTTCCAGTCCTTCAACCTCTTCGCGCACAAGACCGTTCTCCAGAACGTCTCGCTGGCGCAGATCAAGGTGCGGGGCCGCAAGAAGGACGAGGCGGACCGCCGCTCCCGGGAACTCCTGGAGCGCGTGGGCCTGGCCTCGCAGGCCGAGAAGTATCCCGCACAGCTCTCCGGCGGCCAGCAGCAGCGCGTGGCCATCGCCCGCGCACTGGCCATGGACCCCAAGGCGCTGCTCTTCGACGAACCGACCTCGGCCCTCGACCCCGAGATGATCAACGAGGTCCTCGAGGTCATGCAGCAGCTCGCCCGCGAGGGCATGACCATGGTCGTCGTCACCCACGAGATGGGCTTCGCCCGCTCCGCCGCCAACCGCGTCGTCTTCATGTCCGACGGCCGCGTCGTCGAGGACCGGGCCCCCGAGGACTTCTTCACCCACCCGGAGAGCGAGCGCGCCAGGGACTTCCTCTCCAAGATCCTCAAGCACTGACGGGGGCGACGTGCTCGTGAAGCGACACACCATGCGTACGACCCGGCTCGTGGCGGCGCTCGTCCTGTCCGCGCTCACCTCCGCCGCCTGCGGAAAGGACGGCAGCCCGCCGACCAAGGGCCCCGCGGCCGAGGAGCTGCCCAAGTACCGGGTGGCGGCCGGCTTCCAGCTGCCGGAGTCGGGGACCTGGAAGAAGGCCAGGAGCCGCGGCCGCTTCGTCGTGGGGGCCAAGGAGGACCAGCCCTACCTCGGTGAGAAGGACCCCGCGACGGGCACCTACTCGGGCTTCGACATCGAGATCGCCAAGATGATCTCGGCCTCCCTCGGCCTCGATCCCCGGAGGATCGAGTTCAGGACCATCGCCTCGGCCAACCGCGAGACGGCCCTGCAGAACGGGCAGATCGACTACTACGTAGGCACGTACACCATCAACGACAACCGCAAGAAGCTCGTCGGCTTCGGCGGCCCCTACTACATGGCCGGCCAGGGCCTGCTCGTACGGCACGACGAGAAGGACATCAAGGGCCCCGGCGACCTGGACGGCAAACGCGTCTGCTCGGCCGCCGGCTCCACCCCCTACCAGCGCATCAAGCAGGACTACCCGAAGGCCACCCTCGTCGCGTACGACACGTACTCCGTCTGCGTCGACAACCTGCTGACCTACCAGGTCGACGCCGTCACCACCGACGACGCGATCCTCATCGGCTACGCCGCCAAGGTGCCCGACGAACTCAAGGTGGTCGGCAAGCCGTTCTCCGAGGAGCCGTACGGGATCGGCGTGCCCCGGCGCGACAACGCGCTGCGCCTCGCCATCGACGACGCCCTCGCCGCCGGCGAGAAGAACGGCGACTGGAAGAAGGCCTACGACGCCACGCTCGGCCTCTCCGGAGTGCCCGCGCCGAAGCCGCCCGCCATCGACCGCTACCCGGCGAGCTGAGGAGGCGTCGTGGACGTACTGACAGACAACTTCTCCACGTTCGGCGAAGGTTTCCTCGGCACCGTCGAACTCACCGTCTACGCCTCGGTCCTGGCGCTCGTGCTCGGCTTCCTCATGGCCTCGTTCCGCGTCGCGCCCGTCGGCTCCTTCCGGGCCTTCGGCACGGTCTGGGTGACGGTCCTGCGCAACACGCCGCTCACCCTCCTCTTCTTCGCCGTGCTGCTCGGCCTGCCCCGCTTCGGGCTCGTGCTGCCCTTCAAGGTCTTCGCGGTGCTCGCCCTGGGCTGCTACACCTCCGCCTTCATCTGCGAGGCGCTCAGATCCGGCATCAACACCGTGCCCCGGGGGCAGGGCGAGGCGGCCCGCAGCCTCGGCATGAGCTTCGGGCAGACCCTGTCGATGGTGATCCTCCCGCAGGCCTTCCGGTCCGTCATCGCCCCGGTCGGCTCCAACCTCATCGCGCTCGCCAAGAACTCCGCGATCGCCGGCGCGTTCAGCGTCACCGAACTGCTCGGCACGTACAAGACGCTCAACGAGCTGGGCTACAACATCGTCTGGACCTTCGTCTGGATCGCCCTCGGCTACCTCGTCATCACCCTCGCCATCAGCGCGATCTTCAATGTCCTCGAACAGCGCTGGGGAGTCGCCCGATGAAAGCCCTCTCCCACGACTCCACCGCCCTGTACGACATCCCGGGGCCGAAGACCGTGCGGCGGCACAGGCTCTACGGGGTGCTCTCCACCCTGGTCGTGCTCGCCCTCGTCGGCTGGATCCTGTATCTGCTGTTCGACACCGACCAGTTCACCTCCACCAAATGGACGCCCTTCGAGTACGAGGGCATCCAGGAACTGCTCCTGCGGGGCCTCGGCAACACGCTCAAGGCGTTCGCGATCTCCGCGGTCCTCGCGCTCGCGCTCGGCGGACTGCTCTCCATGGGGCGGCTCTCGGACCACCGGCCGGTGCGCTGGGTGGCCACGCTCCTGGTGGAGTTCTTCCGAGCGATGCCCGTCCTGGTGATGATCTTCTTCGTCTTCGTGGCGCTGAAGGTGCAGCCGCTGCCCGCGCTCGTCGCCGGACTCACGCTCTACAACGGCTCGGTGCTCGCCGAGGTCTTCCGCTCGGGCGTCAACTCCGTGGAACGCGGCCAGAAGGAGGCCGCGTACGCGCTGGGCATGCGCAAGACCCAGGTCATGAGTTACGTCCTCGTGCCCCAGGCCCTGCGCGCCATGCTGCCCGCCATCATCAGCCAGCTGGTGGTGGCCCTCAAGGACACCTCGCTGGGTTTTCTGATCACCTACGAGGAGTTCCTCCACGCCGGGAAGCTGATCGCGTCGAATCTCGACTACGATTTGCCCTTCATCCCCGTGGTCATGGTGATCTCACCGATCTACATCGGGATGTGCATGCTGCTGTCGTGGTTCGCCCAGTGGGTGTCCAAGCGTCAGCGGCGCAATCCCAAGACGGAGGCCGCGGAAGTCGCGCCGGCCGAACCAGGGACGCTGCTGCATGGTGCGCAGTAGCTCGTAGGGCCATGCCTGGCCGGTGGCAGCCGGAGATCACTGCTCGCGCAGGGGGACGGACACGTACGACGGGTCCGCCGCCGGTGAGGAGAAGGTCAGCTGCGCGCCGGACGGGTTGTGCTCGATGTAGAGCGGGTCGACCGTGTCGACGACCAGGGCGAGCTTGTGTCCTGCCGGTACGTCGTAGGCCGTGGAGAACAGCTCCAGGTCCACGCCGAACGGCTTGCCGGGCGTCTTGCCGTGGAAGGTGTACGGCGCATTGCTGACCAGCTTGCCGAGGCCGAGCGGGCCCACGTCGTAGAGGTACGCGACGAGGGTGCCGCTCTCCTTGGTGCTGGTGAGCGTGGTGTGCAGCTTCGCGGTCCCGCGCACCCGCCGCGCCTGCGCGTACTTCTCCGACTGCCACACGCCCGTGTAGCGCCGCGGGAGCAGCGGCACCGAGGCCGTCGGCGGGATCTTCAGGAACTGGTCCAGGGCGTTGGAGAGGATCGCGATGCCGCCGTTGGCGCCCGAGTCGACGTTCGTACGGATCGTGGTGGAGCCCGCCATGGCGATCTTCTCGCGGGTGGGGCCGACCGACTTCCAGTCCGGGTAGCCCTCGTAGTCGCCCGTGGAGCGCGACTTGAGCTGGACCGGCTGCTCCTTGTCGATGCCGTTGTCCTCGCCCTTGAGGTGGTGGTCGAACCAGCGCCGCGTCGAGGTCCAGGTGTCGTTGGGCAGACCGAGCAGGCCGGTGGCCTCCGCCGTCGCGTGGTCGCCGGGACGGAACTCCAGGCGCTTGGGGCCGCTGAGCCGCTCGTAGAACTCGGCGTACTGGTTGGGCGGGAAGAGGGTGTCACCCCAGGCGTTGCCGAGCATGATGGCCGCGCCGTTCTTGTTGATCCGGTCGAGGTAGGTCGCGGGGGAGCGCTTCGCGCCCCAGGCGATCATCTCGTCCTCCTTGTCCAGGTTGGACCCGAGGAAGTCCTTGAGCGTCTGCTGGAGTTCGGGGCTCGGACGGCCGGTGAGGGCGCCCGCGCCGCCGAGCAGGGCGGCGGCCTGGAAGTGCTGGGTGCGCCCGCTGTAGATCGAGTCGATCAGATCGCCCCAGCCGCTCAGCGCGGCGACGGCCTTGATCCGCTTGTCGTGCCCGGCGGCGAGCAGGCTGATGCCCGCGCCGTACGAGACGCCCGCCATGGCGACCTTCGACGGGTCGGCCGGGGTGTTGGCGAGGGTCCAGTCGATGACCTTGGAGGCGTCGGCGATGTCCTTGGGGCCCGCGGTCTCGATCTCGCCGCCGGACTGCCAGAAGCCGCGCGAGTTGTAACTGACCACGACATAGCCGGTGTCCGCGAGCTTCTGGGCCTGCGCGACGTACTCGATCTGGGGCATGGCCCAGCTGGTGGGCAGCACGATCGAGGGATACGTCGTCCCGGCGCCGGGCTTCGCGTCCTTCGGGGTGAAGACGTTGGCCTTGAGGACCGTGCCGCCGTCGCCGGGTATGTCGACGAAGCGCACGTCGGCGGAGCTCGCGGCCCGCGGCCCGGCGGCGGGCGCCGCCTGCGCCGCCGGGGCGAGACCGAAGGCGGCCCCGGCGACGAGGGTCGCCGACACGGCTCCCACGGTGGTCGTACGCAAGGCCTGGTGCGGCAGTCCCACGGGTCACTCCTCGCTCGTGCGATAGAAAGTGACCCGACGGTAACCGCGACGCTTTACCGGGGGTAACCCGTCGGTAAGTTACGCATCGGTAACGGTTGTTGAGGAGTGGACCGTCAGCGCAGCGCGCTCTTGGCCTGCCATTCCGACCAGGAGATGTTCCACTCCCCGTAGCCGTTGCCCGGATCGGGCACGCCCTTCGAGCCGCTGCCGGTGACCTCGAAGGGGTCGCCGATCCGGGCCTGGCCGTAGAGCCAGCCCGCGTCACCGGTGCTCATGCCGACGCAGCCGGAGCTGTGATTGGTGTTGCCGAAGTACGCGACGTTCCACGGGGCCGCGTGCGCGTACATGCCCGACCAGGTCAGGCGCATCGAGTAGTCGACCATCTTGTCGTAGCTGTCGCTGCCGGAGAGGCCGACCGTCTCGGAGCGCATGTTGATCGTGCCCTCCTTCGACATCAGGACCGACGTACCGCCCCAGGAGGCCTTCTCGCCGCCGGGCGTACCGGCCGACATGGGGAGCGACCTGACCGCCCTGCCGTCCCGCACGAGCGTCGTCGTCTTGCTGTCCAGGTCCACCTTCACGACCTGGCTCTTGCCGACCGTGAACCCGGTGGCGTAGTCGCGGACGAACCAGCCGCCGCCGTCACCGGAGTCCACGCCGTTCAGCTGGGCGTCCAGCTTCACCTTCGTGCCGGACTTCCAGTACTCCTTCGGGCGCCAGTCGGCGCGGTCCTTGCCGTCGTAGTTCTTGATCCAGCCCCAGGCGCCCGTGGTGCCGTTCGAGGTCGTCACCTTCAGCTGCTTCTCGACCTCGGCCTTGTTCTTCACCGGGTGGTCGAAGGTGATCGACAGGGGCTGGGCGATGCCGACGGTGGTGTCCTTGCCGGGGGCGAGCGTCACCTTGTTGACCTTGTCGGGCGCGGCCGTCCTGAAGGACGTGCGCGCGCTGCCGCCCCGGTCGCTGACCGCCTCGACCTTGTACGCGGTGCCGGGCGCCGCCGTGCGCAGGGACGTCCACGTGGTGCCGTTCGCCGAGACCTTGCCGGGGAGCTTCGCGCCCTTGGCGTCGGCGACGGTCACCCGCGTCAGCCTGCCCTCGGCCAGCTTCACCGTGACCGGGCCGCCCGCCTCTGCCCGCTGCCCCGTGAGGTTCACCGAGATCTTCGGCTTCTCGGCGGCCTTGTCGCCGCCGGAGGAGCCGCTGCCGCCCGAGCAGGCGGTCAGGGCGGCGGCGAGTACCGCGAGGCCCGCGGCAGCCGCGTGGCGCGGGTGAAGGGGGCGTCGGCGGCTCGAAGAGCTCTGCGGGGACAAGGAAACGTACCTCCATGCGAATGTGGACCGCGTGGAAAGAGGGCGTACGGCCCGGACAGGTTGCCTGATGTCCGGAAATTGCCCGCCAGCTCACTTGGCGCGATGAGAGGCACGGGCCGGCGCGGGCAGCGGCGTCTCGGCGGCACGTGTCACATCGGCGACGAGTTCGACGACGTCCGGACCGTACGCCTGCGAGTTGACGACCTTCAGGAGCAGCACGAAGGAGCTGTTCCCGTGCTTGCGCGCGAGCTTCTCGTGGTGGCGGGCGAGATAGCGGGTCGCCGCCTGGCTGGTCACCGCGCGCTGGCCGCAGAAGAGGAAGACCGGCCGCGCGTCCTGGCCCTGGTCGGCGGTGAGCCGCGCGAGGATCACGTACTCCGTCAGGCCCGCCTCCAGGCGGTAGCGCTCGCCGCCGATCTGGAACGCGCCCCGGTCGGGGACCGGCTCCGGCTCGGTGTTCACCCGCACGCCCGGGAGCAGCGAG
The DNA here is from genome assembly GCF_053591415.1 of Streptomyces sp. NPDC003032. Lineage (NCBI taxonomy): Bacteria > Bacillati > Actinomycetota > Actinomycetes > Kitasatosporales > Streptomycetaceae > Streptomyces > Streptomyces sp. NPDC003032. Next base: position 287,855 of record NZ_JBSFTT010000008.1, on the reverse strand, counting down.
TGCATGTGCGCCGCCATGCGGCGGTGCGCCACCGGGTTGCCCACGCAGAACTCGGTGCGCTCGCCGAAGCTCTGCTGGGCCGCGTCGTGCGCGACCACCTGGAAGTGCGCCCCGCACTCCTTGACGACGGCGGCCAGTTCGAGGAGAGCGGACACGTCGTGGCGCACCACCATCAGCTCGCCGCCGCCCGCGTCACGGTTGACCACGAGCAGCGACTCGGAGTTGTCGGGCAGCCCGAAGAAGGCCTGCTTGCGGCGGAGCCTGCGCTTCCACAGATAGCCGCGCACCAGCCAGCCAAGGACGGCACCGATGCCGGCCGCGATCAGGCCGAGGACGATATTGCGCACGTCGTCAGTCATGGGGGCGCATGTTAGCGGCCTTTCGGAGCAGTGTTCGAGGCGGACCTGACGCGGACGGCGGCGCGAAGTTACGCTGCGCGGACGGCTGTTGACTGGAGGTACGAATGCGTCGCGCTGTCGTACGTAATCTGACGCTATTGGCGGTCGGAGGGGTATTGGTGTCGGTCGGTGCCGCCGCGCCCCCTTCGCCTACGCGCTCAGCGGAACAGGCCCCGGCGGCCACGGGCAAGGTGTCGGCGACCACGGGGAAGGCGCCGGTCGCGGTCGGCCACGGCGGCGCGGTCGCCAGCGTCGACCCGGACGCCTCCGCCGCCGGCATCGAGGTCCTGCGCGAGGGCGGCAACGCCGTGGACGCTGCGGTCGCCACCGCCGCCGCGCTCGGTGTCACCGAGCCGTACTCGGCGGGTGTCGGAGGCGGCGGCTACTTCGTCCACTACGACGCCAAGTCGCGCAGGGTCAGCACCATCGACGGCCGCGAGACGGCCCCCCGCACCGCCGACTCCGGGCTGTTCCTGGAGAACGGCAGGCCGATCCCCTTCGAGTCCGCGGTCACCAGCGGCCTCGGCGTCGGCACACCGGGAACACCCGCCACCTGGCAGTCGGCGCTCGACGCGTGGGGCAGCAAACGCCTCGGCACACTCCTGAAGCCCGCCGAGCGCCTCGCACGCGACGGCTTCACGGTCGATGAGACCTTCCGCTCCCAGACCGCGTCGAACGAGAAGCGGTTCAGGGACTTCCCCGCCTCGGCGAAGCTGTTCCTGCCCGGCGGGAAGCTCCCGGTGGTCGGCTCGACATTCAAGAACCCCGACCTCGCCCGTACGTACGACGAGCTGGCCCGCAAGGGAGTAGGGGCCCTGTACCACGGAAAGCTCGCCAAGGACTTCGTACGCACCGTCAACAAGCCGCCCGTCGACCCGGCGTCCGGCCGCGTGGCCCGCCCCGGCGACCTCTCCCTGAAGGACCTCGCGTCCTACGGCGTCAAGCGCCAGAAGCCCACGAAGACGACGTACCGCGGACTCGACGTCTACTCCATGGCGCCCTCGTCCTCCGGCGGCACCACCGTCGGTGAGGCGCTGAACATCCTGGAGCGCACCGACCTGTCCAAGGTCTCCGAGACGAAGTACCTGCACCGTTATATCGAGGCCAGCCGCATCGCGTTCGCCGACCGGGGCCGCTGGGTCGGCGACCCCGCCTTCGAGGACGTACCGGCGAAGGAACTCCTCTCGCAGCGGTTCGCGGACAGCCGGGAGTGCCTGATCAAGGACGACGCGGTGCTCAAGAGCCCGCTCGCGCCCGGCGACCCGCGCCGGCCGAGGGCGTGCGCGACGGGTGACAAGGCGGCCCCCACCACGTACGAGGGCGAGAACACCACGCACCTCACGGCGGCCGACAAGTGGGGCAACGTCGTCGCCTACACCCTCACCATCGAGTCCACGGGCGGCAGCGGCATCACCGTGCCGGGGCGCGGCTTCCTGCTGAACAACGAACTGACGGACTTCTCCTTCGCGCCCGCCGACCCGGCGGTCCACGACCCGAACCTGCCGGGCCCGGGCAAGCGCCCGCGCTCCTCGATCGCGCCGACGATCGTGCTCAAGCACGGCAAGCCGGTGGTGGCGCTCGGTTCACCGGGCGGCGCGACCATCATCACGACCGTCCTGCAGACCCTGACGGGCTTCGTCGACCGGGGCCTGCCCCTGGTCGACGCGATCGCCGCGCCGCGCGCGAGCCAGCGCAACGCCGCACAGACCGAGCTAGAACCGGGCCTGTGGGACAGCGGGCCGCGCGCTTCCCTGGAGTCGATCGGGCACTCCTTCAAGCGGAACCCGGAGATCGGGGCGGCGACGGGCGTGCAGCGGCTGCCGGGCGGGAGGTGGCTCGCGGCGGCGGAGAAGGAGCGCAGGGGCGGTGGCTCGGCGATGGTGGTGCACCCCACCGGCTGACCACCCGCCCGCCTAGGGGGCGGGCGAGGCCGCGCAGTTCCGCTCCAGCTCGTTGGCCGCCCAGCGGATGGACGACTCCGGGTCGTCGTGCAGGTACCGCAGGGCGGGCAGCGCCTCGCGGACCGCCGCCAGCTGGGCGTCGCCGCGCCCGCCGCGGGCCTGGTGGACGTCGGCGAGGTCCGCGATGAGCAGCAGCAGCGTGCTGCGCGACCGGTTGTCCGGGTCCGTCATCAGCTCTACCAGGAACGGGATCGCGGGGACCGCGGCGGTCGAGGAGGCTTCCTTGGAGACGAGCAGCCGGTACAGGTCGTGGACCGCGTCCATGGCGGTCTTCTTGTCGTCCGACGCGACCTTGCCGATCAGGTCGGGAATCATGCGGCCGGGCCCGCGGGCGGTCCACAGGGACGCCCAGTCGACCCCGTCCAGGCGCGGTCGCAGGTCGCGGTGCGGCCAGAGCTTCGCCGGATCGAGCCGGAGCACGGAGGTGCCGTCGGCGTCGGTGACGCGCAGGGTCCCGTCCGCGTCGAGGCCGAGGAAGGTGATGCCGGTGCCCAGGCGCAGCCCGGCCACCGCGTCGGAGCCGATGTCCCAGACCCGGACCAGACCGTCGGCCCACGCGGCGGCGAGCGCGGGCCCGGTCTCCAGCCGGGCCGCGGCCAGCGCGCGGACGGGGGTGCGGCGGCGGGCGAAGGGGGCGCGCAGCGGCTTGCGGCGGGTGCTCCAGTAGCGGATCACGCCGTTCTCGTCGCCGCTCAGTACGAGGCGTCTGCCGCCGGCGGTCTTCACACAGGCGAGCGCGGTGACGGGCGCGCGGTGCGGGGCCAGGGTGATCGTCTCGGGGTTCTCGTCGTCGGTCTCCAGGACGTGGACGCATCCGTCCGTGTCGCCCGCCGCGAGGGTCGTCGCGTCCTGGTCGGCGGCCACCGAACTCAGGATGCCGGGCGGCTGGACGAGCGCGGCGGCGGCGCCGGGCACCGCGGGCGGCGCGCAGTGGCCGCGCGAGACCACCGACCAGCGCCCCCGCGCGTCGGCGTCGCCCTCCCTCAGCGAGACCGGCCCGAGGTCCTCCAGGGGCGCGGGCACCTCACTGGGCGGACGGATCGCCTTGTCGCCGGACCAGTCGACGCCGAGGGTCTCGGCGACATCGACCAGGGCCTGGCGGGTCCGGGCGTTGATGACGACGCGGAAGTCGGCGCCGGGCCCGCGCCCATGCCGTATGACCGCGTCGGGAGCGCCGTACGACAGCGCGTCCGTGCCCATCTCCTGCCAGGGGAGCAGCCCCAGTTCGCGGTACGAGGACTCGAGGCGCCGGACGATCTCCGGATCGGCGTCGGCGGTGGCGCGGCGCACCCGCAGCGTCCAGCCGTACCGCGCCGGCAGCCGCTCGAAGGCCAGCTGCGTCAGGAACTCCGACAGCGACCGGCTCTGCACCACCCACTCGCCGCCGACGCTCACGACGACACGGGGGTCGGGCAGCTCGGCGTCGGCGGCGAGATAGCCCCACTCGTGGCTGTAGTGGTACTCGGACATGAACACACAGACGCGACGGTCACCACCTGAGTCCGCCAGCAGTTCGCTGCCCGGGGCGACCTCCAGCTCGGAGATCTTCGGCGGCCACTGCGTGTGGACCCAGTACAGGCGCGGCTTGAAGGCGAAGGAGTTGAGCGGCGAGTCCCACCACTCGTTGAGGGCCTCGGGGACGGGCAGCGCCCAGTCGATGCCGTGCCTCTCGTTCTCCCCGCCCCAGCGCGAGTGCCCGGGCTCGCCGCCCGGATCCTCGTACCCCCACTCGCGCTGGACGGCCTCCAGCAACTCCCAGCGGGGACGCCCCTGCTGACGCAGCCTCAGCCGTTCCGCGAACTGTCCGTAATCGATGATCTCTCGTGTCACCGGCGCATCGTACGAATGATCTACGTCAGGGACTGTCTCCGAGGTGTCACAGTGCCGTGAGGATCCTGGGACCGTCCTCGGTGATCGCGACGGTGTGCTCGGCGTGGGCCGCGCGGCTCCCGTCGTTCGTACGCAGCGTCCAGCCGTCCGGCGCCTGGTGGTAGCCGTCGTCGCCACCCGCGATCACCATCGGCTCGATGGCCAGCACCATGCCGGGGCGCAGGGGCAGGCCGCGGCCGGGGCGGCCCTCGTTCGGCACGCCCGGGTCCTCGTGCATGCGGCGTCCGATGCCGTGGCCGCCGAACCCCTCGGGGATGCCGTACCCCGCCTTCCGGCAGACGGTGCCGATGGCGTGGGCGATGTCACCGATGCGGTTGCCGACGACCGCCGCCGCGATGCCCGCCTGAAGGGCGCGCTCCGCCGTCCCGATGAGGCGTACGTCCTCGGGGCGCGGGGTCCCCACGGTGAAGCTGATCGCCGAGTCGCCGGCCCAGCCGCCGAACTGGGCGCCGAAGTCGAGGGAGAGCAGATCGCCTTCGCGCAGGCGGTACGCGGTGGGGATGCCGTGCACGATCGCGTCGTTGACCGAGGCGCAGAGGACCGCGGGGAAGGGGGTCGGGGCGAAGTGCGGGCGGTAGCCGAGGAACGGGGACGAGGCGCCGGCCTCGCGGAGCACGGCGTGCGCGATCGCGTCGAGGTCGAGCAGCGATACGCCGACACCGGCGGCCTCGCGGGCCGCGGTGAGTGCCTGCGCCACGATGCGGCCCGCTTCACGCATCGCGTCGATCGACTGTGCCGTCTTGAGTTCAACCATGCCAATTACTATACCGGTATTTAAATGGGGGTCGTACGATGGGCGCATGGTTCGGACTCCTTTGACTCCCGAAGAGCGTGAGCGCGGCGAGCGGCTGGGGCGTCTGCTGCGGGATGCGCGGGCTGGGCGGAGCATGGTCTCGGTGGCGGCGGAGGCGGGGCTCTCCGCCGAGACGCTGCGGAAGATCGAGACGGGGCGGGCGCCTACACCCGCGCTCTTCACCGTGGCGGCGCTGGCTTCCGTGCTGGGCCTTTCGCTGGACGAGATCGTCCTGCGGTGCGAGTTGGCGGCGGTCGCCTGAGCGGCCCGGCGGGCTGTCAGCCGGGCCGGGTGTCGTTGTGGCCGGCCGCCGGGGTGGTCGTGGAGATCAGATGGTCGATCACGTCCATGAGGCCGGCGCCTCGCCGGTAGGCCGTGCGCTGGCCTTCGGCTCGGCTGCCCTGGTCGCGCAGACGCGACCAGAGGGTGTGGACGAGGTCGGCGTCACCGTGCTCGTGGAGCGAGGGGCGCAGCCGGGACAGGAGCCGGTCCACCTGGGTGGTGGCCGGGGACAGACGCCCGGTGGACAGGTCGATGACCTCGCCGGCCAGACCGTCGCGTGCCGCGCGCCAGCAGGCCGCGCGCAGCAGCTCCGGCTGTGGCCGGAACGCCGGTTCCCCGGCGTGGATCGCGGCCAGCGCGGTGGCGGCCATGGCTCTGACGATGCCGGCGAGGAGCACGGTGTCGTCGGCGGTGGCCGTGGCGTCTGCGGCACGGAACTCCAGCGTGGGCACGTGGTGGGAGGGCCTGATGTCCCAGTACAGGCCGCCGCGGTCCATGACGGCGCCCGTGGCGAGGAAACCGGCGACGAGATCCTCGAAGTGGGCGGGGGAATCGAAGTGCGGCGGGGGGCCGGCCACCGGCCAGCGACCCCACATCGTCGTGCGCCAGCTGTGGTAACCGGTGTCACGCCCCGCCCAGTACGGCGAGTTGGCCGTGATGGCGATCAGGAGAGGAATCCACGGACGCAGGTGGTTGCTGATGCGCAGCGCCGTGGCCAGATCGGGGACGCCGACGTGGATGTGGCACGCGCAGGCGCTCTGCTCGTCGTCCAGGGCGCGGAACATCGCGGCGCTGCGGGCGTAACGGGGGCCGTCGGTCAGCGGCGGCGGGCCGGGTGGGCCATGGACGGGTGTACCGCTGGAGATGATGCGCAGGCCCAGACGCGCGGCGGCCCGTGCGACTGTCTCCCGCGTGGCACGGACCTGTTCGGCCAGGGCACTCAGGCTGGTGTGGGGGTCGGTGCGCACCTCGACCTGGTAACGCGTGATCTCCGTGGTGACCCGGTCGCCGAGTTCGCGCGAGGCTTCGGCCACCACCTTCGCGGCCTCGGTGCTCAACTCGCGTGACACCGGATCGACCAGTAGGTACTCCTCCTCCGCTCCCACCGTCGGCGGGGCCGTTCCCGCGGAGTGTCCATCCGTCATGTGACCATGCTGTCACGTGCGGTGATCGTCGTGCAGAACGCAAAGGCGTCAATCTCCCGGCCCCACCTGGTGTGGGAGACGGCGCGGGACCGTGCCGGAAAACTGCGTGTAGTCGTCCCGTAACACGTCTGGTGTTATCTTCCGGACCGGAAGACTCCAGGCTCCACGGGGCGGTGCTGGTCAGATGGCAGTGGGACAACTCCCGGAACAGGCGGGGGAGTTCGCAAGGTACTTGAGGGATCTGCTGGGGCGGCTCGATCAGTCCACCGGCTGGTGCGGCGTGTTCTGGCAACGGGACCCGGACGGCATGCGCGCCTGCCTGGACGGCGCGGAGGTGCCGCCCTGGGACGTGGTGCAGGCGCTGCTCCACGACCTGGCGGCGGACCGCGGCATCCCGGAGGCCGAGCGCGAGATTGACCGGGCGCGCATCCTGCACCGCGCCTCGCTCACCGCGTACGACGCCCGGCCCGGCGCCCGCGAGCTGCTGAGCACCCGGCTCGACATGATGCTCGGGGAGCAGCGGATCGCCCTGGAACGGCAGGCGGAACTCGGTCGGCAGCTGACCGAGGCGACCGGTCCGGACGAGGCCGACCGCATCAACCTCGACCTGGCGTGGGTCCGGGACGACCACGAGCGCGCGACCGCCCGGTGCGCGGAACTCCAGGAACGTATGGACCGCCTGGACGCGGCGGAGCGCCCCGCATGGGTGGACCTCGGCACGGCGTCTGCGCCGGACAGGCCCGACCTCTACGGCTCCGACCACATCCCCGAGGGGCGCGAACACGCCCGGCGAGCCCCTCGTGGCGCCCGCTTCGCGGGCCTCACGGACACGGACACGGATACGGATACAGGTACGGGTACGGAGGCCGAGGCGCCTTCACTCTTCGCGCCCGAAGCGGACCCCGCACGAGCCACCCCGCGCGGCGCGCGCTATGAGCCCGCCACGCGAACCTCCGCGATCCCCCGATCTCGACCTCAAGCCCCCGACGACACCACCGACACGACGGACGCCACCGAGACCACCGCCACCGTCCAAACCCTCCTCCGGCTCCGCGGCGCGGCCCGCACCGGTGAGGCCCACGCCGTCCTGGTGGAGGCCGCGGCCTGGCCCGCCCCCCGCCTGCCGCCGCTGGCCGTGGAACTGCACCGCGCGGGCCTGGCCGCCGACTGGGCGACCCTCCTGTGGGAGGCCGCCTCGCTGCCGCCCGGCCAACTGGTCGCCCTGGCGGACGCCCTCGCGGGGGCGGGCCGCGCCGACGACTGCCGGAAGCTGCTGCGCCAGGGCGTCGCGCGCCCCGCCCCGGAGATCGCCGAGGCGATCCTCGCGCTGATCGACGCGGACAGGGAGCGCGAGGCCCGCGCCCTCCTCGACTCCTACCTCCGCGTCCGTACCCCCGAGGACGCGGCCCGCTGCGCGCACACCGACCCGCACCGCCTCATCCCGCTGCTCCTGGAGACGGCCCGAGCGGTCTCCGAGGAGCACCACTGGGACCTGGTGCACGCCCTGCGCGTCGCGGGGTTCAACACCTGACCCCCCCTGGTCCCGTGCCGCTTTCCGCTCGTTTCCGGCCCGCGCGGGTACGAATCATGAGAGTCTCTACGGGCGTAGAAGCTCTCTGATGTTCTCTTCAGGACAGTCCTCCCCAGGGCAGTGAAGGAGCAGCTCATGGTCAACGTCGTACGCGCCGCACTAGTCCAGGCGACCTGGACGGGCGACACCGAATCCATGATCGCCAAGCACGAGGAGCACGCCCGCGAAGCGGCTCGGCAGGGCGCGAAGGTCATCGGGTTCCAAGAGGTCTTCAATGCCCCCTACTTCTGTCAGGTCCAGGAGCCCGAGCACTACCGCTGGGCCGAGCCCGTGCCGGACGGCCCCACCGTCACACGCATGAAGGCGCTCGCCCGCGAGACCGGCATGGTGATCGTCGTCCCGGTCTTCGAGGTCGAGCAGTCCGGGTTCTACTACAACACCGCGGCCGTCGTCGACGCCGACGGCAGCTACCTCGGCAAGTACCGCAAGCACCACATCCCCCAGGTCAAGGGCTTCTGGGAGAAGTACTACTTCAAGCCGGGGAACCTCGGCTGGCCCGTCTTCGACACCGCCGTCGGCAAGGTCGGCGTCTACATCTGCTACGACCGCCACTTCCCGGAGGGCTGGCGCCAACTCGGCCTCAACGGCGCCCAGATCGTCTACAACCCCTCCGCCACCCACCGCGGCCTCTCCTCGCACCTCTGGCAGCTGGAGCAGCCCGCGGCGGCCGTCGCCAACGAGTACTTCATCGCCGCGATCAACCGCGTGGGCCAGGAGGAGTACGGCGACAACGACTTCTACGGAACGTCGTACTTCGTCGACCCGCGCGGCCGGTTCGTCGGTGAGCCCGCGAGCGACAAGACCGAGGAACTCCTCGTCAGGGACCTCGACTTCGGACTCATCGAAGAGGTACGCAGGCAGTGGGCGTTCTACCGCGACCGACGCCCCGACGCCTACGAAGGGCTGGTGCAGCCGTGACCGACCTGTACGCCCGCCACAAGGCAGTGCTGCCCGAGTGGCTCGCGCTCTACTACCAGCAGCCCCTCGAACTCACCCACGGCGAGGGCCGTTACGTCTGGGGCGCCGACGGAAGGAAGTACCTCGACTTCTTCGGCGGCATCCTCACCACCATGACCGCGCACGCCCTGCCCGAGGTCACCAAGGCGGTGAGCGAGCAGGCCGGACGGATCATCCACTCCTCCACCCTCTACCTCAACCGCCCGATGGTCGAACTCGCCGAGCGCGTCGCGGCGTTGTCCGGCATCCCCGACGCCCGCGTCTTCTTCACGACCTCCGGCACCGAGGCCAACGACGCGGCGCTGCTGCTCGCCACCGCCCACCGCCGCTCCAACCAGATCCTGGCGATGCGCAACAGCTACCACGGCCGTTCCTTCACGGCCGTCGGCATCACCGGCAACCAGTCGTGGTCGCCGACCAGCCTCTCGCCGCTCCAGACGCTGTACGTGCACGGCGGCGTCCGCAGCCGGGGGCCGTACGCCGCTCTGAGCGACGCCGAGTTCACCGCGGCCTGCGTCGCCGACCTGCGGGACATGCTCGGGCAGGCGCGCGGGGGAGTGGCGGCGCTGATCGCCGAGCCGATCCAGGGCGTCGGCGGCTTCACCTCGCCGCCCGACGGGCTGTACGCCGCCTTCCGCGAGGTCCTCGCCGAGCACGGCATCCTGTGGATCTCCGACGAGGTGCAGACCGGCTGGGGCCGCACGGGCGAGCACTTCTGGGGCTGGCAGGCGCACGCCCAGCACGGCCCGCCGGACATGCTGACCTTCGCCAAGGGCATCGGCAACGGCATGTCGATCGGCGGTGTCGTCGCCCGCGCCGAGGTGATGAACTCCCTCGACGCCAACTCCATTTCGACGTTCGGCGGGTCCCCGGTCACCATGGCGGCGGGCCTCGCCAACCTCTCGTACCTCCTGGAGCACGACCTCCAGGGCAACGCCCGGCGCGTCGGGGGCCTGCTGACAGAGCGGCTGCGGGCGATCTGCGCCCAGCTGCCCGTCGTACGCGAGGTGCGCGGGCGCGGCCTGATGATCGGCATCGAACTGGTCAGGCCCGGCACCGACGAGCCGAACCAGCGAGCGGCCGCCGCGGTGCTCGAAGCGGCGCGCGAGGGCGGCCTGCTCATCGGCAAGGGCGGCGGCCACAGCACCAGCGTCCTGCGCGTCGCCCCGCCGCTGACGCTGACCGTGGCGGAGGCGGAAGAGGGCGCGGCCATCCTCGAAGAGGCCCTGCGGAACGCGTAGTCGACCCCGTACCCCTGTCGACACCCGTACCCCTGTCACGTACGTACCCCTGTGCAGAAAAGGGAGCGCACCACATGAGCACCCGCACCCTGATCCGCGGCGGCCTCGTCGTCACCGCCGCCGAGGAGACCCACGCCGACGTGCTGGTCGAGGACGGCAGGATCGCCGCGCTCGCCGCGAGCACCAGCGCCGCGGCGAGCGCGTGGACCGCCGACCGTGTCATCGACGCCACCGGGAAGTATGTGATCCCGGGCGGCGTCGACGCCCATACGCACATGGAGTTCCCGTTCGGCGGCACCTTCTCGTCGGACACCTTCGAGACCGGGACCCGGGCGGCGGCCTGGGGCGGCACCACCACCATCGTCGACTTCGCGGTGCAGTCCAAGGGCAGGGCGCTGCGGTCCGGCCTGGACGCGTGGCATGCGAAGGCCACCGGGAACTGCGCGATCGACTACGCCTTCCACATGATCGTGTCGGATGTGAACGACTCGACGCTGAAGGAGATGGACGGGCTCGTCGAGGAGGGCGTGACCTCGTTCAAGCTCTTCATGGCGTATCCCGGGGTCCTCTACTCGGACGACGGGCAGATCCTGCGCGCGATGCAGCGGGCCGGCGAGAACGGCGGGCTGATCATGATGCACGCCGAGAACGGCATCGCGATCGATGTGCTCGTGGAGCAGGCGCTGGCCCGCGGCGAGACCGATCCCCGCTTCCACGGGGAGGTCAGGAAGGCGCTCCTCGAAGCCGAGGCGACGCACCGCGCCATCAAGCTCGCGCAGGTGGCGGGGGCGCCGCTGTACGTGGTGCACGTGTCGGCGCGGGAGGCCGTGGCCGAGCTGACCCGGGCGCGGGACGAGGGGCTGCCGGTCTTCGGGGAGACGTGCCCGCAGTACCTGTTCCTGTCGACGGACAACCTCGCCGAGCCGGACTTCGGCGGCGCGAAGTACGTGTGCAGTACGCCGCTTCGCCCGAAGGAGCACCAGGCGGCGCTCTGGCGCGGCCTGCGCACGAACGATCTCCAGGTGGTGTCGACGGACCACTGCCCGTTCTGCTTCTCGGGGCAGAAGGAGCTGGGGCGCGGCGACTTCTCCAAGATCCCCAACGGGATGCCTGGCGTGGAGAACCGCATGGACCTGCTCCACCAAGGAGTGGTCGACGGCCGCGTCTCGCGGCGCCGCTGGATCGACATCGCCTGCGCGTCACCGGCCCGGATGTTCGGCCTGTACCCGAGGAAGGGCACCATCGCGCCGGGCGCCGACGCGGACATCGTCATCTACGACCCGCACGCCGAGCAGACGATCTCGGCGGCCACGCACCATATGAACGTCGACTACTCGGCGTACGAGGGCAAGCGCCTGACCGGCCGGGTGGAGACGGTCCTGTCGCGCGGCGAACCGGTCATCACCGGCCGGGAGTTCACCGGCCGCACCGGTCACGGCGCGTACACCGCGCGCGGCACGTGCCAGTACCTGGACTGACCGCGCCACTCCGGGGCCAGAACCGCCCAGTTCTGCTTGTCGTAACGGGTGCCGGCGTAGGGCCAGGCCTCGCGCTGCACCCCTTCGAGTGTCATGCCGAGCCGCTTGGCCACCGCGGCGCTGCGGTCGTTGTCGGCTCGGCAGCGCCACTCGGCGCGGTGCAGGCCCCGGGTGGTGAACGCCCACTCCAGCAGCGTGCGGCACGCCTCGGTGATCAGGCCGTGGCCCTCGGCGGCGGGCTCCAGCCAGCAGCCGACCTCGCACGAGCCCGCCGCCGCGTCGAAGGCGACGAACATGACGCCGCCGACCAGCGTGCCGTCCAGCCAGATGCCGTACAGGCGGGCGCCGTCCGCGGCCTGCCGCTCGGCGTACCGGCGCAGGGTGGCCCGCGCGCCGTCGACGTCGTCCGTGACGAAGCCGGGCCCCACCCACGGCCGGATGTGCTCGCGCGCCCGGTCCAGGTGGGCGGCGAACTCCTCGGCGTGCCGGCTCTCAAGGGGACGCAGCTGGGCATCGCCCCGTAGCGGGAGGGAGAGCGAGAGGGAGAACATCGGGACCCCATTCACACAACAAGCGTTACGGTTATGTACCGTAGCAGCATGCCACGGACCAAGGGCGACCACGAGGCCCGCCGCCGCGATGTCTCCGAGGCGGTCTGGCGGGTGCTGGCCGCGCACGGCTTCGGCGGGCTGACGATGCGCGCCGTCGCCACCGAACTCGGCGCCACCACCGGCCTGCTCACCCACTACTTCCGCACCAAGCGCGACCTCGTCGCCTACGCCCTCGACCTGCTGGAGCGGCGCACCGCCGCCCGCCCCCGGCGCGCGGCGACCGCGGGGCAAGGCATGTCCGCCGTACGGGCCGCGCTCCTCGACGTCCTGCCGCTGACGGAAGAGGCCACCGACAGCAACCGCATCTGGGTCTCCTCCTGGGACACCGCGCTCGCCGACCCCGAACTGAGCGCCGACCACGCGCGCAGGTACGCGCAGAGCCGCGACAAGCTGCGCGACCTGGTCGAGCGGGCCCAGCGGCTCGGCGAACTCCTGCCCGGAGACCCGGTACGCATCGCCGCCGGCGCCCAGGCCTTCGTACTCGGCCTCGTGGTGCAGGCCCTGCTCGACGCCCCGGCGTTCCCGCCGCAGCGCCAGGTCGAACTCCTCGACGACTACCTGTCCGCGCTCGCCCCTACGCCCGCCCCCGCGCACGACGCCTGACGCGGGGCGGCCCTCTTGCCAAGGACCGAGGGGAAGTCCACGATTGTCCCTTCTCGGATCACCTTCGAGACCAGGAGGTCCCGCTGTGGATTTCGGACTTGTGCTGCAGACCGATCCGCCCGCCTCGGCGGTCGTCGGACTCATGCGGCGCGCGGAGCGCAACGGCTTCCGCTACGGCTGGACCTTCGACTCCGCGGTCCTGTGGCAGGAGCCGTTCGTCATCTACAGCCGCATCCTCGAACACACCACACGGCTGACGGTGGGCCCCATGGTCACCAACCCGGGCACCAGGACCTGGGAGGTCACCGCCTCCACCTTCGCCACGCTCAACGACATGTACGGCAACCGCACCGTCTGCGGCATCGGGCGCGGCGACTCCGCGATGCGCGTCGCGGGCCGCAGACCCCACACGCTGGCCCGGCTCGGCGAGGCGATCGACGTCATCCGTGACCTCGCCGAGGGGCGCGAGGCGGACATCGACGGGCGGCGGCTGCGGCTGCCGTGGGTGCGGGACGGGAAGCTGCCGGTGTGGATGGCGGCGTACGGCCCGAAGGCGCTCGCGCTCGCCGGGCAGCGGGCGGACGGCTTCATCCTGCAGCTCGCGGACCCCTATCTCACCGAGTACATGGTGAAGGCCGTACGGGACGCGGCCGCCGCGGCGGGGCGCGACCCGGCCGACGTGAGGATCTGCGTCGCCGCGCCCGCGTACGTCGGCGACGACCTCGCGCACGCCCGCGAGCAGTGCCGGTGGTTCGGCGGCATGGTCGGCAACCACGTCGCCGATCTCGTCGCCAGGTACGGCGAGCAGTCGTCGGTGGTGCCGCAGGCCCTCACCGCGTACATCAAGGCGCGCGAGGGCTACGACTACAGCCACCACGGGCGGGCCGGGAACCCCGACACCGCCTTCGTGCCCGACGAGATCGTCGACCGGTTCTGTCTCCTGGGACCCGTTGAGGCACATCTAGAACGGCTCAAAGGGCTACGGGAGTTGGGCGTCGACCAGTTCGCCGTGTATGCGATGCACGACGCCCGGGAGGACGTCATCGACGCGTACGGAACCTCCGTCATCCCGGAGCTCGCCCGAGCGGCGAGGTGAACGCGAGCAGCAGCTCCGCGGTGCGTCCGGGCGCTTCGAGCATCGGCGTGTGGCCGACGCCGGGGAGGAGTTCGAGCCGCAGTCCCGGTACGGCGCGGTAGCCATCGGCGGACGAAGGACGCCACCGGCGGTCCTGGCTCCCGAAGATGACCAGGAGGGGTATGTCCAACGCGCCGAGGCGGGAGGGTAGTTCGCGCTCGCTCAGGTAGGTGAGGGACTCCCGTGACGTCGCGGTGACGGCGAGGTAGGTCATGCCGCGCACATCCATGACGACCCGGTCGGGGAGGGTGGTCTCGCGGCCGACGGCGGTGTCCAGGCCCCGCCGGATCGTGGTGTCGTTCCGCATGCGCCACACCCACCGGCCGAGCACGGGCACCGTGACGAGGCGCCCCGGCCAGGGCTCCGGCAGGCGCGCGTCGGGGCTCGGGCCCGTGTTGATGAGCGCCAAGGCGCCCACAAGGTCCGGCCGTTGCTCGGCCAGCGCCGTGCCCACCAGGCCGCCTGTCGAGTGCCCGGCCACGGCGGCCCCCTGTACGCCGATTCCGTCCAGGGCGGCGGCGACCCGGCGGGCCTGGGCCGGGATGTCGTAACCGCCCCGGGGCGGCCGCGCCGACCTGCCGTGCCCGGGAAGGTCGAGGCGGATGACGCGGTGGGCCCGTGCCAGCTCCGGGACCACGGCGTCCCACCAGGCCGTCGAACCGGCGAGGCCGTGGAGCAGGACGAGGGCGGGAGCGTCCGCGGGGCCGCTCTCGGTGATGTCTGTCGGGTCATGGCTCCGCATGCCCTGACCCTCACCGGCGCCGGGGGTCCACGTCTTGGACGAATGTTCCCCGCTGGGCTGTTCTCCGCTGAGCTGTTCCCGCCGAGCTATTCCCCTGCCGAGGCGCCCAGCGCGCGTAGTGCTCCCGGTGTGCACCCCGCGAAATCCCGCAGATCGCGGTGCAGATGGGACTGGTCGGCGTAGCCGCACGCCGCAGCCACCTCTGCGGCGTCCCGGCCCGCCGAGAGGCCGCGCACGGCCCGGTCGAAGCGGACGAGCATCGCGGCGCGCTTCGGCGTCATCCCGATCTGGGCGCCGAACCTGGACCACAGCCGCTTGCGGCTCCAACCACAGGACGCCGCGAGGTCGTTGACGCGCACCTGCCCCCGCCGGGCGACGATCTGCCGCCAGGTGGCCGCGACCTCCGCGTCCATCCGCGCACCCGATCCGATCCGCTCGGCGAGGAACGCCTCAAGAGCCGCGAAGCGCCCGTCCCACCCCGGCGCGGCGGCCAACCGCTGGTGCAGAGTTTCCAGCTGTCGTCCCCACAGGTCCCTCAGGTCGGTCACGCCTTCTCCCTCGCGCTCGGACGGGGCGATGCCCAGCGACGCGTACGCCGCGACGGGCGACATGCGGACCTCGACACAGTCGACGTGCTGCCCCCGGATGCGGGCCGGACCGGGTGACATACCGGCGACGAGGCTGCTCAACGCCCGCCTGCCTCCCGCCCGTTCCACGACGATGGCCTCGTCCCCGAGTTCGAACACGACGGTCACGGCCGGCTGGGGCAGCACCCGCGCGTCGAGGCCGACCGCGTCCCGGTCGCGGAACCCGGCCACCGTCACGCCGTCGAACGGCGTGCCGCCGCGCGGGCGGGCGATCTCCCAACCGGGCAGCCGGTCGGGGTCGTGCGGGCCCGTTTCCATGCGGTTCAGGCTAACGGGCGTGCGCCTGCCACGTTTCTGGGCAGGTGTTCGCAGTGCGTGACGTGACGTTCGTACGCCCGCTCGATCCCGGGTCCGACGGGGTGGTCCTGGCCGCTGAAGCGTTCCACGGGTGCGTGTCCCTTCATCGTCCGTGACGTTGTGCCGGTGACGCCCTCACCGGTGAGCTGCTCGGCCGAGCCGGCTGCACCGACGCGCGCAAGGGAGACTGTGAGCTCTATGGCGGACATCTTCGACAGGGACCAGGAGTCGATTCCCGCATCCGTTCTGACCATGGTGAGAAGCGGAGATCGTCCTTTCTACCGGCCCATGCATCCGGCAGCGGAGTGCGGGGAGGTGGTGGTGGAAGGAAGGGTCGTCGTCCAGGCGGGCTCCAACGACTATCTGGGTCTGTCCACCGATCCCCGGGTCACCGGCGCCGCGGCGCGAGCGGTCCAGAAGTATGGTTCCTCCTGCTCGGGATCGCGGGTCATGAACGGCACCCTGCCGATACACGTGGAGCTGGAAGAGCGGCTCGCCGCGTTTCTCGGCACCGAGGCGGCCGCCGTGGTGACGACGGGATTCCAGGCGAATCTGGCCGTCTCGGCACTCCTCGGCAGGGACGCCATCGTCTTCAGCGACACCGCCAACCACGCCTCCCTGGTCGAGGGCATCCGGCTCGGAGGCGCCCGCCGGTTCCCGTACCGGCACGCTGACGCGGCACATCTGGCCGAGCGGCTGGCGGCGGCGGACGCGGCGACCCCCGAGGCGGCCAAGGTGATCGTCACGGACGGCATGTTCTCCATGGAGGGCGACCTGTGCCCGCTGCCGGAACTCACGGCGCTGGCACACCGGTACCGGGCCCGGCTCGTCGTCGACGGCGCCCACGACATCGGGCTGATCGGGGCCGGCGGGCGCGGCGTGGGCGAACACTTCGGCGTGCCGGACGCGATCGACCTGCACACCGGCACCCTCTCCAAGTGCTTCGGCTCCACCGGCGGCATCATCGCCGGCCCCGCGCACGTCATCGAGTATCTGCGGTACGCGGCGCGCTCGATCACCTTCTCCGCGTCGATGCCCCCGGCCGCGCTGGGCGCGGGCCTCGCCGCCCTCGACATCATCGAGTCCGAACCGTGGCGGCGGTCACGCGTCCTTGAGCTGGGCGAGAGGCTGAACAAGGGGCTGAGCGCCCTGGGGTACGACACCGGGCGGTCGGTCACACCCGTCGTCCCCGTACGGATCGGCGCGGCGGAGAAGTGCGCGCCGATGTGGAACGCGCTTCTGGACGAGGGCGTTCTCACCAACGCGGTCAGCGCTCCCGCGGTCCCCGAGGGCGAGTGCGTGATCCGGACGGCTCTCCAGGCCTGCCACACCGATCAGCACATCGACCGCGTCATCGACGCCTTCGCCACCGCCGGACGCAGGCTCGGGCTGATCCCCGGACCCGCCGCGGTGACCCGGGCACAATCTCCGGAGCGTGGCCGATGAGCAGTACGGCCATCACTGTCACGCCCGCCGCCGTCGCGCCCGTCACCGTCACCCCCGTACGGGGCCGCGCGGACACCACCGCCTTCATCCGCCTGCCCTACGCCGTCTACCGCGACGACCCGCACTGGGTCGCCCCGCTGGAACGGGAACGGCGCGCCTTCCTCGACCCGAGCCGCAACCCGTTCTTCGAGACGGGCACCGTCCGGCTCTTCCTGGCCCGGCGTGGGCGCACCCCCGTGGGCAGGATCGCCGCCGTCATCGACCCGCGGTTCCAGTCCCGCCATGACGCCCGGTGCGGCCACTTCGGCCTCTTCGAGTGTGCCGACGACACCGAGGCGGCCGCCGCGCTCCTCGACGCGGCGGCGGGCTGGCTGGCCGAGCGGGGTCTCGACCGGATGCTCGGGCCGCTGAGCTTCTCCACCAACGACGAATGCGGTGTACTGGTGGACGGCTTCGACGGACCGCCCACCGTCCTCATGCCGTACAACCGGCCTTACTACGCCGCCCTGTTGGAGGGATGCGGCTTCGTCAAGGCCATGGACCTGCTCTCGTACCGGGTGCCGATGTCCTGCGACGGCGAACCCCCGGCGGCCGTAGGGCGGGCCGCCGAACAGGCCCTGCGCACACCGGGAACGCGGGTCAGACCCATGGACCCGGCGCGTTTCGAAGCCGACATGGCCGTCGTCAGAAGCATCTACAACGACGCCTGGACCGAGAACTACGCCTCCATCCCCATGACCGACAGCGAATTCGCGCACTGGGTGCGGGAGTTGCAGCCACTCCTCCCCGCAGAGCTTCTCCAGATCGCCGAAGTCGAGAACGAACCCGTCGCCTTCGTGCTCTGGCTCCCCGACATCAACCAGGCGCTGCGTGCCGCCCGCGGCCGCCTCACCTCGTACGGCCTGCCCATCGGACTGCTCCGGTTCAGAAGGGCCCTGCGCACGGTCGACCGGGCCCGTCTCGTGGCCCTAGGCATCAAGAAGGAGTATCGCGGCAGCGGCCTGGCCTACGCGCTGCTCACGGAGAGCCTCCGCGCCGCGTACCGCCTCGGCTACACCGGAAGGGAACTCTCCTGGGTCCTGGAGGACAACCGCGCGTCCAACGGCGCCGCCAGAGCCGTCGGCGGTGTCCACTTCCGCACCCACCGGCTCTACGAGCGCCGATCCGGGTGAACCACGCTGGTCAGGCAGTACAACTCATGGGCAGGCCACCGTTAGACGGGTGCGGACGCCGTCAGGGCACCCGGGCCGTCCATTCGGCGGTGCCGAACTTGCTGTGCACCAGCTCCTGGGCCCGGGCCAGTTCGGCGTCGGTGACCTTCCCCCGGGTGAGGCCGTAACGGGAGCGGAAGGAATCGATCATGCGGTCGATGACGGTCTCGCGCGGCAGACCGGTCTGGCGGCGCAACGGGTCCACCCGCTTCTTGGCGCTCTTGGTGCCCTTGTCGGAGAGTTTCTCCTTGCCGATGCGGAGCACTTCGAGCATCTTGTCGGCGTCGATGTCGTACGACATCGTCACGTGGTGCAGGACCGCGCCCGCGCCCCCACCGGGCCCCACCACGCGCTTCTGCGCGGCGCCCGCGATCTTCCCCGCGTCCGTCGCGATGTCGTTGAGCGGCTGGTACCACGCCTTGATGCCCATGTCGGCCAGAGCGCCGAGCACCCAGTCGTCCAGATAGGCGTAGCTGTCCTGGAAGGACAGCCCCTGCACGAGTGCGTCGGGCACGGAGAGGGAGTACGTGATGGTGTTCCCCGGCTCCACGAACATCGCGCCGCCACCGGAGACGCGGCGCACGACATCGATCCCGTGCCGGGCCGCGCCCTCCTGATCGACCTCGTTGGCCAGCGACTGGAAGCTGCCGATGATCACCGAAGGGGCGCCCCACTCCCACACCCGCAGCGTCGGCGGGCGCCGGCCCGCCGCGACCTCCTGGGTCAGCACCTCGTCCAGGGCCATGTGCAGGGCGGGCGGCTGCGGCCCGTCGTGGACGAGCTGCCAGTCGTAGTCGGTCCAGTCCGTCGCGTGCGCCAGGGCTCGGCGCACGGCGATGCCGATGCCCTCCGACGTCAGGCCGTACATCACGGTGCCTTCGGGGAGGGCCGCCTCGATGCGGGCCGCGAGGCCCGCGGCGTCCGTGTCGGCGGGGGCGCCGTCCAGCGCGCCGTTGATCGCGTCGAGCGCCTCGTCCGGTTCGAGGAAGAAGTCGCCGGCCACGCGCGTGCGCCGCAGCTCGCCGCCCTCGACGTCCAGATCCACCACGACGAGCTTGCCGCCGGGGATCTTGTACTCACCGTGCACCGTGCGTCCTCCAAGTGCTCCGAGCCCCCGGGACGCGCGTCACGCCCCTCGGCTCACTGTCTCGCAATCATCCCCACGCTAGCCGAGTGCCGGAATGCCCGGCCCGACGGAAGATGAGGCAGGAGGGACGAGAGGGACGGGTCGGGACGGGACGGGACGGGACACGCGAGGGTGAGCAGGTGGAGGAAGCGATGAGCGTTCACGCCGGACCGGGCGGCGAGCCGGGCCCGCACGTCCTGCTGCCGGGCCCGCACGTCCTGGTGACGGGAGCGACGGGCTACATCGGTGGCCGTCTGGTCCCCGAACTCCTCGACGCCGGATACCGCGTGCGCTGCCTGGCCCGCACACCGGAGAAGCTGCGCGACCACCCCTGGACACCCCGCACCGAGGTCGTACGAGGCGACGTCACCGACGCTCCCTCGCTGGCCGAGGCGCTGCGCGGCATCGACGTGGCGTACTACCTGGTGCACGCCCTCGGCACCGGCGCACGCTTCGAGGAGACCGACCGCAAGGCGGCCGAGACCTTCGCGGAACAGGCCCGCTCCGCCGGTGTGCGACGCGTCGTCTACCTCGGCGGCCTCACCCCCGCGGACGTACCGCCCGAGGAACTCTCACCGCACCTGCGCTCCAGGGCGGAGGTCGGCGAGATCTTCCTGCGCGCGGAGGTCCCGGCCACCGTGCTGCGCGCGGCCGTCATCATCGGCTCCGGCTCCGCCTCCTTCGAGATGCTCAGATACCTCACGGAACGGCTGCCGGTCATGGTCACGCCGAGCTGGGTCGACACCCGCATCCAGCCCATCGCCGTACGCGACGTCCTGCGCTACCTCGTCGGCGGCGCGGGCATGCCGCCCGACGTGAACCGCGCCTTCGACATCGGCGGCCCCGACGTCGTCACGTACGAAGAGATGATGCGGCGGTACGCGGTGGTGGCCGGGCTGCCGCACCGGTTCATCGTGCGCGTGCCGATGCTCAGCCCCGCGCTCTCCAGCCTCTGGATCGGCCTCGTCACGCCGGTGCCCCGCTCGCTGGCCCGGCCCCTCGCGGAGTCGCTGCGGAACGAGGTGGTCTGCGACGAGCACGACATCGGGCGCTACGTGCCCGACCCGCCCGGCGCCCCGATCCCCTTCGACGAGGCGCTCGCGCTCGCGCTTCGCCGGGTGAAGGAGGCGCAGGTCGTCACCCGCTGGTCGTCGGCGGCGCTGCCCGGCGCGCCGAGCGACCCGCTGCCCACCGACCCCGACTGGGCGGGCGGCAGCCTCTACACCGACCACCGCCGGATCACCGTCGACGCCCCGCCGCAAGCCCTGTGGCGGATCATCGAGGGGGTCGGCGGCGACAACGGCTGGTACTCCTTCCCGCTGGCCTGGGCAGCGCGGGGCTGGCTCGACCGCGCGGTCGGCGGCGTGGGCCTGCGGCGGGGCCGCCGGGACGCGGCACGGCTGCGGGTCGGTGACTCGCTCGACTTCTGGCGGGTCGAGGAGGTCCAACCGGGCCGGCTCCTGCGGCTACGGGCCGAGATGAGGCTGCCGGGCCTCGCCTGGCTGGAAATGCGCGCCGACCGTGACGCCGAGGGCCGCACCCGCTACCGCCAGCGCGCGCTCTTCCACCCACACGGGCTGCTGGGCCACGCGTACTGGTGGAGCGTCTCGCCGTTCCACGCGGTGGTGTTCGGCGGAATGGCCCGCAACATCGCCAAGGCGGCGGCCAGGGAGGCGGGGAGGCGGGGCGGCGGCGGTGCCGGTGCCGGCCCTGGCCCCACAGAAGCAGCGCCCTGACCACCTCGGTCGTCCTGTTCGTTCGCGACCGGGTCATCGACGGGATCGGGTTCGCGGGGCCGAACCGGGAGGCGTTCCTCGCCGACTGTCTGGCCGACCTCGACCGGCGGCTGTGCGAGGCGCTTGGGGCGGACGGCCGCCGGCCGCACGTTCACGACGCCGTGATCACCCGTCTTCACCCTGTCCCTCCGCCGCTGGTCCGCGCACGGCGTACGGGCCGTCCTCGGCGCCCCGCGCACCGTACGCGTCCCCGACCACGTCCGCTCGCGGCCCGTCCCCGCGCGCGACGGCATCACCGGCGTCTCGCCGGGCTCGCACGCGGCGGCGAGAGCGAGGGCCGGGCGCTTTGGAGGGCATGGCTGTGCGACGGCATCGACCGGACTTCGTCCGGCGACCGTGCCGGCGCGACTTCCACCACCAGGTGCCGGCGGCGGCCAAGGGACGGATGCCTCGCGCGGTCGGGTGCGCGACCGGCCCGCGGCGCAGGCTTCGCGCACCGCTTCCGGTGGAATACGTGCGTATGCGCAGCGACTGCCCAGGCCCGAGGAGGCCGACGTGCCAGAGACCATGGATTCCGTGTACGCCCCCGTCGGACAGGAGGTGGCCGCTCGCGCCGACCGGCTCTGGGACGTGAGCCTCGCCCTGCACCGGGAACCGGAGACCGCCTACGAGGAGCACCGGGCGGCCCGCCTGCTGGCCGGTGAGCTCGAACGGGAGGGTTTCCGTGTGGAGCGCGGGGTGGCCGGGCTGCCGACCGCCTTCGCCGCCCGTACGGGCACGGGAGCCATGGAGACCATGGGGGCCTCGCCAGGCGAAGGGCCCCGCGTCGCCCTGTTGATGGAGTACGACGCGCTGCCGCTGCTCGGGCACGCCTGCGGCCACAACCTGATCGCGTCGGCAGGCCTCGGTGCGGCACTCGCCGTGCGGGCCGCGCTCGGCGAGATCGACGGGACTCTCCTGGCCGTCGGGACACCGGCGGAGGAGAGCGGCGGCGGCAAGGTCGCGGAGGTGGCGGCGGGCCTGTTCGACGGGGTGGACGCGGCGCTGATGTTCCATCCGGGCGTCTACGACTGGTCGTGGGCGCCGCTGACGGCCAGCGCGCAGGTCCGGGTGGGTTTCCACGGGCGGGCCGCGCACCCGACCGGCAATCCGACGGAGGGGATCGACGCGTTGGGGGCACTGATCCAGCTCTTCAACACGCTCGGCGTACTCGACAGGCGGCTGCCCGCCGGATCGCACATCCAGGGCATCGTCACGGACGGGGGCCGGGCCACGAACATCGTCCCCGCGTACGCGGAAGGCCTGTTCGGATTGCGCGGAGGGACCACGTCAGCGCTGGAGGAACTGGTGGAGGAGCTGCGTTCCTGCGCGCAGGGCGTCGCCCTTGCCACCCGTACGAGGGCGGAAGTGACCGACGTGGGCGGCCGGTACGAGCACTTCCGTGACAACGAGGTGCTGTCCGGGCTGTTCGCCCACCACCTGGGCCGGGCGGGCATCCAGCTGTCGGAGCCCGCGCCGGGCGTCCACCTGGGCTCATCGGACATCGGCAACGTCAGCACGCGCGTGCCGGCGATCCATCCGTTCGTCGCCATCATGGGCTCCGACGGCTCCGATCACACACCCCAGTTCGCACAGGCGGCCGCCGGGCCACGCGGGCGGGACGTGATGCTGGCCGCGGCGCAGGCACTGGCGTGCACCGCGGCCGACGTCCTCCTGCGGAAGGACGTGCCGCGGCAGGCCTGGACGGCCTTCCGGCAGAAGGACGCGGCGGGGCTGTAACGCGAGGGGGCTTCGAAGCAGAGGGGCGTGTGGTGAGGAACCGCTCCAGCGCGCCGCGCGTTGACACCGTCGGGGCTCGGCAGCGGGGTGCCGATACCCGCTGGACCGCCGTTCGCGCGGAAACAACGAGGCGAGAGGCCCTATGTTTCCCACCCGCCCTGCTCTCCAGGGCACCTTCGCGATCGCGTTCTCAAGGCGGGAGCGTGAAGACGGGTGCAGCGGAGAGAGCAGGATTCGAACCTGCGTGGGGCAGAACCCCTGACCGGAGCGGACTCCGGTCCCCATTGGGCCGCTATGGGCATCTCTCCTTGCCACCCTTGGCGGGTGACGAGTCACAGCATGGCAGTTCCGGCTTGCACGGCGCTGAGACGATCTTCTCAGCGGGCGACGACGGGGGCGGACGCCTCCGTCAGACCCGGCGCTCGGCGGCTCCGAGCAGGTAGTCCCCGCTGATGAGGGTCACGGCGTCGCGTACCGTCAGGCCCTGCCGATGCAGTTCGGAAAGGAACTGCCCTGCCGTGAAACGATCCTCGTCGGGGTGATCGAACAGCAGCCGGTAGCTGGGCCTGGCGAGCGCGTGCGCCGTCACCTCCTCGAAGGCGAACAGGCCACCCGGCTTGAGTACACGGGCGACCTCGGCCACCGCGTCACGCCAGTTCGGCACATGATGGATGATCGCAAAATCGAACACAGCGTCGTACGAACCGTCGGCGGCGTCGAAGGCGGACCGCAGGTCCGTCGCGTCTCCCACGGTGACCCGCGTCCGGTCCGCGTGGTGCCGGGCCAGTCGGCGGCGCGCCTTGGCGACCATGCCGGGGTCCAGGTCCACGGCGTCCACCCGCGCCGCGCGGAACTTCTCCAGGATCAGCTGGGTGCCGTAGCCGGAACCGCAGCCGATCTCCACCGCGTGTGCGCCGGGCGGCAGTGGCCCGCCTGCGAGCCGCAGCAACCGGGGGAACTCGTAGTGGCGTTGCAGCGCCCGGCGGCCGGCGTTGTCGATCGCCGCCTTCTCGATGCGGTTCATCAGCACTGCGCAGCCCCTGTCCGGCACCTCGAGTGCCCTGTCACCGCTGTCACGTCCACCGTCCGATGCCGATCCCCGCGGTCCCCGCGAGGAGCTGCTCGCGCAGCATCGTGCGGCGGATCTTCCACGTCGCGGTGCGTGGAAACTCGTCCCATCCGATGCGGACGGGCGCCGCCATGACCGGCAGGTCCGCGGTCGCCCGACGCCACTGCCCGGGTGCGATGTCGGCTCCTTCGCGCACGCTGAGTACGGGTTGCGGGTTGCCGTCCCGCACGGCGAGCACGACCACCTCGGTGATCTGCGGCAACCGGTCCAGAAGCAGGTCCTCGATCTCCAGCGCGCTCGTGCCGGGAATCCGGTCGATCTCACGGTCGATCAGGCGGACCGATCCCCAGCGGCCGATGACGGCCATGTCACCGAGGTCCCACCACGGGCCCTCGCACTTGTCGGTGTGCCGCTTCTGCTCGCCGACGTAGCCGAGGCAGCGGCCGGGCGCCGAGAACTGGATCAGACCCACCTGCCCGGCCGGTACGGCGTCACCGCTGTCCGGGTCCACGGCGCGAACCTTGCCGAATCCCGGTATCGGCCACCCCACGTTCTGCGTCGGCGACGGCCGGCGTCCGCGCCGCCTCACCGAACCGCGCACATACGGGCGGATGGCGACGGCCCCGGCCTCCGTCTGACTCCACGACTGCACCCAGACGGGCAGCCTGCGGTCGGTGGCCGCCAGGAAGATCCGCACGGTACGGGTGTGGATGGCGTCGAAGGAGTTGACGTACAGGCGGACGTTGCGGAACGGCCGACGCGGGTCACGGGCCAGTTCCTCCCAGGCCAGGAAGGCGTTCGGCAGTGTCTCCACGAGCGTCGGGGCGTGCTGGGCGAGGAGCTGGTGGGCCTGGGGTGACTCCGGGTCCGACAGCATCAGCAGCTTCGGCCCGACGGTGGTCAGGGGAAGCAGACCGGTGATGACGCGCTGGTGCGAATACGGGTGGCAGAACGCCACGGTGTCGTTCCCGCGCAGCCGGAAGAGCGGCCACCGCTCGGTCTCGACCAGGCCCAGGGAGTAGAGGGACTCCGCCGAGTGGAGCACCAACTTGGGCACCCCGGTCGTGCCCGACGTGTGGGTGATGACCATCGGCTCGTGCGGCCTGCGCATGCTCACCTGTGGCGCCGGTCCGTCGGCCAGGTCCGCGAGGTCGGGCACCTGGGGCAGGTCCGGCGGAGGCGCGCCCACACAGGCGGTGCGTTCCGTCAGCGCGGCAAGGCCCTCCTCGTCCAGGCCCAACCGCTCCAGGGTGTTCCTGTCCGCCACCAGGAAGGGGCGCTCCAGGCGTTCGAGCAGCACGACGAGGGTCTCGGCGGGGTGGTTGTCCGTGATCAGCGCCGGTATCGCGCCGAGCCGCGCGGCGGCGGAGGCGAGCAGCGCCACGTCGAGATGGTTGCGCTTCACGACGGCGACCCGGTCCCACGCACGGACCCCCAGCGCGTGGAGCCGTGCGGTCAGCTCGTCCACCAGCGACGCCCACTCGGCATAGCCGCGTACCAGGGGCCCGTCCGGGTCGACGTCGGGCGCGCGGTCGACGATCACCGGGCCGAACCGGCCGCGCCGGGCGGCGAGATGCCAGGCCTCACCGATCCGTCCGGTGTGCGGGGTCCGGGACAGCGGGCTCAGTCGGCGCCGGAACCGGGTCGGGGAGCAGTCCGTCAGGAACGCCGGACGTGGTCTTCCGCTCTGATCGGCCGTGGCGGGAGTCGTGCTCATGTCTGCCGCCCGGAGGGGGATTCCAAGGGCGCGTCCTCAAAGGCCGCCTCGCCGAGCGCGATGCTCTCCTCGACCTCCGCCGTGCGGGCGATGGTGTCGCGGCGCTCCCTGTCCAGCTCGTCTGCCTGTGCCTCGTCGGACTCCATGAGTTTGACCAGGTCGCTGTTGGCCATGTCCAGGACCCCCATGCGGTCATAGGCGTCCCGGACCGGCTGGCCCCACAGTCCGATGTCCCTCACGCACGGCACGATGCGTGCGAAGAGCAGTGACCGGAAGGCACGCATCCGCGGTCCTCGGTTCATGTACTCCATGCACTCCTTCATGTCGAAGCCGAGGTTCTCCCACACCTCCTGCATGCGGAAGCGGTCCCGCATCAGATGACAGCCCTCGATGACGAACTCCTCGCGCTCCGCGATCTCCTTGCTCGACAGCTCGGCGTAGTAGTCGCGCAGCCCCAGTCGGCCGAACGCCACATGCCGTGCCTCGTCCTGCATCACGTACGCGAGGATCTGTTTGGGCAGCGGCTTGTCGGTCCGGTCGCGCAGAATCCCGAAGGCCGCGAGCGCAAGTCCCTCGATGAGGACCTGCATTCCCAGGTAGGGCATGTCCCAGCGGGAGTCGTTGAGGGAGTCTTCAAGGAGGGACTTGAGATGCGGGTTGATCGGATAGGTCATGCCGATCTTCTCGTTCAGGAAACGAGTGAATATCTCGGCGTGCCGGGCCTCGTCCATCACCTGGGTCGCCGCGAAGAACTTGGAGTCGATGTCGGGCACCGACTGGACGATGCGGGCTGAGCAGATCATCGCGCCCTGTTCGCCGTGCAGGAACTGACTGAATTCCCAGGCCGCCATGTGCTGACGCATTTCCTGCCGCTCACGCGCGTTCAGCTTCTCGTACTGCCGGGACCCGTACAGCGCCAGGGTCTTCTCGGGTGTTCCGAGGGCGTCGTAGGGGTCGACCTCAAGTTCCCAGTCGATGCGCTGCGTGCTGTCCCACTGCTTGTCCTTTCCTTTCTGGTAGAGGTTGAGCAGCCGTTCGCGTCCCGTGTCGTACTCCCAGGAGAAGAAATTGTCACCGGCGGTGGGAAACGTCCAGCTTGTGCTCTCCGGCGTCCCATCGGGGACATTGCTGGCATTCATGACCAGTCCTCCGTGTTCGGCTTTCCTCTGGCCCTCGCTCATACGCCCGGTGCGGCAAGGACGGGAAGGATGTCGGGCAGCACCTCGATCGTGTAGCGACCGGCGTCGGTGGCGGGGAGTTCACCGTCGTGCTCGAAGGTCAGGGGCGCGCCGTCGGTGCGCTCCAGGACGATGCGGCGGCCCCTGGCATAGACGGTCTCGGGGCGATCCACATGGCTTCCGTCGGCTGTCAGGCCCGGGAGCGCCGCGGGGTCGAGCTCACCGCCCACGACGCACACGTCCAGCAGGCCGTCGTCGAGCTCGGAGCGCGGCAGCACCTTGAACTGACCGCCTCGGTAGCGGCCTCCGCCGACGTTGGCGAGCACCGCGGTGCCTTGGTGGACGATCACTCCGTCCACCGTCACCCGGCCCGGATAAGGCCGGAACGTCCGCAAAGTCTGTGCCACGGCCGCGCGGTATCGCTCCCGGCCCGTCAGATCCCGGAGCCCTCCCGCCGTCACCAGTGCCTCGGCGACCAGACCGGAGCACGCGCCGAGCAGTACCAAGGTGCCCGTCTCGACGATCCGCGCCATGTCGATCCTGCGGATCCGTGGACGCTCCGTCGCGAGCGCGCCTTCCAGGGCGCCCCGCCAGGGGTGGTCCGACCAGATCTCGCGGTAGAAGGAGTTGCCGGTCCCCGCGGGCAGGTTGACCATGGCGGTGCCGGCCGTGACCGTGCTCCGGGGGCTCCGCAGGCGTGCGCGGGCGATACCGGACGCCACGTCCCGTGTCGTGCCGTCACCCCCGAGAACGACGATCACGTCGATGCCGTTCTCGCATGCTTTCGCCGCCGCGTCCGCCGCCTCGCCCGGACCCTGGGTGGTGATCAGGTCCACGTCGTCCACGTGGGAGCGGCAGCGGCGCGTCACCTCCTCGACAAGGTGCGCGTCGACCGCGCCGGCCACCGGATTCACGAGGACCAGCGCCGTACGGGCCCATCGAGGTGCGGGCATGCCACCACTCTCCTCCCTCGTCGAAGAACCTCGGGAGGAACACTGGCAGCCGCCACTGGCACGCCGCTGAGACCGTGGTGCCAGCGACTGCCCAACCGGTTCAGTGGCCGCCGGACCGGAGCAACAAGGCCTCCCCGAGGCTGCCTTCGCCGCAGACGCCCGCCGCTCCGAGACCGCCGCCCCTGCGGTGCAGGGAGTGCGCCAGGTGGAGCACGATGCGCGCCCCCGACGTGCTGGTCGGATGCCCGAGAGCGATGGCTCCGCCATGCGGGTTGATGCGGTTCACGCCGGTGCACAGCACGCTCACCGCCTGGGCCACGACGGCCGCGAACGTCTCGTTGATCTCGATGAGGTTGAGGTCTCGCACCTTGAGGCCGAGCCGAGCGAGAGCCTGGCGGATGGCGAGCGAAGGTTGCAGGTGCAGGCCGTCCGCACGGCCCGACACTTCGCCGTGCCCGACGAGTTCGGCGAGCCAGTCCAGGCCGCGCTCCTGCGCGAGCGAGCGGCGCATCAGCACCACCGCCGCGGCCCCGTCGGCCGCCGACGAGGTGTTGGCGGCCGTGACCGTGCCGTCCGGAAAGTACAGCGGTTCGGCCGCGGCCAGCGTCCCGGCGTCGAGGTCGTGCCGGACGCCCTCGTCGCTGCGGACGAAGCCGCCTCCGGCGCGCCGGGGCAGCGCGACCGGCACGATCTCCTCCCCGAAGAGGCCCTTGAGCTGGGCTGCGGCAGCACGCTCGTGGGACAGCGCGGCGATCTCGTCCTGGGTGCGCCGGTCCAGCTTCAGCGGTCGGCGCCGCGGACACGCAGGGCGGGACGACGCGGGGGCTTCGAGGGCCGGGCGTGAGGCGGTCATGGACTCCATGCCGCCGGCGACGACGATGTCCCTGGTGCCGGAGCGGATCAGACGGTCGGCCAGGGCGATGGCGTTCAGACCCGACAGTGACATCCTCACGATGACGCGCAGGGGCACCTCGGGCGGGATCCCCGCGTCGACCATCGCCGTGCGTGCGGCACGGCCGTCGGAGGCGTCGGCGCCCGTATGCCCGAGGAGCACCTGATCGACCTCGTCGGCAGGCACCCGGGCCCGCTCCAGTGCCGCACGGATCGCCACGGTGCCCAACTGGGCGGCGGACAGCGCCCGCAGGCTGCCGAACGGAAGCGCCAGGGGTGTGCGGGCGCCCGCCAGGACAACGGTCTCGCTCACTGGTGATTCCCTCCACAGGTCGTTCCGGACAGTTGCCGGGAACGGCTCGCGCGGCAGCGGATGTACGACCCACGTGCGGCTTGGCCAGGGGGTGACCTTCGCGCAATTCCCGGCGCCGCGCCAGGGGACCGCCGACATCAACTCTCCTGCCCTCACGGAACGTTGCCGACCGAAATCTGCCAGACATCGCATCCGGGGTCCGTCAGGATTGCATGGCTCCGACTCTTCTGGAGGACACTGCTGATGCTCGAAATGAAGCCCACGTGCGAGAAGTGCGGTACCGCGCTCGCATTCGGAACCCCTGCCAAGATCTGCAGCTACGAGTGCACGTTCTGCGTCACGTGCGCCGAAAGCGGGGGCGGTCGATGCCCCAACTGCGGGGGCGAGTTGCTGACCCGTCCGCGGCGCGCCACGGAGGGCGCCGCGTGAGCGGGGGCGAGGCCTCCACGCGGCAGCCGGGGTACCTGACGATCGCCGCGCTCGCGGCCGGCGCCATGTTCCTGGCGATCCTCGACTCCACGATCACCAACCTGGCCGTCGCCGACATGCAGGAGACCTTCCGGGGCGCGTCGATCGCCGATTTCTCCTGGGTCATCACGCTGTACGCCATCTTCTTCGCGGCACTGCTGGCCCCGGCCGGACGGCTCGCGGACGCTGTGGGGTGGCGAACGATCTACAGCGCGGGTGTCGGGATCTTCGCGCTGGCATCCCTGTTGTGCGCCGTCGCGCCGAACCTGCCCTTCCTCCTGGTCTCCCGTGCGGTGCAGGGCGCGGGCGCGGCGGCCATGATCCCCGCGTCGCTCGCGGTGATCCTGTTCAACACGCCTCCGGCGCGCCGCATGGCGGCCATCGGCCTGTGGAGTGCTTCCGGGTCCGCCGCCGCGGCGGTCGGCCCCAGCCTCGGCGGTGTCCTCATCGACGCGTTCGGCTGGCGGGCCGTCTTCCTCGTCAATGTGCCGCTCGGTATCGCGCTGATAATCGGTGTGCGCGCCGTCCAGATGTCCCGGCCGCCCGCCGGCCGCGTCCCCGACATCCTGGGCTCGCTCGCCCTGGCGCTCGGCATGGGGGGCGTGGTCCTCGGAGTGACACAAGGGTCGGACTGGGGATGGGGCGACCCTTTGACGCTGGGATGCCTGCTGGCGGGGATCGGCGTGCTCGCGTACGGCGTAGTGCGGGCACGGACCCAGCCGATCCCCGCGATCGACACCGCCCTGTGGCGGAGCCGGACCTTCTCCCTGTCGAACGTCGTCTCGTTCTTCTTCGGCGCGGCGCTCTACGCGTGGCTGCTGTGGGGGGTGCTGTTCCTGGTGAACGTCTGGCGGTACTCGGAGCTGAAGGCCGGTTTCGCCGTCAGCCCCGGCGCCTTGTTCTCGGCGCTCGCGGCCATCGGCATCGGCCGCGTGCTCGGCAGGCGCGCATCACCGCGGCTGATGGTGTGCGGCGGGTGCCTGCTCATCATGGGGGTCGGGGTGTGGCTCATGGCCGTGCTGTCCGCCGAGCCGCACCTGATGGACCTCTGGGTGCCGACGGGCATCATCGCGGGCTTCGGCATGGGCGCGGTGAGCACCGGCGTCTCGACGGCGGCGGCCCTGTCCGTGGCTCCCGAGCAGTTCGCCGGCGCGACCGGGCTCAACATGGCGGCGCGCCAAGTGGGCGGCGCGCTGGGCATCGCGGGGCTCGCCTCGATCGTCGCCGCTGGGGACGCGTCCGCCACCACCACGTACGCCCATGTGGTGCTCTTCTGCACGGTGTCGGCGGGGATCGCCGGCCTGACCGGTCTGGGACTGTCCATGAAGCCCCGCCCACCCAAGCCCTCGGCTCCCGCCGCCGCCACACCGACGCGAGGAGCCACCACCAAGAGTGGCTGACCCCGACCGGCGAGGGCCGGGCGCGAAGGCCTCCGCTGAACCCGGCTCGTTGCTGACCTACCGAGTGGCTCTCCAAGTGGCCCTCCAGAGAAGGGAGTTCGACGGCCGAGACTTCGAGCGGGGCGACGGAATCATCCTGATGGTGGGCGCGGCGAACCGCGATCCGATGGCGTTCCCGGACCCCGGGATTCCGCGGGGCTCGGCCGGCCGTCGCTCACCGACGAGCCGCCATGCCGGGATCCTGGACCGCATCCCCTGCACCACGTCCCGGCCACACGGACGTTGATGTCGGATTTCTGCTGGCATTGCCCTCCTCATGACTCCATGGTGGACAGATGACGGAAGAGGAGCTCCATTACCGGGCCGCTCTGAGCAACGACAGCCGGTTCGACGGGCGGTTGTACATCGGAGTGGCGAGCACGGGCATCTACTGCCGTCCGTCCTGCCCGGCCATGACACCCAAGCGTGTCAACATGCGTTTCCACCGGACGGCGGCCGCCGCACAGGCCGCCGGGTTCCGCGCCTGCAAGCGCTGCCGGCCCGACGCGACCCCCGGGTCGCCGGAGTGGAACAGCAGAGCCGACCTGGTCGGTCGTGCGATGCGTCTGATCGCCGACGGCCTCATGGACCGCGAGGGCGTCGGCGGCCTCGCCGCTCGGCTGAACTACAGCGAGCGCCAGCTCCAACGGCAGCTCGTCGCCGAGGTCGGCGCGGGCCCGCTCGCACTCGCCAGGGCCCAGCGGGCGCGCACCGCGCAGCTCCTCCTCGAGACCACCGACCTGCACGTCAGCGAGGTCGCGTTCGCGGCGGGATACACCAGCATCCGGCAGTTCAACGACAACATCCGGGCGATCTTCTCGATGCCTCCGACGGAGCTGCGGGCCCGCGCCACCGCCCGCCGCCCGCGCACGGGCGCGCCCGCCCGGCCGTGGGGCCACGGCATCCGCATCCAACTGCCGTACCGCACCCCGCTGGACCTCGGGGCGCTCTTCGGTCAGCTCGGCGACGAGGCGGTGCAGGGCATCGAGGAGTACACCGACGGTGTCTACCACCGGGCGCTGTCCCTCCCGCACGGCCCCGCCGTCGCCACACTCTTCAAGGCGGCCGGACGCCCCGGGGGCAGAACACTCCAGCCCCCGGGGCGCGGCTTCCTGGAGTGCGAGCTGCACCTCCAGGACCTGCGCGACATGACCGCCGCCGTCCAGCGGTGCCGCGACCTCCTCGACCTGGACGCCGACCCCGGGTCCGTCGACGAGGTACTCGCGCGCGATCCGCTCCTCGCCCCGCTCGTCGCACGCGCCCCGGGCCGCAGGGTGCCCGGCTCGGTGGACCCGGCCGAGTGCGCCGTGCGCGCGGTGCTGGCCCAGGACGCGGACCAGCAGGAGGCCAGGAACGACGCGGCACTGCTCGTCGCCCGCTACGGCAAACCGCTGACCAGGGAGATCAGCGGGATCACGCATACGTTCCCCGCAGTCGAGACCCTCGCGCAGCCGGCGCCGGTTGAGCTGGCGAGCACCCACGAGCGGGGACTCCTCGTCAAGGCGATCGCCACCGCACTCGCCACCGAGGACCTGGTCCTCGACCGCGGCGTCGACCGGGACGAGGCCACCAGGAAACTGCTCAAGGTCGACGGCATCGGACCGCGGACCGTCGCCGTGATCAGAATGCGGGCACTGGGCGACCCCGATGTGCTCGTGCCCGGGGAAACGGAGCCGCCGACGCCGCACGACGTGTTCCGGCAGGTCTCCGCCGACGCGGTACCGCCGGCCGATGACCGGGCCGAGGCCTGGCGCCCGTGGCGCTCGTACGCCGTTCAGCACCTGTGGGCCGCCATGGGGGACACACGTTGATCCACCAGGACCAGGACGCGCTCTTCGGACGCCCACCGCTCGTGCTGCGCGACGGCGCGGTGCTGCTCCCGCGGTGGCTCGACGCCGAACGGCAGCGGACGCTGCTCGATGCCTGCCGGGAGTGGGCCCGCGGAGCCGCGGGACTGCACCGCCCGGTGATGCCCGACGGCACCCCGATGCGCGTGCAGTCGGTCTGCCTCGGCTGGCACTACTCCGTGGGCTTCGGATACACGCGGACCACGCCTGACTCGGTCCCGGTCAAACCGCTGCCCGGCTGGCTCGCCGAGCTCACGCGCGACGCCGTCACCGAGGCCGCCGCACTCGACCGGGAGGTGTGCCGAAGCCCCCGGGCACACACCGCCGATGCCTCGATCGTGAACTTCTACGACGACCGGGCCCGACTGGGAATGCACCAGGACCGTGCCGAGGAGAACAGCGCGCCGGTGGTCTCGTTCAGCCTCGGGGACAGTTGCGTGTTCCGCTTCGGGAACAACGAGACGCGCACGCGCCCCTGGCAGGACGTGACGCTGCACAGCGGCGACCTGTTCGTCTTCGGCGGCCCGGCGCGGATGGCCTACCACTCGGTGGTGCGCACCCTGCCCGGCACCGCCCCGGCCGAACTGGGCATCCGCGGGGGCCGGGTGAGCGTCACGGTGCGCGAGACCGGCCTCGTCGCCGGTCCCACGGCACGGCGCGGTGCCTGACGGCGGGCGCCCAGGGGGTATATCAGCGGCATCTCAGAGTCGGCTGACACGGTTGCTCGGACAAGAGGCCCAGTGGTGACGGTGACGGCGTCGGCGGCGTGGCATCACGCGGCAGCCGACCGCGACCCCCGCGCACGCGTCTCTCCCCCGTATCCGGCGAAAGGTCTGCTGCTCGTGTCTGCACAGCCACCGCACCTCACCTATCCGGTCCAGCGGACGACGGTCACCGATCCGCCTGAGGAGTACAAGCGGCTCCAGCAGGAGGCGCCGGTCTGCCCCATCACTCTGGCCACGGGGTTCCCCGCGCTGTTCGTCAGCGCGTACGACGACGTCAGGACCGTGCTCTCCGACCCTCGCTTCAGCCGCGACGCGCTGTTCGAGCCCGGCGCTCCGCGCTCCCAGCTCGCCGAGCCCGACCAGGACAGCGTCATCAGCATCGACCCGCCGCGCCACACGCGGCTGCGGGGGCTCATCAACCGGGAGTTCAGCCGGCGACGCGTCGAGTCCATGCGCCCGAAGATAGAGAAGCAGGTGGCCGAGCTCCTCGACGCGATGGAGGCCGCGACGCCGCCCGGTGACCTCAACGAACTCCTGGGGCGGCCGCTCGCCTTGCAGGTCATCTGCGATCTGCTGGGGGTGCCCTATGCCGACCACATGAAGTTCGGCCGGTGGTGCGACCACTTCATGTCGTACGCGAAGTACCCGCTGGAGGAGGTCGGCCGGGCCAACGGTGAGATGCGTGCCTATCTGGCCGGGCTGATCGAGACCAAGCGGCGGGATCCCGGCGAGGATCTGCTCAGCGCCCTCGTGCACGCTCGGGACACGGACGGGAAGCTGACGGAGAACGAGCTCGTGAGCCTCGGCGTGATCCTGCTCCTCGCGGGCCACGACACCACGGTGACCTCGCTCGGCGGCGGGGTCGTCACACTGCTGCGCAACCCGGAGGCACTCGCTGAACTGCGGGCGGACCCGTCACTGATCCCGCGGGCGATCGAGGAGCTGGTGCGGCTCAACGAGCCCGGAGACGGCTCGTTCCTGCGCATCGCGACCGAGGACGTCGAACTGGGCGGCGGGCAGGTGCCGGCGGGGACCGCGGTCGTCGCGTCGATCAGTACGGCCAACCGGGACCCCTCGGTCTTCCCGGAGCCGGAGCGGCTCGACATCCACCGCGAGAGCAACCCGCACCTCGCCTTCGGCTTCGGCACGCACTTCTGCGTCGGCTCCTCGCTGGCCCGCGTCGAACTGGAGAGCGCGCTGAGCGCCCTCCTCCCGCGCTTCCCCGACCTGCGTCTCGCGGTGCCCTTCGAGGATCTGCGCTGGCGCTCCTACGCCCACCTCGGCGGCATCGAGGAGCTGCCGGTCACTTGGTAGAGCGCTCGTGGCCGTGCACCGGCCCTTCACGGCCCCTTCAGCTTCCTCCCGCCCCAACAGCGAGGCCAGATGTCTCTGGATCGGCAGCCTGATCAGGCCAAGGAGTACGACGTGGAAGCACTGCGGTGAACTGGGTCTGCTGGGGCTCTGTGCGGTCCGGCGGCGAGGCCGTGCCGATCGGCGGGCTCTCCGCCATGGCGGGCTACTGGGGTCCCGGCGCGCACAAGGGCCCCCACTGGAACGGCGACATCGTCCGTGTGCGGGCGGACGGCGGCTTCGAGTACCGCGGACGCCTCGACCAGATGGTCACGGTGCGAGGCCACCGGGTGGAACTCGGCGAGATCGAGGCGGGCCTGTCCCGGCGCCCCGGGGGCGGCGAGGCGGGCCGGGCTCGTGGAGGGCGCAGGCACCGCCCCGCGGATCGTCGCCGCCGTGGTCCCCGACGGGAGCCCGCCAGGACTCCTGACGCTGAAGCGGCACCGCGCCGAGCGGCTGCCCAGACACATGATCCCGGACGCCTCGGCCCGGCGAGCGGTACGAGGTGACCATGTCGCCCCGGGACATGAGCCCGGACAATTTCCGGACCATCGAGAACGTGGCACTGATGGTGCTCGACAAACGGCGGGACCGGCCGACGGTCTGACCGCACGGCCCGGGATTCATTCCACTGAGGGAGTTGGCACCTGTGCGCTGGAACGACATCTGCATCGCCGGTCTGGGAATCCGCCTGCCGCCACCGGAGCCGGCCGTCGACATGGCGGCGGTCGCGGGGCGGCAGGCGATGGCCCGCAGCGGGCCGGCCGACCGCGGCGGTGGCGTCGCCCGGGTCCTGGCCACCCACTCCTCGTCGGAGCCGTTCTTCGAAGGGCTGGACCGCGACACCGACTGGTCGGGGCCGTACGCCGAGATCCTGCGGGTGGCGGAGTGAAGGCACGCGTGCGTGGCAGCGTATCGGTCGCGGCTCCGAGAGAGATCGACGATCCGTGCTGCCTGCCCGAGGAAGAAGCCCAGCGGCTGGTGTCGGGCTCCCCCTGGCATCGCCTCGTGGTGATCGGCGACGGAGCGGCCGAGGGAGTCGGGGAGCCCATGGAGGGATTCCGGCGCAGGTCGTGGGCGGACCGCGTCTCGAACACGCTGCGGGCCGTCCATCCCGAACTGGCCTACATCAACCTGGGCAAGCGGGGTCTGCTGGCCGCTGACGTACGGGCCCGTCAGCTCGCCAGGGCGCTGACCCTCAAGCCCACCCTCGCGGTGATCGCCTGCGGGGGAACCGACGTCCTCGGCGACTCCTTCGACGCCCACGCGGTGGAGATCGAGCTGAGCCGTATGATCGGCCCGCTGCGCGACACCGGCTGCACGGTGCTCACGATGGGCGTGCCCGACATGTCCTGCTCACATCTCGTGTTGGAACAGTGCCAGGCCGAAGCGCGGTACCGCGCCCGGCGGCTGGCCGAGCGCACCGAGGCCATCTCATTGCGGCACGGGGCGCTCTACGTGGACCTCGCGCGGCGGCCCGTGACGCCGGGGCCGAGCCCTTGGAGCTCGACCGCTCCCTATCTGAACGGCCGTGGCCACGCCATCGCGGCGGGGGCCGTCATCCAGGGCCTCGGAACGCTCCTGTCGAGCCGTATCTGAGCGACGACGAGCCGTCCTGCGGGGCCCGGGAGAACCCCGGCCGCGCAGGACGGCTTCTCAGGTAAGGGCGTCGGCGGCCTGCGGCGCGGCAGACCTGTGCCGTGCCATCGCCAGGGCCGACGCGGCGCGCAGCAGCCCGCTCAACTCGTCCGCCTCGCACGCGCTCAGCGCCTCGTAGGCGGGGGCCGCCATCCGGTCGGTCAGTTCCTCGGCCGCCGCACGACGGGCGTGCGTCTCCCCGTCGATACGGGGGTAGGGACCTTGCCATCCCAGGAACTCCGCTCGCCGAAGGCCGTTGTCCCGGGTGAGGGTGGCCTCCAGTGGCGTGATCTCTGTGGTCAGCACGGCCGAGAGATGCAGGCCGCCACGGTGTTCCCGCAGGAGATGGGCCAGTTGGACGACGCGCGCGGGAGCGTCATCGGGGCGCTGGACGTCCCGCCAGCCCGCGAACAGAGGGATACCGGGCACCTCCACCCGGTCGGCGACTGTCTCCATGAGCTCGGCGAGCCGGGCGGCGGACGAGAAGCCCGCCAGGCAGCGGCGCCCCCAGGCACGGCACGACTCCGCGTAGCGGGCCGTGATGTCCGGTGGCGGCGGTGTGTGCTGCGGCGCCGCACAGTGCGTGCGGACGAACTCCAGCGGAAAGAACCCGAAGACGGCGGCGGTGACGTCCGCGGTCACTGGACCCAGGACACCGCCGCGTCCCCGGAAGTAGTAGCCGTGGCGGGACATGCCCAGGTCCGCGGCGGCTTGCCGGGCCTCCGGACTCTTCATGAAGGAACCACCGAGGCGGCGCACGTCGTCCTTGGTCGTGGCCACGCACGCACGCGAACCGGACATCACAGATCCTCCCCTGGGCAGATGTGGTGGACGGCGCCCGCGACGCCGGCCTCGCTCAGCGGCTCCGCAGGTGCTGCCCGAGGCTTCGTACGATCTCGGTGCACAGGATCGCCTGGCCGCGGGCGTTGAGATGCAGGCCGTCGGTGCTGAAGATCTCCTCGTTGCCCGCGGGGTGCCGGGGCAGGTCCACGTGGACCGCTCCGAGCCGCTCGGCCACCTGCTTGGTCCGCTCCGACCAGGCGGCGATGCGCTCGCTCATCGGCTTGCGGTACCGCTCGTCGACGTACGGGGAGACGGTGATGTCGAAGAGGCCCGAGGTGACGACCGTGCACCCCGATTCCCGCAACGGCGTGATGATGAGCGACAGTTCGGACTCGACCGCGTCGACGTCGAAGTGCCGCTGCAACATGTCGTTGCCTCCGCAGAACACGACGGCCAGGTCCGGCCGGAACTCCAGCGCCGGTGCCAGCTGCGTCTCGCGCACCTGCGCGGCGAAGAGGTTGCGCAGCCCCAGCTCGAGGACCTCCAGGTCCGGCTGCACGGTCCGCAGCTCCTGGATGAAGCGCTCCCCCCAGGGCAGGTACCGATAGCCCTCGTACGCCTCGGTGACTCCTTCGGCGCCGCTGTCCCCCAGTACGGCAAGCCGCTTCCACGGGGCGTCTGCCAGCACACGGGCGCCCTCGCCCGGGGACAGCAGGTAGGGGTCGGCGGCTTCGGCTGCGTACTCCGTCGTGTCGGTCATGTCCGGACTCCTCTGAAGGCTGCGCGGGATGGGGGATCAACGATGCCAGCCGGTGGGTGGCCGGGCTGGCGAGAATCCGGCGCCATCCTCCGACGCCGTTCCGGTGTCCGGCCGGCCGGCCCGGCCCGGCAGCCTTCGCCAGCCACGGGCCGTCGCGTGCCGGACCAGGACAGGATCGTCGCCCACCACGACCGGGTGCCCGACGGTCAGGAGCATGGGAAGGTCGGATGCGTGATCGCCGTAGGCACCGCACTCGGCGGGGTCCATGCCGTGGGTGTCCATGACGGTCCGTGCCGCGGCCGCCTTGTCCTCGCCCAGCATGGGCGTGATGAGGCGTCCGGTGTGGACGCCTTCGACGGTTTCGAGGCGGGCGCCCACGACCTGCGCGGCGCCGAGGCAGTCGGCCAGCGGATCGAGGCAGGGGGCGAAGGAGCCGGACACCAGCACGGTGAGGTCTCCCCGGCGCAGATGCTCCTGGAAGGCCTCCAGGCCGGCGGGCAGGAACAGGTTCCCCGCACACCGCTCCTGCCGGAACCACGCACGCCCCTGGGCGGACAGATCCACGGCGCGCTGCCCCGCGTACACGCGGTAGTAGGCGCGCATGACCTCTGCCCTGCCGGCTCCCTCGGCGGCGAGCGCGCGCAGTTGGGCGATCACCTCGTCGTAGGCGGACGGAGGTCTGCCGATCGCCGCGAGGTGGTGTGCGAGAAACCGGAACATGCTCTTCACTGCGATCAGGGTCTCGTCGACGTCGAAGAAGGCCGCCCGGGAGCGGGTGCCGACGCGGGTGTGGTCCGTCATGCGCCGAGCACCTCCCGGACCGTCGCGTCGAGCTGGGCCGCCCCGAGCGAGGAGGTGTGCTCCAGCGCCTCGATGGCGTCCGGCGGCACACCGGTGGCGGCCAGCTTGGCGCGCGCGATCACCCGGTGGTCGCGGCGGGTTCGGGCCCCGGCCGAGCCCACGGCGTGTGTGCGCTCCGCCCGCAGTACGCGGCCGCCGCGCAGCGTGACGTCGATCCGGGAGCCGATTGCCTTCGTGGCGTGCTCGAAGGTCACGCTCGGCCCGCCCTTCGGGAAGACGCCGGGCGCGGCTCTCCCACCGGAGAACGCGGCGAACCACTCCTGCGCGCCCCCCTCGGCCTGGCGCAGCGCCTCCCCCAGCGGTGCCGTGGCAGCCAGCAGCCGACGGCTCAGCTCGGGGTCGTAGGTGAGGCGGACCTTCGACGCCAGCGCCCAGCGCACGGGGTCGGCGGTGGCGGGCTCGGCGAGGTCGTCGGCCGTCACGGAGCCGGTGAGCAGCGCGGTCGCCACGTTGTAGGCGACGGAGAGGTTGAGCGCGAGGATCGCGGAGCGCTCACGGTCGAGATACGGGCGTGCCTCGCCGTCCATCACCATGGTCAGGCGCGCGGCCCGCACCACGATCTCGTCGATGCCCTCGATCTCCGCGGACGTGAGCAGATCGTGCAGCTCGGCGGCACAGTCGATGGCCGCGTCGACGTAGGCGCCGGCGGGATGAACCTTGAAGGACAGCGTCTCCGTGTGCCAGCGGGCGCCGAAGCCCGCCGTGACCACCTCGGGCGAGGCCACGTCGGAGACCTTGGCGAACAGCCCTCCGGGGTGTTCCAGGATGTCCTCGGCTCCCGTGAGCCCCGCCTCCGCCGCCCGGCACGCGTCCAGACCGATGCGTACGGGTACGGCGGCGGAGAGCACCTTGGCGTCACTGCCGAGGAAGGCGCGGCGCAGGGACCACGGCGGGGCGGCCAGAGCAAGGCCCCAGGCGTCGGTCCAGCGGTGTACGGGCGCGCCCGCCCCGTGCGACACCGCCGCGACGGCACCGACCAGTTGGGCGTGCGCGGCGGTCTGGCCGCGGAAGGGGCCCAGAGTGCTCGCCGCGGTCACCCTGGCCGCGCACTCGTTGGCGGCGACCACCGCCGTGAGCAACCGCGCCCCGGTGAGCCCCTGTTCGTTGCGGAAGGCCAAGGGCACACCGACCGAGGAGTGCGAGACGTGGCCCACGTACATGCTGTCCTCGTAGTACAGACACGCGGAGAGCGCCGCCAGGACGTACGCCGCCTGATCGGGGCGGTCGTCGGTCGGTGACCCGAACGCCTTGACCAGCCTCTGCCCCAGCGGGTGCGCCATGCCGGCCCGGACCACGGCGAGGTGCGAGATGAGCTGGCTGGTCGCATAGGCGTTGATCCGGTCGGGCAGGTCCGCGTGGCGCAGACCGGACGCCCACTGTGCGAGCCGCACGGTCAACGACCCGTCGGCTTCCGGTGGTCGTGGCACCTCATACCCCTGCCTGTCGTGGTGGGCCCGGGGGTCAAGCCCGAGTGAGTACGAGCACGGCGTTCTGTCCGCCGAACCCGAAGGAATTGCTGACGGCCACCTCGGGACGGCTGTCCCGGCCGGTCTTGGAGACGACGTCGATCTCGATGCGGGGGTCCTGGCTCTCCAGGTTGGCGGTCGGTGGAATGAAACCGCGCTCCAGTGTCATCGCCGTGACCGCGGCCTCGATCGCCCCGGCCGCGCCGAGCGCGTGCCCGAGCACGCCCTTCACCGAGGACACGGCCGGACGCGCCCCGAGCGCGCGGCTGATGAGTCTCGCCTCGGCGACATCGTTCAGCGGCGTGGAGGTCCCATGTGCGTTCACGTGGTCGACGTCCCCAGGGCCGACGCCGGCGTCGGCCAGGGCGGCCCGCAGCGCCAGTTCCGCCCCCACGCCCTCGGGGTCGGGGGCGGTGGCGTTGTAGGCGTCCGCGGACGCGCCGTATCCACTGACCAGCGCGTGGACCCGTGCTCGACGGGCCTGTGCGTCCTCGGCCCGTTCGAGGACCAGGACGGCGGCGCCCTCCGCGGGCACGAATCCGTCCCGGTCGACGTCGAAGGGGCGGGAGGCGGTACGGAGATCCCCGCGCCGCTGGGACAGCGCGCCCATCTGACTGAATCCGGAGATGATGGAGGGGACCAGGCACGCTTCGGTGCCGCCGGTGATCACGACGTCGCAGGCTCCGGACCGCAGCAGGTCACGGGCGACGCCCACGGCTGTGGCGCCCGACGCGCAGGCCGTCGCCGTGACGAGGTTGGGGCCCTGCGCGCCGCACTCCATGGCCACGTAGCCCGCCGCCATGTTGATGGCCAGCATCGGGATGAGGAGCGAGGAGACCCGTTCGGGTCCGTCCCGCAGCAGCGCCTGGTGCTGCTTCTCCCAGGTGGCCGCACCACCGATGCCGCTGCCGAGCACCACGGCGACGCGGGCTCCGTCCCAGGTGGCGGGGGAGAGGCCGGAGTCCGCCAGCGCCTCGCTCGCCGCGGCGACGGCGAACTGACTGCTGCGGTCGAGCCTCCATGCCTTGCGCCGCTCGATGAGGCCCGACCGGCCGAAGTCCTGGACCGCGCAGCCGAAATCGGCGGGCGTTCCCTCCAGCGCGGGGACGGGCGCCGCGGCCGTCGCCTCGCCCGCGCAGATGTTCCGCCACGCGGTCTCCGCGCCGATGCCCGCGGCGGTCACCAGGCCGATGCCGGTCACCGCCACGTGCGACGGTCTGCGGGCGGACGTCATGCGAGGCTCGCCACCTTGGTCTCGATGACCTTGGCGGCCTGGCTGATGGTGTCGCCCGACTGGATATCCTCGTCCGCGAGCGCGACGCCGAACTCCTGCTGGGCGGTGAGGCCGAGCTCGACCAGAGCGAGGGAGTCCATCTCCAGTTCGCTGAACGTCTGGTCCGGATCGATCTCGCCGGTCTCCAGGCCGAAGCCCTCCGCCAGTAGGGCCACGAGACGATCGTAGATGCCGTTGGTGTCGCTCATCGGAGTCTCCTCGAGATGTCAGGTACTGCTGTTGGACGGGGGCGGGACGGACTGTTTTCCTTCGGGGGCGCGCTGTTCTCAGCCGGGCGTCAGGTCGGGCCATCTCAGGGCGCACGAGCCCCACGTGAGTCCACCGCCGAAGGCGGTCAGGACCACCTGGTGGCCGGGGAGGAGCGTGCCGTCCTCCACCGCGTCGACGAGCGCGAGCGGGATGGACGCCGCCGCGGTGTTGCCGACCCGGTCGACGTTGACCGCGCAGCGCTCGCGGGGGAGCCTCATCTGATCGGCGACGGCGTGCATGATGCGCAGATTCGCCTGGTGGGCCACCAGCAGGTCGATGGTGGCCACGCTCCAGCCCTTGTCCTCGGCGACGCGCCGGGCGGACGCGGCCATCCGTTCCACCGCGTTGCGGAAGACGGCCTTGCCCTCCATGCGGAAGTACGGATCGGCCCGCTCCACCGAGTCGGCGCGGATCGGGTCGCGGGAGCCGCCCGAGGGAACAGTGATCAGCCCGCTGCCCGTGCCGTCGCTCGCCAGGTCGAAATGGCCCAGGGCGCCCGGCTCCTCGGCGTCGCCCGCGGTCACCACGGCCCCGCCCGCCCCGTCCCCGAAGACGGCCCGGGTCGAGCGGTCCTGGGGGTCGAGGATGCTGGAGAAGGTGTCGGCGCCCAGCACGAGGACGCTCTGGGCCGTACCCGCGGTGACGAGTCCGGCCCCGGCGGCCAGCGCGTAGAGGAATCCGGTGCACACCGCGCCCACGTCGAACGCTGCGGCCGTGCCCAGGCCGAGCCGGGAGGCCACCAGGGGCGCGGTGGCCGGGCAGACCCGGTCCGGCGTGGTGGTGGCCACGATGACGCAGTCCGCCGCATCCATCGAAGCGGACTTCAGCGCTCTGCCGCCGGCCTCGACCGCCAGGTCCGAGGTGGCCATACCCGGGTCGGCGATGTGCCGCCGGGCGATACCGGTCCTGCCGCGGATCCACTCGTCCGAGGTGTCGAGCTCCGCGGCCAGCTCCTCATTGGTCACGACCCGGGGAGGAACCCAGGCGCCGATGCCCCGGACCACTGCCGTCGGGCTCACCGACGGGCCCGCGCGAGGACGGCGTCCTCCTGCTCCAGGTCCCGTACCTGCCGGCTGACTTCGCCCAGGTAGTCCGCGACTTCCAGATAGGACCTCACCACTCGTACTTCGACGTAGGGGAGCCCGTGGCTCACGAGGTAGTCCTTGATCAGAGGTTGTGCCCGATGCAGGTTGCGGCGGGGCATGGACGGGAACAGGTGGTGCTCGATCTGGTAGTTGAGCCCGCCGTAGAAGAACTGGGTGATGCGGCTGGGGAGCAGGTTGCGCGACGTGACCACCTGGCGGGTGATCCAGTCCAGCTCCTCCTTCTCGCCGTCCCGCACGGGCAGACCCTTGTGGTTCGGCGCGAACAGCAGGCCCATGTAGAAGCCGAACAGCGCCTGATGGACCACGATGAACGCGACGGCCTTGCCCGGCGGCAGCACATAGAACACGGCGGCGAGATAGGCCACCAGATGGAAGGTGAGCACGCTCAGGTCGGCGGCCTTGTGCCGCTTGAGCGCCCCTTTGCGGGCCGCCACATAACCGGACAGATGCAGTCGCAGCCCTTCCATCATGATCAGTACGTAGAACATCCAGGCCTGGTGGCGCACGATGAACCGCCCGGCGGTACTGGTGCGTTTGCTGCGGTCCTTGCTCGCGAAGATGACCTGACGGCGTGTGACGTCCGGGTCGAGGGAGAGGTGGTTGGGGTAGTTGTGGTGCTTCGTGTGGTGTCCCACCCACCAGCCGAAGCTGACGCCGGTCAGCAGATTGCCGTGGAGGTACCCGATGACGTCACTCGCCTTGCGGGTGCGGAAGATCTGCCGGTGGCCCGCGTCGTGTCCCACCAGATCCGTCTGGGCGAAGCAGAAGGCGAGCAGCACCGCGGTCGCCAGCTGCCACCAGCTGTCGCCCAGCCAGGCGAAGAGGGTCCAGGCCCCGGACAGCAGCAGCAGATTGAACGCGATCTTGTAGACGTAGTAGGCGGGCTGCTGATCCATCAGTCCGGCGGACCTCACCAGGCGGGTGACCTCGTCCAGGTCGGCCGGCCCGGTCCGAGCGGCGCTCACGGCACCGGCCACCGGTGTGTCGGGCCCCTTGTCCAGGTGGGTCACAGCGCCTCCTCAAGGCCCATGGAAGCGAGGCGGGAGCGCTGCATGCGCTGCGCCCACTCCTGACCGGTGGCCATGCGCTCCTCGATCGTGGTGTCGACGAGCCGGCGTCCGGGCCACACCTCGTAGTCGCCGAGCAGCTCGCCGTGCTGTTCGACGCCCTGCTGGAAGAGCTTCTCCCGGTCGAGCACCACGTCCTCGACCGGCAGCCGCCCCCACAGCTCGTAGCCCTCCTTCAGGAGTTCCAGGAGGCGCGGCTTGTCCTCGGGGCGGTTGAGCAGGTGATCGCGGATGATCGAACT
Organism: Streptomyces sp. NPDC003032; assembly: GCF_053591415.1. Lineage (NCBI taxonomy): Bacteria > Bacillati > Actinomycetota > Actinomycetes > Kitasatosporales > Streptomycetaceae > Streptomyces > Streptomyces sp. NPDC003032. Next base: position 243,370 of record NZ_JBSFTT010000008.1, on the reverse strand, counting down.
GCCGACCGCCAGATGCCGTATCTCGTCGATGCCCGCGCCGCGCTCGATGTCGGCGGCGGCCGGATCGAAGACGCGCCACTTGCGCTCGCTCAGCTCGGCGGCCGGCGCCAGGACACCCTCGACCAGGACCGTCAGGACCAGCACGCCGCCGATGAAGTCACCCCGGTCGCGCAGGGCGCGCAGCCCGAACTCCTCCAGCGGCACCAGGACCGCGTCCCGGTCGGCCCCCGCGAGACGTTCGACGGTCGCCCACAGTTCGTCCTGCCCTATGCCCAGTTGCAGCAGATGGCTCCGGAACACCATGGCGTGCCGTGCCTCGTCGAGCAGCTGGGTGGAGTAGAACTCCAGGCTGTCGTTGTCGGGGGCCAGCGCCACCATGTGGGCGATGGCGCGCGTGGCCTTCTCCTCCGCGATGGAGCGGAACGCCAGCTCCTGCGTGAGCGCGCTGTTCAACGGGCCCGGCCGGGTCGTCACGGGATGGGGGCGTACGTCGTCGGCGTGCCCCAGCACGTTGCCTTGCAGGGTGCCCTGCGGTACGGCGCCCAGCCAGTACCGCAGGTCGCACGAGCGTGCGCTCAGTTCGAGTTCGATGGCCCCGTCCACCAGCGACGGGGCTTGCGTCCAGTCGGCCTCTGCCGGGATGTTCGCGAAAGCCATGGTCAGTCCCTCTCCGAAGTCGTGGTGGCAGGCAACCGGTGCAACCCGCCGGCGAAGTTGAGCAGCGGCGCGCCACCGCCGCGCACGGACCGGTCGACCCCGGCCAGCAGCAGTTCGTGATCACCCACCGGCACGGTGCGCTGCACGCTGCACAGCAGCCAGCCGAAGGCGTCACGCAGCACGGGCACGCCGTCCTGCGTGCGGCCGGCCCAGGTCTCGGGAGCCAGCTGATCGACGCCCGTCGGCCGGCGTCTGTGGGCGAAGTGCCTGGCCAGCCCTTCCTGCCCCGATCCCAGGACGTTGACGACGAAGGCGGAGGTGCCGAGCAGAACCCTCAGCCCCCGGCTCCCGCGCCGTAACGCGACGGAGACGATGGGCGGCTCGACCGACGCCAGGGCCAGCGTGCTGACGGTGACTCCCTGGACATCCGCCTCGCCACCGCAGGTCAGCACCACGACACCGGTGGCCAGCTGGTCCGCGGGGCCGCCCGCCGATACCGCCGCCGACGGCGCCGCCGCTCCCGGCGGCCAGGCCGTGAGCGTCTGCTCGGCGGTCACGCCGCTCACAGCGAGCCCGTCCCGACCGGCCGCGGCACGCGTACGGCGTCACTCGCTGCCACCACCTCGCCGAACTCGCTCCTGAAGCGCCGGTACGCGGGGTGTACCTCCGGCTCGAAGGCCAGGGCGAAGGGCTTGAGGAAGTTCCCGAACAGCGCGCGGTCGCCGAAGAGATGGATGGGCAGGGCCAGCAGGGCCCACTCGAAGCCCCACACCGATATCCACACCAGCGCGACGAGGCCCTGTGTCACCAGGCTGTGCATGACGTTGTAGAGGATGTAGTAGATCTTCGGGATCTCCGTGCCGCCGGACCGCCCAGCGGCCTTGTCCCTGGCGTGGGTGCGGTGATAGCGGTAGGCGCCGGGCAGGTAGCCGATCAGGTCGATGTAGACGAAGAGCACGACGGCCGGGATCCAGCGCACGTCGCCGAGGTGCACGAAGAACAGCACCACCGAGACGATCAGGCCAAGACCGTACTCCGCGCGGACCAGCCACGCGGTGGTGCCGGTCATGAAGAGGTTCTTGGTGTCCATCAGCTCGACCCCGCAAGTGCCTCTGCGACCGCCTCGTCGTCCATCACGGCGGCGCCGGCGAAGAGGGCGCTGACGATGCGGGCGATGGTCTCCTTGAAGACCCGCACGGCGACCGGATCCAGGATTCCGGCCAGACTCGGAATGCCGAAGTCGAACTCGGCGTCGAAGTCCACGCGGCACCCCGCGCCCGCCCGGGACACGCGCCAGGATCCGGTGAACGAGTCGAAGTCACCGTCGAGTTGGGAGAAGTCGATCGTCAGCCGCGCCCGGTCCAGGCGGTCCTCCTCCGTCCAGCTCAGGATGCCGTTGTGGAAGTACACCTCCCAGTCGCTGGTCTCCTCCGTGGCACTGACCTCGTGCACGGTCACGGACCGGACCACGGGAACCAGCTCGGGGTAGGCGGCGAAGTGCCGCACCCGGTCGAAGACCGCGCCGGGGTCGGTGTCCGGCACGGCGAGAGCCACGTGAACACTACGCATGATCAGGGCCACCTTTGGAAGTCGGCACGTAACGGGACGCCTGCGCCCGGCAGGCGCTGTCGAACGCCTCGTACAGGAATGCCACTTCCGACCTGTCGAGGATCGCGGGCGGCGTCAGCCGCAGCGTCAGATGGGAGTTGAGCGAGTGATTGGCGATGACGCCCCGCGCGACCAGCTCGATCAGCAGGTCCCCGGCGATACCGGGCTCGGCGAACTCGAATCCGAGCAGAAGGCCGCGCCCACGCACCTCGTGGACCGCGTCGCCGAAGTGCTCCCTGACCGTGTCGCCCAGGGTCGTGAGCAGTTCGGCACCCAATTCACGGGAGCGTTCGACGAGCCCTTCGTCCTTGATGGCCGTGATCGCGCCGCGAGCCGCCGCCATGGCGAGAGGCACGCCGGAGAACGTGGACGTGTGCAGATAGGGGTCGCGGTCGAAGACGGAGAACGCGCTCGGCGTGGCCACCACCGCCGACACGGGGATCACACCGCCGCTGAGCCCCTTGCCCACGAGCAGCGCGTCGGGCGTGACGCCCTCCCGGTCCGCCCCGAACCAGGTGCCCAGACGGCCGAGTCCGGTCTGCACCTCATCCAGCACGAAGAACGCGCCGTGCCGGCGGCACGCCTCGGCCACGGCCCGCAGATAGCCGTCGGGCGGCAGAATGACACCTGCCTCTCCCTGGACGGGCTCGACGACGACGCAGCCCCGCCCCGGAATGGTGGCGAGCAACCGCTCCAGTGCCTCGGCGTCGCCGAACGGCACATGGTGGACGTCGGGCAGCAACGGCCGGAAGGGGGCCTGGAACATCTCCTTGCCGGTGAGGCTGAGCGCCCCCATGGTCTTGCCGTGGTAGCCGGCGTGCATCGCCACCAGCTGGTCCTTGCCCTTGGTCCGGGCCATCTTGATGACGGTCTCGACGGCCTCGGCCCCCGAGCTCGCGAAGTGGACGCGTTCGAGGCCGGGCGGGACCACCTCCACCAGGGCGTCCGCCGCCAGGGCCGCCTGCGGTTCCAGGAGCACTCGGGTGGCGACCGGGTTCCGGTGCAGCTGCTCCTCGACCAGTCGTACGACGGTGGGGTGCCGCGCGCCCAGCAGCAGTACGCCGTACCCACCGCAGTTGAGGATGCGCTTGCCCTCGGTGGTGGTCACCCAGGCGCCCTTCGATTCCCACTCGACGTGGCCGCCGAACATCTCGCCGAGGACGGCCCGGCCCTTGTTGAGCCGGGTCCGGTAGAGCTTCCCCAGCGCCTCTCGCTCGTACGCCGGTCCGGCGCTCCCGGCGGACGTCGCGGAGGGTGCTGATGTGACGCTCATCGGTGTCCTCATGTGAGTCTCAGCGGCCGGCCGTCGACGTGCTCCATGAAGGGGCCGGCGAAGCTGCTGCGGGATGGGGGGTGGAAGGCGAGGCCGTGTGAGGCCGCGGCGAGGTAGGCGACGTCCGAGGAGCCGATGAACGCCATGCCGCCGAGCGCTTCCACGGCCCGGCGGACCGCGTCGCCGAGCGCGTCCTGGCAGCCGAACCTGGCCAACAGAGCTTTGCCGAGCGCGGTGTTGCCCGTCTCGCCGTCCATGATCATGCGGGCCGCGCCCTCCAGCAGGAGCATGGCCGACTCAAGACGCGCGACCAGCTGGGCACGGTCGGACTCGCTGCCGCGCCCGCGGGCCACCACCCGCTCGACGAGGGAGCTGGCCATGCCCACGTAACAGGCCGAGATGAGCAGTTCGAACCAGATGAACCCGACGGTCTGGAGTTCGTCGAGCTCCCCCGCGTCACCCAACTCGGTCCGCATGAGCTGCTGTTCGTCGACGAATACGTCGGTGAGCCGGATCTCGTCGCTCTCCGCGCCCGCCAGCGCCCAGCTGGACCAGAACGGCCGCACGCTCATGCCCTCGACCTCGCTCGGCACGAGCAGCACCGCCAGGTCGCTGCCGCCGTCCGGCCGGGGCAGCGCCACGCTCGCGGTGAGCAGGTCCATCGACCGGGACAGACTGCACGGCTTCTTCGATCCGTCGATGGCGTAGCCGCCCTCGACGGCCCGTGCGGTCATCGTGGGGGCGAGGATGCCGCGCCCCGGCTGCCCTTCGGCGAAACCGGAGGCCACCAACAGGTTCTGGGAGCAGATGCCCTCCAGGAGCGCCCACTCCATGCCGCTGTTCCGCAGGCTGTCGGCGAGCGTGAAGAGGGTGGCCACCGAGAAGTGGTGCATGGTGGTGGCGACGGCCAGTGAGGGGGCCGCCGCGGCGATGGCGCGCGTCACCTCCAGGGCCTGGAGCGGATCCGCGCCCGCCCCCTCATAGGTCTTGGGGATCACCAGACCGGGTCCACCGGCTGAGCGGAAGAGGTCGACGGAGGGGCTGCCCGGCCGCTCGAGCTCTTCCAGCGGGACGTCGCCGAGTCCGCCCAGGAGGCCGGGCAGGAAGTCCTCGCACGTCCGTCGTGCCGCGTCGAGTGAACGCATCAGAACTCGCGACTCCTCTTCGTGGGGAACAAGGCCTTCCACGCTCCGAAGACGGCCTCCCGAGGCCTGGATCCGGGGCTGATGCTGACTCCCTGCAGGTGGCTCGTCCGCAGGATCGGATAGTTGGCCTCGCCGAAGACACCTCCGGTCAGGCCGGTGCCGCCGTGGGTGGGCAGATAGGGGAGAAAGCCGATGTGGGAGTCGTTGATCTTCAGCAGTCCGCCGCTGCGGATCTGGCTCAGGAAGGTGTCGACGACCGTCGACGAGGTCGCCCACACCGAATTGCGCAGGCCGTACTCATTGCTGTTCACATAGGCGACGAAGCGCTCAAGGAGCACCTCGTCCGGCGCCGGTTCCGCGACGATGAGCGGCAACAGCGGGAAGAACGTCTCGTGTCGTACGGCGTCGATGTCGCGCGCGCCCTCCAGGCCGCGTACGACCACGACCGTCGGTTCCAGGAAGATGCCGGCGGTGTCGCGGCTCTCGTCGGCCTGCATCGCGTGTCCGCCACAGGCCAGTTCGGCGCCCTTGTCCAACGCGTCGCGCAGGCAGCTGAAGAACTTCTCGTTGCGCAGCACGGGGGTGAGCAGGACGTCTTCCTCCTCCGGCCGCCCCGGCCTGATGTGGCCGACCTGGCGGACGAGGGAGGCGATGAGGGCGTCGGCGATGTCCGGGTGCACCACCACCTGGTTGGGGATCATGCAGAGCTGGCCCGAGCCGTAGAAGCTCTCCGTCAGCGCTTCCGCCACCAGCTCCGGGTCGGCGTCCTTCCAGACCACCACCACGTCGTTGCCCGCGAGTTCCAGGATCGGCTTCTTGCCCGCGGCAAGGCAGCGCTCCTGGAACCGGACGCCGTTCTCGCTGCTGCCGAAGTAGATGATGTCGTTCACATGAGGGCTCTCCACCCACGCCGAGAGCAGCGGAACGGGGTCCCCGCACACCACGTTGAGCGTGCCGGGCGGCGCCCCGACCTCTTCGAGCACCGGCCGTACCACCTCGTGCAGGACGTACATCGCACCGAGGGGCGCGCTGCGCGGAGCGCGGACGACCAGGGCGTTGCCGGCCATGATGGACGTGACGCCCAGCAGGGCGCTGGACAAGGGCGCGTTCTGCGGCGGGTTCAGGCACACCACGCCGTCCGGGCACCGGCGGACCTGGATGCGGCGCTCGCCGTGCCGGAACTCCTGGTGCATCTGCGAGCGGTAGAAGCCCAACGATTCCGGACCGAAGCACTCCAGCATTCCCGAGACCTGCCAGCGGGCCAGGACCACCGGGTGCCCTTCGGCGACCAGGATCCGCGTGATCTCCTCGGCTCGTTCGGTCAGCCTGCGATAGAGGAGCTCGCCGACCTTCTCGAGGCGCGTCTCCAGGGGGTAGGCCCCCCAGACCGGCGCGGCGGCCGCGGCCGCCTCCAGCGCCGCCTCGACGGTCGGCCGGTCCGCCTTCGCGACACGGCCGACGATGCTGGGTGGGAGGTCCTTGGGCGCGACGCGCCCCTGCTCCAGCCTCCGCTTGAGCGACAGGCTCGCGAAAGCGTCGTCCAGCAGCACCCCGGAATTCACGACATACACCCAGGCATCGCTGTCGCGGTCCTGCCCGCCCACATAGGAAGAATAGGACCGGAAAGGAACGGTGCTTCTCACCGCATTTGATGGAGCCGGATTCGCGTGGGACAACTGCGTGATCCCCACTCTCACTCCCTGCTGTCGTGTTCACGTTCTCGGTGGGCATTTCGACGTTGCCTCGACCCTGACAGCGGGCACTGAAACAGCACTGACAGCGCGCTGAAACCATCCTGTCAGACGACTTGCCGCAGCAATGGATATGCTTTCCCTCAGGTGCTGTGGCGAGGCGACGTGAAGGATGGATTTTCCATGAAGCGGTCAAAGGAACAGGCGCCGGCCCCGAGTCTCATGAGTGACCTCGAAAGGTCACGGATTAAGTCGGCGATCGAAAAGTACGCGGACAACCCGAGCGCGTTTCTGGCCCTTAACGACGGAAATGAAACCTTCTCTGTGTCCGGGGAGGAGGGGGTGATCGTCTTCCGTGGAGCCGGCCGCTATCTGATTCAGTTCGGAGGAGTGTTCGCCCCGGAGGAACGCCGCGTGGAACTACTGCGCGAGTTCAAGAAGTTCGCGGCCGAGAAGCGTCGTCGCATCGTCGCGATGCAGCTGCAGACATCGGACTCCGGTATGTACGAGTCCGAAGGTTTTGTGGTCAACCAAGTCGGTGCGTCATATTCGGTGGACCTCGCTGGTTTCTCCCTGCGCGGATCGAAGTTCGTCAAGATCCGGAACAAGATATCGCGCGCCGAGCGGAGCGGTCTCGAGGTGCGCGAGGTCGATTTCGACAGCTACCGGAGCCAGTTGGCCCAGCTCGACAGCAACTGGCTGCGATCGAAGGGCCGACACGTGAAGGAGATCGAATTCCTGGTGGGCCAGCTCGGAGGTCCCGCGCAGAAACATCGCAGACTCTTCGTCGGCCTGCTGGAGGGGGCGCCCATCGCCTACATCTCCTACTCGCCGGCCTACGGCTCGAACCCCGGGTGGCTGCACGACCTCAGCCGGCGAGTCGCGGACCCCCCTCCCGGCGTCATGGAGGCCCTCAACTCCACGGCCATGGGCGTCTTCCGGGAGGAGGGGGCGCAGTGGCTGCACTTCGGCTTCACTCCGTTCACGACGCTGCGGTCCGAGCACGAGTTGCCGGGCCACAGCCCGATGACGGCGAAGTTCATGAGGTTCCTGGCGGAGCACGGTGAGTCCGTCTATCCGTCCAGAAGCCAGCTCGCCTACAAGGAGAAGTGGGGACCGCACCTGGTGCTCCCGGAGTATCTCGCCTTCGAGGGCGGTGTGAGGCCGGGGGCCATCTGGCAGATACTAAGGGTGACCAAGTCAATCTAGAGAGCAGACCTTCACCGGACCATCGGTGTGCGGCTGAGTATCTTCTGAAACCGCTGTTGCAGCCTCTCGCTCGGTTCGAGACCCAGGTCGTGGGTCAGCCGGTGTCGGGTGCGCTGATATGCGTCGAGTGCTTCCGCTTGGCGCCCCGAGTGGTACAGCGCGGTCATGAGCTGTTCACAGAATCTCTCCCTCAAGGGATACTGCATGGAGAGCTGTTCGATCTCCGGCACCATCGCCTGGTATTCACCCAGTGCGAGGCGTGCGTCGATCAGACGCTCGCGAGCGATCAGCCGGGTCTCTTCCAGGCCTGCGTAGGCGGTTCGGCACATCATGCCGGAACCGGCGTCCAGAAGTGCGGGCCCCCTCCAGAGCGCGAGCGCCTCGGTGAGTCGCTCGGCGACCTGCTGAGGGGAAATGTCAATGATCCGTTCGACCGAGGTGATGAGTGTCTCGAATCGGGTGGCGTCCACGTCGACGGGCCGTATGCGGAGGATGTAACCGGAGGGGGTGGTCTCGATGACCTCGCGCATGTCCGGCTTTCCCGTGCCTTCCGCAAGAATGCGGCGCAGCCGGGCGATGTGACTCTGGAGGGAGTTGGCGGCATTCCTCGGCGGCCGCTCTCCCCACAGTTCGTCTATGAGATCGTTGAATGAGACGGATGTGCCGGGGGATAACGCAAGGACAGCCATGATGGCCCGCAGCTTTTCGCCCGCCAGCGCAACCGCAACGCCGTCCTCCACCACCTCCATATCACCCAGTAGATTCACCAGCATATGCATTCCCTTGAGACGCAGAGCAGAATATTTCCGTTCGATGCATCCGCGGTCTGAAGTGTTTGCTCAATCTGTTTGGATTTTGAACCCTTCATGTTGTCCCCCGTTTCCCATAGCTGCCCAGCGAGTTTAAGTCGACGCGCGGCACCGGTCAACGACTACTTCAAAATTGGATCATGGAAGTTGCAATAAACTGCACCCGGAGGTGTAGAAATGGCCAGCAGTGGAAACGGCGAGGCCTCAGGTTCCTCGCCCTGCGACGCTGACGAGCAGGCATCGGTGATTCCCGAGATCGCCAGGCGGTTGCGTCATATACGACGACATCACCCGGAAGGCCCGTTCACCTTAATGGAGTTGGCCCGGCTGACAAGTGTCTCAAAACGTACCCTGGCCGCCGCGGAGTCGGCCGAGGGCACGAATCTGACGATCGAGACACTGGTGAAGCTCACGCGGGGCCTCGGGATCCGACGCTGGGCCTACTTCCTGGACGAGCAGGTATTCCAGCAGGTGAACGCCGAATTGCGCAGCGGTGGCGCGGTGGCGAAACGGGCGGCACATTCCATGGAATCGCTCGGCACGCTGGGAACCCTCCTGGGCGGCATCCTGGCGACCACACGTCCCGGCCGCCCCAGCTCGACCTAGATGAATGAGTTCGACCTGGATGAATGCGTCCGATGTCTTCAGCGGTGATAGGGGATCAGGGATCGATCGACCGAGGCGTCGGTGGTTCGGGGTGGCGAGTTGTATCTTCCCAAGTCCTGGAGGAACGATGCGGACCGCTGATGCCGGCGGAAGACCGGCTGGTGCTGCAGTGGGTGGCCAAGGCGTCCCGACCCCTGGTCGACCTGCATGATCCGGTGCCGGCGCGCGATGTACTGGAATCGTTGCGCCGCAAGCTCGACGGTGGTGAGGCGGCCGTGGAGACGATGCGACGCAAGCGCACCGTCGTGCCCGCGGTTGTCGGCTGGTCGGGTTCTTCGCCGGCATGTACTACGCGGGTCTGCGCCCCGAGGAGGCGGTTGCGGTGGCATTGCGGGACTGCCGCCTGTCCAGGATTGGTTGGGGGCGGTTGATCTCGCGCCGTACTCGGCCGCAGGCGGGCAAACGGTGGACCGGCACCGGCCAGTTCCACGACGAGCGCGGGCTGAAGAACCGCCCCGAGGGTTCGGCGCGGCCGACGACGGGCGGCTGTTCTTCACCGAGCAGGACCGGGGCATCGGCTGCACCACCGCCGGCACCCCGCTGGCGAAGCGTCCGTACGACCTGCGGCATTCGGCGCTGTCCACGTGGCTGTGGTGCCGGGGCGGATCCGGCTGAGGTCGCCCAGCGGGCGGGGAACGGCGTCGAGGTCCTGCTGAGCCGTTACGCGAAGTGCCTGTACGACCGGCAGTCCATCAACAACCAGCGCGTCGAAGGGCTTCGGAGCGCCTACGAGGACCAGTCACCTGACCTGGATCAGTAGCGGCTGGGCCGAAAAGCACTGCCCCATCGACGAGGGGTCGGATCAGACCTTGATCACGGTGGCCCGTCCGCCGCACAGCACGGTCAGGTCCTCGGGATCCGAGGTGAGGATCGTGACGGGGCCGGGGGCGGCGAGGGCGGTGGCGCTGAGCATGGCGTCGATGGCGTATTTGTGGCCGTGCAGGCCGGCATCGGCGAGGATGGCGGCGGCGTGGCGGGCGATCGGCTCGGTGACCGGCTCGACGACCAGGCGGGACAACGTCCATTCCAGGGCCGGGCGGTTGATCCGGGGGTGGACCACCTCGACGAGGGTTGCCGCGGAGGTGATCACGCGCAGGTCGTCGGCGCGGGCGAGGGCCAGCCAGCCGGTGACCGTGCGGTCACGCAGGACGGCCTTGGCCAGTCCCTCACTGTCCAGGACCAGCGTGCCGCCGGGAAGGGCGGGGGAGCGGGTCACGCGGCGTTCGCCCCGCCCTGCGTCTGATCGGTCTGCTCACGGCGGGCCTGGTGGAGCTGGTCGCGCAGCGCCTGGATCTCCTCGTCGGTGACGGGCCCGTGCTCGGCTTCGGCGACCCGGATGAGTTCGTTGAGATTGTCGCGCTCGATCTGCCGGGCCACGGCGGCAGCCACGTAAGCAGAGAGACCGGAGGGACCGCTGCGGGCCTTGGCGGCTTCGGCGATATCGCGCGGCATGGTGATCGAATACTTGCCGGTAGGCTCGCTCATGCTACTCATCCTACTGCAGATCCTCCCCTCGGGCGCCTTGCTGGAGATCTGGTCGGGAGCCGGTCTGCCGGAGAAGTCTCCTGTGGGAGGCATGGATGAACCGACGTCACAGCAGGTGCGGTGCGCCCGGTAGACGGCTGCGTGCGGGGGCAGCCGGGCTGTCGCCCAGGGGGAGGACGCCCATCCCTGATCGCGGACCGGATTGCGGCCACCCTCGTGCCCATTGAGGCATTCGTTGAGAGCCCGGGTGGAGCGTTGTGGGGCGGCCGCCCGCTCAAGGAGAAGAGAACTGGGCGTGGTGTCGGTCCGACGTGCGTCATAAGGGCAGGGCGGCGGCCGTACGGGCCGGATGGTGGGGGCCGAGGAAGACGGTGATGCCGTTGTCCTGCGAGGAGGGACGGGTGGCCTGGGTCCAGCCCTGGCGGCGGTAGAAGGCGAGGGCCCGGGGTGCCCGGACCGAGGTGAGCAGCCAAGTGCGGCCTTCGGGGGCGTCGGTGGTGACGGCCTGAAGGAGTGCGGCGGCGATGCCGGTGCCCTGGGTGGCGGGGCGGACGGCGAGTTCGTCGATTTCGCGTGCGCCGCACAGCCACTGCAGGGTGCGCTCGGGGCCGAGACCTGCGGCGGCTTGGGGGTAGCAGCGGTCCGTGGGGAAGGGGGCGCGAGTGGTCCAGGCCGTGGCGAAGCCGGCCACCTCCGAGCCTGTGAGGGCGAGCGCGGCGGTGAAGCCCGGCCGGTGCACGTTGACCGCCAGCCGTCCCACGAACTCGACCGCCTGCTCCTCGTCCTCGTTCCAGGGCGGGGCGCAGAAGGCGTCGGCATACACGGAGTGCAGCGTGGCGGCATGCGTGAGCAGGTCCTCGCCTGTGAAGAGGCGGATGTCCGAGTGCGTCAGGCCGAACGGAGACGGCACACGACCACCCTTTCTGCATGCATATAGCTATTGCAACCAGTGTGCAATAAGGCAGGGGTGCTGTGTACCCGGGGCTGTGTCCGGATTGTCGGGTGCGGGGACCTTCCTCCGTGCCCGGCGCCTGGCGGCGCGACCGAGCCGGGCAGCAAGAAAGAGTGTTCGCCGCCGTCGACGCGGCCGAGCGACTGGGGTTCTACTCCCTGATCCTGGAGCCGCCGGAGCTGGACCTGGCGTTCGTACGGCTGTCGCGTATTCCTCGCCGAGGGCCGCCCGCGCTGTCGAAGATGTCCTGACGCGTCACCCGTATACGAGCGGCGAGGTCGGGATGCTTGTCCAGGTGGGCGTTGAGCCGGGCGGTTGCGGCATACGAGGTGTCGACCGCTGTGACGGACAGGCCGCCGCGGCCAGGGCGAGTGCCACGCGGCCGCGGGTCGTCGTCGTAGAGATCGGTGACGCGCAGGGCAGGCAGGCGGTTCAGCAGGTACCGGAACGGGGACAGGCGGATTCGCCGTAGATCGTCGAGGGTTGTGGTCATTGCCGCTCCGTCGCCTTGTCCTGTTCGGGGGCGGCTTCCCGGGCCGGGCCGGTTCGGGTCAGTACGGCGTAGGCCACGGCCAGGACGGTCAGGGCGCCGGCTGCCAGCCACAGGGGTGCGCGCAGGCCGAAGGCATTGGCGACGGCTCCGCCGGTGACGGCTCCGAGAGGGACGGCAGCCATGGAGAAGGTGCGGTTGGCGCTGTTGACGCGGCCCAGGAGGCCGGCGGGGACGAGGCGCTGGCGCAGGGTGACCGACAGGACGTTCCAGACGGCGAAGGCGGCGCCGGTGCCGCCCCAGGCGAGGGCTGCCAGGGCCGGGTGGGGGAAGGCGGCGAGGGCGAGGGCGAGGGCGGCGGTCGTGGCGATCGCCGTGATCTGGAGGGCGCGGCGGTCGAAGCGGCGGACGAGCGCGGGGGTGACGAGGGCGCCGGTGACGCCGCCGATCGCGCCGATGGCGAGCATGACGCCGTAGCCGGACTCCGACACGCCCATGGGGCCGCGGGCCAGCAGGACCAGGGTGGCTTCCCAGGCCATGGTGAAGAAGGTGAGCGCGGAGCCGGTGAGGACGACGGCGCGTACGAAGCGGGCCTGCCACAGCCAGCGCATGCCGGCCACGGCGTCGGCGAAGACGGTGCGGACCACCCGCCCGCCGGGCGTGGCGGCGACCGGGGTGGGAGTGGTGGTGCGCAGGCGGGCGAGCAGCAGAACGCCCACGGCCATGGCGGCGGCGTTGAGGCCGAAGGGCAGGGCGGGGGAGAGAGCGAACAGCAGGCCGCCCAGGGCGGGCCCGACCAGGTCCTGACCGACGCGTTCTGCGGTGATCAGCGCACTGTTGGCCTTCTCCAGGTTCTCGTCCGGGACCACGCGGGGGATCAGGGACTGGGCGGCGTTGTCGTAGGCGGCTTCGCCGATGCCGAGGAGGAAAGCGAGGGTGTACAGCAGTGCCATGGAGCGCATATCGGCCAGGAGGGCGAGAGCCAGGACGGCCAGGAGCAGGGTGCGGGCGGTGTTCGCCCAGACCATGAACCGCTCCGGGCGGCTGCGGTCGACCAGGGCGCCGATGGGCAGGCCGAAGAGGAACCAGGGCAGGAAGGCCACCGCGGTCAGGGCGCTCACCGCGAACGCGTCCTGTGTGGTGGCCGCGGCCAGCAGGGGCAGGGCGACCACGCGGATGCCGTCGCCGACGTTGGAGAGCGCGGCGGCGGCCAGGACGCGGGGGAAGCGGGTGTCGGCGGACGTCACCGGGGCGGCTCCGTGGCGGGTGTGCCGGCGAGGGCGTTGGCGAGGCGGCCGCGGGGTGCTGGCTCGGGCAGGGCCGCGTGGCGGTCGACGATGCCGGCGGCCAACTGGTCGGTGTCGACGGTGTCGAGGAAGGCGCGCAGGGCGGCGAGGCGTTCCTTGGCCTGACCCGCGAGAACGTCCGGGTCGTCGGCGAAGCGCCGGGGCAAGGTCTCGCGCAGGGCTGGGTCCGCGGCGGCGGCCTGGTCGACGAGGTCGTGCGGGACGTCGGCCCCCATAGGCGGGGTGTCGCCGCTGAAGGTGATGTGGACGGACTCGCTGTCGGTGGTCCAGGCGTCGTGGACCACGCCGCGCGGGATGTAGAGGGTTTCGCCGGGGTGCAGGTCGAGTTCGGCGATCACCGGGGTGTCGTACCGTTCGCTGGGCGCGGGCAGGGTGCGCGGCCAGCAGGTGGGCGGGGCCTGGATGCGCCGGTGCTTCACCCCGTGCACCTGGCGGACCAGGACGGACATCGGGTCGTAGTGCGGGCCCGCGCCGCGGGAGTTCGCCGGGGTGAGGTAGGCACCGGCCGAGGTGGGGAAGCCGAGCTCGGTCGACAGCTGTTCGCAGAAGGCGGCGACTTCGGGGCTGTAGCGCACCAGGCCACGCAGGACCACGGTCGCGCCGCGCCCCATCTCCCGCAGCACGGCGTGTGGGTCGGCGACGCCGTCCGCCTGGCCCGCGCCGGTGCCGGTGCGATGGGTGAACCGGGAGGCGGGCACGTAGCCGCCATTGGGTGCCATGGGCACACCCGTGGTGACGCCGGCCCAGCTGACGGGCCTGCCCAGTTCGCGGGAGTGCAGCGGACCGGTCTCCCAGGCTTGCCGCAGGGCGTCGGTGTCGCCGACGAGGCGGTGCAGCACTATGTCGGGTACTCCTGTTCGTGGTTCAGCCATCCAGCAGCCGCAGACGGGGCGGATCGGCCAGGCCCAGGTGCGGGGCGAAGCGCACGGCGCGGGCCTCGAGATCGTCGACGCCGGTGAAGCCGCGGTCGTAGAGAGCGGGGACGAGCGAGCCGGCGTTCCATCGGCGCAGGCAATGCCGGTGCAAGGCCGTGCGGGAGACCCGCTCAAGGGTATAACCGCGCGTGGTCAGCTCGGCGTTTAGCTGTTCGGCCTCGGCGATCAGCTCCCGCAAGCGACCCACGCCCGGGACGCGGCGGACGGCGTCCGCCAGGGCGGGCAGTGGCGTAAGGCCGCAGGACCAGCGATACGAGCGCACCAGCACGCGGGCGAGCGCACTGTCATCCGGCGTGTCCGCCTCCTCACCGCTCAGCCACGCCGTGAAGACGGGGCCGTGGGCGGGCAGGAGCCCGCGGCGCCGCGCCGCGGCGACGGCGTGTTTCTCCAGCAGCCGGACGTCCTCGTCCCGAGCGTCGGTGAGAAGCTGCAGCACGGTCCGGTGGTGCAGAGCGGGATAGTCGTCGGCGTAGAGCTGCGCGGCCGTCAAAAGGGTGGGGCTTTCGGCGTCGACGGTTCGCCGCCAGTTCTCTACGTGAATGGTCGTCGGCACGGGGGCGGCGGACCGGAGTCCGGGTGACACCGGGTTGCCGGCCAGTCGGGAGAGCAGGGCACGGGCGTCCTGGGCCTTGACGTCCCAGGTGTGCGCGGGGCCGGCCGCGCTCTCGCGCACGGCATCGGCCGCCGCCAGGGACACGCCCTCGACTTGTTGGAGGATGCCCCGCCAAGTGCGGGCGGTGAACGGCAGTTGCTCGGCAGCGGCCAACAGCCGTGCCTCGTCGCGGTCGGTGACGGCGCGGCGGCGGACCAGACGGCGCAGCGCTACACGGACCGAGACCAGGGCGACGGTCAGCGCACGGGATCCGGCGTCCGGCTCGGTGTGGACGAGGGCCACCTCGTCGTCCCGTTCGATCAGGCCAGTGGCGTACAGGCGGTGGACGACGCCGCTGCCCGTCATGCCGTAGGGGCCGAGTTCGGCCGCCCGCAGTGCGCCCATGCTCGCCGCCCCGTATACGGCCGCGCCGTCTCCGATGACCTCGCAGATCTCCTTGTGGCGTACGGACGCCGACTGGAAGAACTGTCCGTCCAGGACGACCACCCGGTCGCCGGGTCCGGCCGGTAACGCCGTCAGGTCGCCGTGCCGTACGGGCGGGTGAACCACAGCGTCCGGCAGCAGAGAACGGACGGCGGCGGCGTCCAGGGAGGGCCCGGCGTAGACGTGAGTGACGCTCATCGGACATCACCGCCGATACGGGGGTGGCCGGTGCTCGCGCTGACATTGGTCCGGTCGTCGAAGGCAAGGCCCGGCGCGATCACCTTGACCACGGGGATCGCGGTCGGACTGGGCAGGACCACGCGGATCGGCTCGCTGCCGGTGCGGCCGGCGATGATCTCGGCGAGGGCGCGGACGTCGGCGTCGAAGTCGCCTCCGGCCGGAGCCGTCCACCATGCCATGGCACGCGTGCCGAGATCCTCTTGCGCCCGGGGGCGGCCGTCGGCCGGGCGGTACAGCAGCGGCGGGAGGTCGTCGCGGGCCCCGGTGATGGCGGTCAGCCGGCTCTGCGCGGCCTCGGTCAGCGCGCGGCTGAGAGCGACGGCCGGGTCCAGATGGCAGCCGGCGCCGGTGTAGGTGACCGGATGGGCCTCGGAGCGGACGCGGGCCTCGAAGCAGGCGGGATGCCGGTCGGTGACCACTGCGTCGACGGTCACCTGCGCCGCGGCGTAGAGCCGGAGGAGAGTTCGGCAGTCCGGGTCGTCGACGGTGCCGAGGTCGAGCTGGTGCCAGTCGCTCCGGGGCCGGGCGCGCAGGCGGGCCAGGGAGTCCCGTTCGCACAGTTCCGCCAGGGCGTGTGCGGTCGCCTCCGCGATGGTGTTGCCGGAGGCCAGGCCGTTGCTGGTGGTGCGGAACAGCGGGGGCGTCCATTCGGCGCGGTAGGTGTGGTCGAGGCGGATGGCGGGCTCAGGGACCGGAACCGGGGCTCCGGTGAGAAGGCCCTCGCCCGCCAGCCAGGGCAGCGGCAGACCGTCGTGCACCAGCGATCCCTCGGCGAGATCGAGCTGGTTCAGGCGATAGGGCAGGGCAAGTTGGGCTGCGCTGCGGGCTGCTGACGGGGCGGGCAGGTTCTCGGCGTGCCACAGTTCGATGGCCTCCATCGCCGCTGACACGCGAGCGGCGGAGGCGGTCAATCCCTTGCCCTGGGAGACGGAGACGGTCCGCGAGGCGGGGCGTACGGCCTGGAAGACCGGGATGCCGATGTCGTCGAGGCCCGTCACGTCGGCCACTCGGGTCACCCCGTACCGCGGGAGCTGGGGGCGGATGCGCTGCCATGTCTCCTCGGGCGGCACCGCCCGGTGTGTGCCGCGGTGATAGCCCTTGGCCGCCGCGTGGGCGCCGGTTGCCAGCACCGTTCGGTTCCCCTCGTCGGTCCGGATGGCCCGCGCGGACGGCGGGCGGTCGGGTGGGTACGGGGCGGCGCCCATGGGACGGACACTGTCAGGCGGGATCGCCGCCCCGCACCCGGCTCGTCTCGGCAGGGCCGGTCAGGTGTGGTGGGCCACGCTCACCACGGTCTCCTCGTCGGTCTTCTCGACCTCGAAGACCTCAGCCAGTTCCTCGTTCGAGTACTGCATGCCGCACTTCCTTTCCCCCATTCGGAGGTCCCCCATGCGGGGCCCCTCGCTCGTCACTCTGGCTGACGCTTCACATTTCTGCAAGGGTTTAGTTCTTGCAAGGCATGTGCAATAAAGGGGGCTTGAGTGGTGGAAGTTGCGGCGTACGACTGTCGGCGGTCCTTGGGTCGTGGGCGGGGTGGTGCCGGGTGCCGCCACGGCACTACCCCGTGTGCACGGGGCCACTCGGTGAGGCAGTGTGCGCGCTGCGGGCTGCAGCGGTGGGAGCGCAGATCCGCTCCGGCTCGTGCGGGACGGAGCGGACCTGCCTCTCAGAGGCTGGCTACGACAGCTCGTCGCGTACCGTGCGGGCCGCGGCGACCAGGTTCTCCAGTGCGGCCCGGGTCTCCGGCCAGCCGCGGGTCTTCAGGCCGCAGTCGGGGTTGACCCAGAGCCGCTCGGCGGGGATGGCCTTGAGGCCAGTGCGGAGGAGCTCGGCCGCCTCTTCCACGCTGGGCACGCGGGGGGAGTGGATGTCGTACACGCCGGGCCCGGCCTCCCGGGAGTAGCCGTGGGCGGCCAGTTCCCGGGCGACCTGCATGTGGGAGCGGGCGGCCTCCAGGCTGATGACGTCGGCGTCGAGGTCATCGATGGCCTGCACGACGTCGCCGAACTCCGCGTAGCACATGTGGGTGTGGATCTGAGTGTCCGGGCGCACCCCGCTCGTGGTGAGCCGGAACGCCTCGGTCGCCCAGGCCAGATAGTCCGGGCGGTCGGCGGCACGCAGCGGCAGTGTCTCGCGCAGCGCGGGCTCGTCCACCTGGATCACCGAAGTCCCTGCCGCCTCCAAGTCGTTCACCTCGTCGCGTAGGGCGAGGGCGACCTGGCGGGCGGTGTCGGCCAGAGGCTGGTCGTCGCGGACGAAGGACCAGGCGAGCATGGTGACCGGGCCGGTGAGCATGCCTTTGACCGGCCGGTCGGTGAGGGACTGGGCGTATGTCGTCCAGCGCACGGTCATCGGTTCAGGACGGGTGATGTCGCCGGCGAGGATCGGCGGGCGGACGTAACGGGTGCCGTAGGACTGGACCCAGCCGTGGCGGGTGGCGAGGTAGCCGGTGAGCTGCTCGGCGAAGTACTGCACCATGTCGTTGCGTTCGGCTTCGCCGTGCACGAGGACGTCAAGGCCCGTCTTCTCCTGGAAGGAGATCACCTCCTGGATCTCGGCCTTGATGCGCTGTTCGTAGCCGGCCGTGTCGATCCGGCCCGCATGCCGGTCGGCGCGGGCGGTGCGCAGTTCGTTCGTCTGCGGGAAGGAGCCGATGGTGGTGGTCGGCAGCAGGGGCAGGCCGAGGTGAGCGCGCTGGGCGGCGGCCCGTTCGCCGTAGGACTGGGAGCGTCGGGCGTCGGCGTCGGTCACCGTGCTCATGCGGGCGCGGATGGCAGGGTCGCGGGCGATGGGGGAGCTCGCGCGGGAGGCGAGGTCGGCGCGGTTCGCGGCCAGTTCGGCGGCGATCGCGTCCGTCCCCCGGGCAAGGCCGCGGGCCAGGGTGACGATCTCGGCCGTCTTCTGGCGGGCGAAGGCGAGCCAGCGCAGAATCTGCGGCTCGATGTCCCGCTCGGCCGAGGCGTCCAGCGGCACATGGAGGAGGGAGCAGGAAGCGGCCACATCGACCTGCCCCGCCAAGCCGAGCAGGGTGCCGAGGGTGGCGAGTGACGCCGACAGATCGTTGGCCCAGATGTTGCGGCCGTTGACAACGCCGGCCACCAGACGCTTGCCAGGCAGCCCGCCCACCGCGGCCAGCGCGTCCAGGTTGGCGGCGGCGGCCTCGGTGAAGTCCAGGGCGAGGCCGTCGACCGGTGCCTTGGCCAGCACCGGCAAGGCGTCGCCGAGTCGGTCGAAGTAGGAGGCGACCAGCAGCTTCGGCCGGTCGGTCAAGGCGCCGAGGTCACGGTAGGCGCGCGCGGCGGCGTTCAGTTCGGCCGGGGCGCGATCCTGGACCAGAGCGGGCTCGTCGAGCTGTACCCACTCCGCGCCGGCCGCGCGCAGGTCGGCGAGGACCTCGGCGTACACAGGCAGCAGCCGGTCGAGGAGGGTGAGCGGAACGAAGTCGGCAGCCACCCCGGGCGCGGGCTTCGCGAGCAGCAGGTAGGTGACCGGGCCGACCAGGACGGGCCGGGCAGTGAGACCCACTGCCAGGGCTTCCTTCAGCTCGGCGACCTGCTTGCCCGAGTCGGCCGTGAACACCGTGTCCGGGCCCAGCTCTGGGACCAGGTAGTGGTAGTTGGTGTCGAACCACTTGGTCATCTCCAGCGGCGCCACGTCCTGTGTGCCGCGCGCCATGGCGAAGTAGCCGTCCAGGGCGTCGGCTTGGACGGCGGCCCGGTGGCGGGCGGGGATCGCGCCGACCATGACGGTGGTGTCCAGAACATGGTCGTAGTACGAGAAGTCGCCGGTCGGAGCCTCGTGGATGCCGGCCTCGGCCAGCTCCTGCCAGTTGGTGCGGCGCAGTTCGGCGGCTGTGGCGCGGAGGGTGTCGGCGGTGATGCGGCCCTTCCAGTAGCCCTCGATCGCCTTCTTCAGTTCCCGGTTTCCGCCCTGGCGGGGGTAGCCGTACACGGTGGCCCGTGCTGCCGCGGCTGCAGGCTTGGTGGTCACGGAGATCTCCTTCGCGAGATGAATCCCTGAGATCCCGGCGACGGGACGAGAGCGCGAAGGGTGACGCACCGGACGGAGACCGACTGCGCGCGCGTACGGCGCGGTCGTCCGCCCGGTATGTACGCCGACCCGCCCACGAGGTCACCGGAATATCCGTGTGCGAATGCTTCGCGCACGGGCAACGGGCAGGTCTTCGGACTCACGGGCATGTCCCGTCGTACGAAACCGTCGTACGACACTCCTACTGGCCGTCGCTTCCCAGACCCTGTTCACCGGGTCCAGTGCGTATGACGGCGGTCGTTCCCGCTCACCGCTGCGGGGCAGTCCCGGATTCCCACCGGGTTCCCTCTTACGACGCCCCGCCTGGCGGACGGGGCGAACCAGCTGCGCGGGCCAGCCTACGGGGTGGCTCGCGGGAGGCAGCGCTACGTCCATTATCCGGATAGTGAGCCGGGGCACCCGAGGCCGGGGACGCCACGGGGCGGGAAGCGCCGCACTCTCGCTTCCCGCACTCCCCCTGTGACGCCGTCCAGGCCCCTTACCCGGTTGGCGGTGCGGGCTCCTCAGCCCGCGTCGCACCAGGCCCTGAGCCCTGGTCGTAGAGGACGTTGACCACCGGCGCGGGGTCGAAGGGGGCGAAACCGCGGCAATGGCAAGCAGCCCCGAAGGACGGGTTCCATGTGCTGAGGCACACGTACGCATCCCTCGTACTGGAGGCAGGAGAGTCGGTCGTAACCCTCGCAAATGGCTGGGCGGGGGCGATCGATAGCCTACTGGGGGAGCGGACCGGGGAGAGCTCCGGCCCGGACTCCCCAGATTCTCCCCAAGACCGATCCTGAGCGCCCATCGGTTTGGCCGATACGCGGAAACATCGAGGTCAGAGCCCGTATGTTCACCACCCGCCCCACGCTCCAGGGCACCTTCGGCATGGTGTCGTCCACCCACTGGCTCGCCTCCCAGTCCGCGATGGCCGTACTGGAGGACGGAGGCAACGCCTTCGACGCCGCGGTCGCCGCGGGGTTCGTCCTGCACGTGGTCGAGCCCCATCTCAACGGGCCCGCCGGTGAGGTCCCGATCATCCTCGCCCCCGCGGGCGGCGACGTGCGCGTGCTCTGCGGCCAGGGGCCCGCGCCCGCCGGTGCCACCGTGGCCCACTACCGTTCCCTCGGGCTCGAACTGGTGCCCGGCACCGGCCCGCTCGCCGCCGCCGTGCCCGGCGCCTTCGACGCGTGGATGCTGCTGCTGCGGGACCACGGCACGAAGTCGCTCGCCGACGTCCTCAAGTACGCCATCGGGTACGCGGAGGACGGGCACGCGCCCGTCGAGCGCGTCGGTGAGACCGTGGAGACGGTCCGGGAACTCTTCGAGAAGGAGTGGCCGTCGTCCGCCGACGTCTATCTCCGTGGAGGCCCTGCCGGAGGTGAACCGCCCCGCACCGGTGAGCTGTTCCGCAATCCGGCGCTTGCGGCGACGTGGAGGCGGCTCATAGCGGAGGCAGAGGCAGGGGCGGGAGTGGAGGGTTCTGCGCGGGCGGGGTCACGGGCCGCTGTGATCGATGCCGCGCGCGAGGTGTGGCGTGCCGGCTTCATAGCCGAGGCGCTCGTGCGGCAGGCCGGGCGGCCCACCATGGACACGAGCGGCGAGCGCCACGTCGGAACCCTCTCGGCGGAGGATCTGCGGGGCTGGTCCGCGTCCTACGAGGACCCGGTCACGTACGACTGGAACGGCTGGACCCTGTGCAAGGCCGGGGCCTGGAGCCAGGGCCCCGCCTTCCTGCAGCAGCTCGCGCTGTTGCCCCGGGATGTCGCGGAGCTTCCGGAGTACGGGTCCGAGGAGTACGTGCATCTCCTGGTCGAGGGCTGCAAGCTCGCCATGGCGGATCGGGAGGCCTGGTACGGGGACGCGGGTGCTGGGGACACCGGTGCCGGGGGCGCGGACGGTGTGCCGGTCCGGGAACTGCTCTCGGAGGAGTACAACGCGCTGCGGCGCGAGCTGATCACGGACAAGGCCTCGTACGAGCTGCGGCCCGGCTCGCCCGGCGGGCGGAGGCCGCGGCTCTCCGCGCATGCGCTCGCGGTGGCTTCAGGGGAGCCGGGTGAGGCGGGGAAGGCGGGGGGCTTCGGCTCGGTCCCCGGGGGTGGGGAGCCGACCGTGGCCGGGGACGGGGGAACGCGGGGCGACACCTGCCATCTCGACGTCGTCGACCGCTGGGGGAACATGCTCTCCGCGACGCCCAGCGGGGGGTGGCTGCAGTCCAACCCCGTCGTGCCGGAACTCGGCTTTCCGCTGGGTACGCGGCTTCAGATGGCGTGGCTGGAGGACGGGCTGCCGAACTCGCTCACGCCGGGAAGGCGGCCTCGGACCACGTTGACGCCGTCGATGGCGCTGAAGGACGGCGTCCCGGTCATGGCCTTCGGCACGCCCGGGGGCGACCAGCAGGACCAGTGGCAGGTCCACTTCTTCCTGGGGGTGGCCCTGCGGGCCTCCGTACGGGGCGGCCTCGACCTGCAGGGCGCGATCGACGCGCCCAACTGGCACACGGACAGCTTTCCCGGGTCGTTCCACCCCCGGGGGATGCGGGCCGGAAGCGTGACGGTGGAGTCCCGGATGGCTCCGGAGGTGGTGGCCGGGCTGCGACGGAGGGGGCACGACGTGCTGGTGGGCGGCGCGTGGTCGGAGGGGCGGCTGTGCGCGGTGGCGCGGGACCCGGGGAGCGGGGTGCTATCGGGGGCGGCGAATGCTCGGGGGATGCAGGGGTATGCGGTGGGCCGCTGAGTCCGGCGGGGGCGCCTTGGGCGGGTTCTGGTCCGCCGCTTCGCGGCGGGTGTTCCCATCCACCCGCCCGTTTGCCCCGGGTTCAGTGTCTGAGGTAGGAGCCGGCCCGTTCAGCAGCCACGTACGGGATGTCAGTGCGGCGTGCTCTCATGGATGCATGATCGAAGAGTTTTTGACGCACGGCGTACGCGACGTGGAGGAAGCCTTGAGGAAGGCCGCCGCCGCGGAGGTGACCCCCCGCTTCCGGCAGCTCGCCGAGGGTGACGTGGTGGAGAAGAGCGGCCCGCACGACGTGGTGACCGTCGCCGACCGCCGCGCCGAGGAGCAGCTGACCGCCGACCTGTCCGCCCTCCTCCCGGGCTCCGTCGTCGTGGGCGAGGAAGCGGTGCACGCCGACCCGTCGACGTACGACGCGATACGCGGCGAGGCCCCTGTGTGGATCGTCGACCCCGTCGACGGCACTCGGCAGTTCGTCCGGGGCGAACCGGGGTTCTGCATGCTCGTGGCCCTCGCGGTGGGCGGAGAGGTACTGGCATCGTGGACGTACGCGCCGGCGCTGGACGAGTTCGCCTGGGCCGTGCGCGGCAAGGGCGCGTGGCTGGACGGGCGGCCGCTGGTCTCCGGGGCGCCCGAGCCGGGACGGGAACTGGAAGTGGCCACCTCTCACCCGGACTTCACCACCGAGGAGCAGAAGCACGCGCTGCTCGGGCTGCGCGCGGAGGGTGTGCGGCCCCGGCCGTGCGGTTCGGCGGGCCTTGAGTACCTCGCCGTCGCGAAGGGCGAGTTGGACGCCGTCGCCTTCTCGTGGGAGCTGGCCTGGGACCACGCCGCGGGTCTGCTGCTCGTCGCCGAGGCGGGGGGCGCCGCTCTGACGCTGACGGGCGAGCCGTTCCGAATAGCCGGGGGCAACGCACTGCCCTTCACCGCGGCCCGCGACGCCGCCACGGCCCGGCGGGTGGTGGACCTCCTCGCGAACGGGGCCTGAGGCGAGCGGGCAGTGCCCCGGCCTATCCTGAGCGACAGTGGCCATCGGCTGACAATCGGCTGACAAAGGAGTCCGAAGGTGCCGTCGATGCTTGACGCCGTCGTCGTGGGAGCGGGGCCGAACGGGCTGACCGCTGCCGTCGAGCTGGCCCGCCGCGGCTTCTCCGTGGCCGTCTTCGAGGCCAGGAGCACGGTGGGGGGCGGAGCGCGCACCGAAGAGCTGACGCTCCCCGGCTTCCGGCACGACCCGTGCTCCGCCGCCCATCCGCTCGGCATCAACTCACCGGCGTTCCGCGCCATGCCCCTGGAGAGGTACGGCCTGGAGTGGCTGCACGCCCCGCTGCCCATGGCGCACCCCTTCCCGGACGGCAGCGCCGCCGTGCTCTCCCGCTCCGTCGCCGAGACCGCCGCCTCCTTCGGGCCGCGTGACGCGGGGACGTACAGACGCCTGGTGGAGCCCTTCCTCCCCAAGTGGGACGTCCTGCTGCGCGACTTCATGTCCCTGCCGATGAGTTCGCTGCCCCGCGACCCCGTCACCCTCGCCCGCTTCGGGCTCGCTGGACTGCCCCCGTCGACGTGGCTGACGCGGCGCTTCCGCGACGACCGGGCCCGCGCCCTGTTCTCGGGTCTCGTCGCCCATGTCATCGCGCCGCTCGACGGCATCGTCACGGGCGGCGTCGGCATGGTCTTCGCGCTGGCCGCGCACGCCCGCGGCTGGCCGCTCGCGCGCGGCGGTTCGCAGTCCATCTCCGACGCGCTCACCGCGTATCTGAAGGACCTCGGCGGCTCCGTCCACACGGACTACGAGGTCAAGCGGCTCGACGATCTGCCGCCCGCGCGGGCCTACGTCTTCGACACCTCGCCGACCGCGCTCGCCCGGATCGCAGGGCTGGGCCGCGCCTATGACGGCTACCGGTACGGCGCCAGCGTCTTCAAGATCGACTACGCGCTCGACGGGCCCGTCCCCTGGACCGCCGAGGAGCCGAGGTCCGCGGGGACCGTGCAGATCGGCGCGAGCAGCGCGGAGATCGGCGCCGCGCTGCGCGCCGCCTCGCGCGAGGGGCGCGCGCCGGACTCGCCGTTCCTGATCACCGTGCAGCCCAGCGTCGTCGACCCCTCCCGCGCCCCCGAGGGCAAGCATGTCTTCTGGGCGTACGGCCATGTCCCGAACGGCTGGGACGGTGACCTCACCGACGCGATCGAGCGGCAGCTGGAGCGGTTCGCGCCCGGCTTCCGCGACCGCGTCCTGGCCCGCGCCACGGCCGGACCGCCCCAACTCGCCGCGAACAACGCCAACTACGTGGGCGGCGACATCGCCTGCGGCGCCGCGAGCGGTCTGCAACTGCTGCTGCGGCCCAAGCTCTCCCTCTTCCCGTACGGGACGAAGCACCCGTCGGTCTTCATCTGCTCCTCCGCCACGCCCCCGGGACCCGGCGTCCACGGCATGTCCGGCCACAACGCCGCCAAGGCCGTATGGAAGAGGCTGCGCGGTGCGTGAGGCCCCGCCCGTGAGCCCCGCCCATGTGCCCCGCCCATGTGCCCCGGCAGCGCGACGTTGATGTCGGATTCCCGCCAGTCAGGCGGGGAGGAATCCGCGATGCTGAAGCGCATGCACACCGACACCGAGCGCTGTGTACGCGCCGTTCAGTCGAAGGACGCCCGCTTCGACGGCTGGTTCTTCACGGCCGTCCTCACCACCCGCATCTACTGCCGTCCCAGCTGCCCGGTCGTGCCGCCCAAGGCCGAGAACATGACCTTCTACCCGAGCGCCGCCGCCTGCCAGCAGGCGGGCTTCCGCGCCTGCAAGCGGTGCCGCCCGGACAGCAGCCCCGGCTCGCCCGAGTGGAACCAGCGGGCCGACCTCGTCGCCCGCGCCATGCGCCTCATCGGCGACGGCGTCGTCGACCGCGAGGGCGTCCCCGGCCTCGCGACCCGCCTCGGCTACAGCACCCGCCAGGTGGAGCGGCAGCTGCTCGCCGAGCTGGGCGCGGGGCCGCTCGCGCTCGCCCGCGCCCAGCGCGCCCAGACCGCGCGGCTGCTCATCGAGACGACCGCGCTGCCCATGGCGGAGATCGCCTTCGCCGCCGGGTTCTCCTCGATCCGCACTTTCAACGACACGGTGCGCGAGGTCTTCGCACTGGCTCCCGGAGAGCTGCGAGCCCGCGCGCCCAAGCGGGCCGGAGCCGCGGCCTCCGCCACTGCCTCCACCACGCCCGGCGTCCTCTCCCTGCGGCTGCCGTTCCGCGCCCCGCTGAACCCCGACAACCTCTTCGGGCACCTCATCGCGACGGGCGTACCGGGTGTCGAGGAGTGGCGCGACGGGGCGTACCGCCGGACCCTCAGCCTCCCCTACGGGCACGGAGCCGTCGCCCTCACCCCGCACCCCGACCACATCGGCTGCCGCCTCAGCCTCACCGACCTGCGCGATCTGACCATCGCCATCAGCCGCTGCCGCCGCATGCTCGACCTGGACGCCGACCCGGCCGCCACGGACGACCAGTTGAGGAGCGACCCGCTGCTCGCGCCGCTCGTCGACAAGGCCCCGGGGCGGCGGGTGCCGCGCACCGTCGACGAGGCGGAGTTCGCCGTGCGCGCCGTCCTCGCCCAGCAGGTCTCGACGGCCGCCGCCCGCACCCACGCGGCGCGCCTCGTCACCGCGCACGGCGAGCGCGTCGACGACCCCGAGGGCGGCCTCACCCACCTCTTCCCCGCCCCGGAGGCCCTCGCCGCGCTCGACCCGGAGTCCCTGGCCCTGCCCCGCAGCCGCCGCACCACGCTGACCACGCTCGTGCGCCACCTCGCCGACGGCAGCATCCGGCTCGGCGCGGAGAGCGACTGGGACGAGGCCCGCGCCCGGCTCACCGAACTGCCCGGCTTCGGGCCCTGGACGGTCGAGGTGATCGCGATGCGCGCGCTCGGCGACCCCGACGCCTTCCTCCCCTCCGACCTCGGCATCCGGCGCTCCGCGAAGGACCTCGGCCTGCCGCACACTCCCGCCGCGCTCACCGCGCGCGCCACCGCCTGGCGGCCGTGGCGGGCGTACGCGGTGCAGTACTTGTGGGCCACCGACGACCACCCGATCAACTACATCCCCGCGTAAGGGACGGAAACCCGTGCAAAATGAACGCGCACACGAAGACGCACAGCAAGGCGTACACGAACGCCTGCACACCCTTATCGACAGCCCCTACGGGCCGCTCACGCTCGTCGCCACGGACGGCGTCCTCAGCGGTCTCTATATGACCGAGCAGCGCCACCGGCCGGCGGAGGAGACCTTCGGCCACCGTGACCCGGCGCCCTTCGGCGAGGCGATCAGCCAGCTGGAGGCTTATTTCGCGGGGGAGTTGAAAGACTTCGACCTGCCGCTGCGGCTCGACGGCACGCCGTTCCAGCGCACCGTCTGGGACGAGCTCCAGCGGATCCCCTACGGAGAGACCCGTACGTATGGCGAACTCGCCGAGATCCTCGGCAAGCCCGGCGCGTCCCGCGCGGTCGGCCTCGCCAACGGCAAGAACCCGATCGGCGTCATCGTCCCCTGCCACCGCGTCGTCGGCGCCAACGGCAGCCTGACGGGCTACGGCGGCGGCCTCGCCCGCAAGCAGCGGCTGCTGGCCTTCGAGGGCGGGACCGCGGGGAGCGAGGACGCGCTCTTCTGAGGGGTCGGCGGGCCTCGGCCGAAGGGGGAGCGGGCTTCGCTTCGACGGGCGTCGGGTCAGTTGACCCGGTGCCCGTTCTCCAGTTCCGCCGCGCCGTCGCCCCGCGCCAGTACGTCCAGCGCGGCCGCGACCCGGCGGCCGAGTCCGCCCGGCAGCAGCTCCGCGAGTTCCTCGCCGGGCACCAGGCGCCAGGAGAGCAGCTCCGCTTCCTGGAGCTTGATCGACTCCAGCTGCTCCGCGTCCAGGACCCCGCCGTCGTACAAGTAGGCCACCAGGGGAGGCCGCTCCCGCCGGGGCCCGGACGGGACCCAGTCCACCGCGAGCAGCCGCCCGAGCACGACGTCGAGGCCGATCTCCTCGGCCGTCTCCCTGCGCGCACCCTGGCGAGGCGTCTCCCCGTCGTCCGACTCGACGGTCCCGCCGGGCAGCGCCCAGCCGTCGCGGTAGTTGGGCTCGACGAGCAGGACCCGGCCCCGCGCGTCCCGGAAGAGCGCGGCGGCCCCGACGAGGACGCGCGGGAGGCCCGCTATGTACGTGGCGTAGTCCTGAGTGGTCATCGGGGAAGGGTAACGCCGAGCCGTTCTGCCCGGGAATGTCGTCTCGCTCCGCAGTCGGCCATGGGCACGGGCCCCCTCCTGCGGTTATGGTCGCAGCGGCGCGACTGCCTTGACGCGAGCAAGGCCGAAAGCAAGGGGAATGCAAGGTGGCGGACGCTGCAAGGACGACGGGACGCGAGCAGCAGGCGCGGCGCGAGCAGCAGGCTCGGCACGCGCAGGCGCAGCACGTGCTCATCGCCGCGGACAAGTTCAAGGGATCGCTCACGGCCGTGCAGGTCGCGGAGCGGGTGGCGGCCGGGCTCCACCGCGTCGCCCCCGGCGTGTCTGTCGAGGCGCTCCCGGTCGCCGACGGCGGTGACGGCACGGTAGCCGCGGCCGTCGCCGGCGGCTTCGAACGCCGGGACGTACGCGTCACGGGACCGCTCGGTGAGCAGGTGACGGCGGCGTACGCCCTCAAAGACGGCACCGCCGTGGTCGAGATGGCCGAGGCCTCGGGCCTCCAGCTGCTCCCCGAGGGTGTCTTCGCGCCGCTCACCTCCACGACGTACGGCTCCGGAGAGCTGATCCGCGCCGCGCTCGACGCGGGCGCCCGCACCATCGTCTTCGGCGTCGGCGGCAGCGCCACGACCGACGGCGGCGCGGGCATGCTGGCCGCGCTCGGCGCGCGCTTCCTGGACGCGGACGGCGAGCCCGTCGCGCCGGGCGGCGGGCCGCTCAAGGACCTGGCAACCGCCGATCTGTCCGGTCTCGACCCGCGTCTGAAGGACGTCGACACCGTGCTCGCCAGCGATGTCGACAACCCGCTGACCGGGCCGAAGGGCGCGCCCGCGGTGTACGGGCCGCAGAAGGGGGCCACCCCTGAGGACGTCGCCGCGCTGGACGCGGCGCTCGCCCACTTCGCCACGGTCCTGGAGAAGTCCATCGGCCCCAAGGCCGCCGAGTACGCGCAGTCGCCGGGCGCGGGTGCCGCGGGCGGCATCGGGTACGGCGCGCTGGTCGGGCTCGGGGCGGGCTTCCGGCCCGGCATCGAGGTCATGCTGGACGTGCTGGGCTTCGCGCCCGCGCTGGAGCGGGCGACCCTTGTGATCACCGGTGAGGGGTCTCTGGACGAGCAGACCCTGCATGGCAAGGCACCCGCCGGGGTGGCCTCGGCGGCGCGTGCCGCGGGCGTGGAGGTCGTCGCGGTCTGCGGGCGGCTCGCGCTGGCCCCGGAGGTGCTGGGCAAGGCGGGGATCCGCCGTGCGTACGCCCTCACGGACGTGGAGCCGGATGTGGCGCGGTGCATCGCGGAGGCGGGGCCCCTTCTGGAGACGCTGGCGGAGCGTCTTGGGCGGGATTACTTGGCCTGAGGCCGCTTGGCCCGTCGGCCCGGGATTACTTGGCCTGAGGCCGCTTGGCCCGTCGGCCCGGGTCTGGCCCCGCCCGGGCCGGGGCGCCCCGCCGTTTCCGTGCCGTTCTCTCGCCTGCGGCGGGCTTCCGCGCGTCGCGTCTGCCCGGCCTTGCTCTCCTCGCGGGTGCGGGTTCTCCTGGGTTGCTCGCGCGGTTCCCCGCGCCCCTTACGGGGCGCGCAGTGCCCCGCGCCCCCGGCCGGGTGCTCCTACCCCGGGGACAGCCGATGCGCCTCCACCGCCAACGCCACCTCCACCAAGTCCCTCGGCCGCGCCAGCGACCGTGAGGTCAGCTGTTCCAGGCGGCGCAGGCGGTTGAAGACCGTGTTGCGGTGGCAGTAGAGGAGCCCGGCCGCCCGGCCGGCGGAGCCCTCGCAGGTCAGCCACGCGTCCAGGGTTTCGAGGAGGACCGCGCGGTCCGCCGGTTCGAGCGCGAGGACCTCACCGAGCACGTCCGCGACGAGGCGCCCCGCCAGCTCCGGCTGGCTGACCACGAGGGCGGTCGGCATCCGCTGGTCGAGGCGTACGATGCCGGTCGCGTCCGGCGGGCAGGTGCGCAGCGCCAGCTCCGCGAGCCGGCGCGCGTGGCCGAGGTCCGCGAGGCCGGGCACCACGGGGCTGATGCCGCCGGGCCCCGGGCACCGCCCGTCCAGCAGCCGGGCGAGGCCGTCCAGCCCCTCGTCCGCGCCGAGCGCGACCACGCCGACCTCGCAGTCCGTCCGCATCCGCCAGATGAAACGGAACCCGGGACGCTGGATCTGCCGATGGAACGCCTCGCGCCCGTCACGCCGTTCCACGCGCAGCACCACCACCGCGTACGGCCCCTGCTCGGGCAGGTCGAGCCCGGCCGCCGCGCGCGCCGCGAGGCCCGGCGCGGTCTGCCCCTCCAGGAGCGCGTCCAGCAGCGCCTGCAGCTGCTCGTCGGTGCGCCGCCGCAGCTCCAGCTCCGTCGCGCGGTACGCGTCGGACGCCACCGCCGCCTGCGCGTCGACCGCCGACCACACCATCGTCGCCGAGCGCATCAGGACCGCCAGCTGCTCGGGGTCCTTGCCCGCCACGCCCTCCAGGAGCGAGTCCCAGACCAGATAGCCCGCGTTGCGGTACGAGTGCACCAACAGGTCGAGCGGCAGGCCCTGCTGGGCGCGGCGGCGGCCCGCCTCCTCCGCGTGCTCCAGATCGCGGCGCGGCGAGGCCCGCGGCGCCGAGATCGCCTCGATGCCGATCCGCATGGCCTCCTCGGACTCGCGCCAGTGCACGTCGTACGGCAGGACGCGCCCGAACACGGGCGAGTGCTCGGAGAGCTGCCGCAGGTGTTCGTCGACCAGTTCGGGCAGCCGGGGCAGCAGGGCCGTGCACGCCTCCTTGAGGAGCCTCCAGTCGTGCCCGGTCCGAGGCCTGCGGCCGTTCGTGAACCCGGTCATGGATCCCCCATCGCCGCGCTCCAGGACGTCGTTGCTGCGGAGGATGCCATGGGGGCGCGGCCCCGCGCAGGCCCCTGACACGCGGTGTTGTGCGCGTGCACAACGGCGGCGCGCCGCCGCTGGTCTCCCGCAGCGTTTCCCCCGCTGACCGTGGACGGGCCGGTCCCGCGGTGCTGGGGTGAGCGCCACGCGACGGCGGCACGAGCCGCGCGGGACTGGGGGTCGGTACGTGGGTGGTTCCAATACGCAGAGCCCGGACGCGGACAACACGGGCGCGGGCAAGCCCGAGGCTCGCGGTGCGGGTGCCTCCGAGGCTTGCGGCGCGGGTGACCGCAAGGCTCGGGGCGCGGGTGAGTCCGAGGCTCGTGGCGCAGGTGACCCCGAGGCTCGCGGTGCGGGTGACCCCGAGGCTCGCGGTGCGGGTGACCGCAAGGCTCGGGGCGCGGGTGAGTCCGAGGCTCACGGTGCCGGTGACCCCGAGACCCGTGGCGCCGGTGGCGCCGGTGGCGCCGGTGGTCCCAAGACCCGCGGGGCGGGGCTCGTCGTGCGGGAGGTGTCCGTCGGCTACGGCCCCGTCCGCGCTCTGCGTCGCGTCTCGCTCGACGTGCCGGACGGCGCCGTCGTCGCCGTGCTCGGCGGCAACGGCGCCGGCAAGTCGACGCTCCTGCGGGCCGTCTCGCGCACCCTCTCGTTCCAGGGCGGGGCGCTCACCTCGGGCGACATCCACTTCGACGGCACACGCGTAGACGGCCTCGCGCCGGACCGCGTGGTGGCCGCCGGGATCTCCCAAGTACCGGAAGGAAGACGCGTGTTCGCCCGGATGACCGTCGCCGACAATCTGCGTGCGGGGGCGCTCGGCTCGACCGGGTCGCGCGCCGCCAAGGCGGACGCCCTGCGCCGCGTCCACGAGCTGTTCCCGGTCCTCGCCGAGCGCGGCGCCCAGCGCGCCGGGCTGCTCTCCGGCGGTGAACAGCAGATGCTCGCCGTGGGCAGGGCCCTGATGGCCTCGCCGCGCCTGCTCCTCCTCGACGAACCGTCCCTCGGCCTCGCGCCGCTGATGGCCGCCCGCATCACCGACACCATCCGGGAGATCAACGCCCAGGGCACCTCGGTGCTCCTCGTCGAGCAGAACGCCGCCCTCGCGCTGCGGCTCGCCTCACGGGCGTACGTCCTCGACGTCGGCGAGGTCGCCCTGGCGGGCCCGGCCGACGAGCTCGCCGCCTCCGACGAGGTGCGCCGCCGCTACCTCGGCGTGGTCGACGAGGACGCCGCCGCCGACGCGACCCGGGGCCTCGGCGCGCTGCCGACACTGCCCCGGTGGGAGGACCGACGGTGACCGGAGAGCCCGTACCGCCCCTCGAAATCCACGAGTTGACCGTCCGCTTCGCCGGGCTCACCGCGCTGGACGCCGTCAGTTTCACCGTCCGCCCCGGCACCGTGCACGCCGTCATCGGGCCCAACGGCGCGGGCAAGTCCACCTGCTTCAACGTCCTGTCCGGCGTCTACCGCGCCACCGGCGGCAGCGTCCGCTTCGGAGAGCACGAACTCACCGGCATGCGCTCGCACCAGATCGCCGGACTCGGCGTCGCCCGGATCTTCCAGAACCTCGCCCTGCCGCCGCGCGCCACCGTCGCCGACAGCCTGCTGCTCGGCCGCCACCGCCTGACCCGCACCGGTTTCGTGGCCGCCGGGCTCCGGCTCCCCGCGGCGGCCCGCGAGGAGCGCCGCCACCGCGAACGCGTCCGCGAGATCGCCGCGTTCGTCGGGATCGAACGCCAACTCGACGTTCCCGCGGGCGCCTTGCCCTACGGACAGCAGAAACTCGCCGAGCTGGCCCGCGCCCTGTGCATGGAGCCGCGCCTGCTGCTCCTCGACGAGCCGGTCGCCGGCATGACCGCCGACGAGCGCCGCCGCACGGCCGCCGTCATCGCGGGCGTCCGCGACAGCCTCGGCATCTCGATCGTCCTGGTGGAACACGACATGGGGGTGGTGATGCGGCTCGCGGACGCGGTGACCGTACTCGACTTCGGGCGCCGCATCGCCGACGGCGCCCCCGCCGACGTACAGAACGACCCGGCGGTCATCCGCGCCTACCTGGGCGAGGGCAACGACGGCGACCGACCCGGTGAGGAGGGCACCCGCTCATGACCACCTTCACCGAACTCCTCCTCAACGGCGTCTCGATGGGCTCCGTGTACGCGCTCATCGCACTCGGCTTCGTCGTCATCTTCCGCGCCACCGAGGTGGTGAACTTCGCCCATGCCTCGTTGCTCCTCGCGGGCGGCTACATCACCGCGTCCCTCCACGACGACCTCGGTTTCTGGCCGGCGCTCCTCGTCGGCATCGCGGGCGCCGCGGTGGTCGGGGCGGCCGTCGAGTTCCTGGTCATGCGCCGCTACCGGGGCACCGACCACAGCGTGCTCGCCATCGTCACCATCGGCGTCGACATCCTGCTCACCACCGAGCTGACCCGGCGCCTAGGCACCGACGTCCTGCCACTCGGCGACCCCTGGGGCGACGACGTGCTGAGCGTCGGCCCGGTCTCCCTCGCGCACACCCGCATCGCCGCGTTCGTCGCGGCGGCCCTGCTCATCACCGTCTTCCTGCTCGCCTTCCGCTACACCTCCTGGGGCGTGGCCATGCGCGCCGCCGCCGAGAGCCCGGAGACCGCCGCGCTGATGGGCGTACGCCTGGGCAGGGTGTCGCTCGGCGCGTGGGCGGTGGCGGGCGCGCTGGCCGCCGTGGCCGCGCTCTTCCTCACCGTCTTCCCGACGCCGGGGCTCGAACGCGCCACGTCGCTTGCCGCCCTGAAGGCGTTCCCCGCCGCGATCCTCGGCGGCCTCGACTCCACCACGGGCGCCCTCGTCGGCGGCCTCGTGGTCGGCGTGACCGAGTCGCTCGCCACCGGCTACCAGAGCGAACTGACCTTCCTCGGGCGCGGCCTCGGCGACCTCGCGCCCTACCTCGTGATGACCGCGATCCTGCTCATCCGCCCCGCCGGGCTCTTCGGCACGAAGGAGCTCGCCCGTGTCTGACACCCTCACCACCCCCGCCACACGCCTCCGCCGCCGCACACCGATCAGCAGCCGTCGTACGTACGTCTGGGCGGCCGGAGCCGTCCTGCTGCTCGCCCTGCCCTTCTACCTGGACCGCTTCTGGCTCCAGGCGGGCCTCTTCGCGATGGCCGCCGCGATCGGCGCGATCGGCATCAACCTCCTCACCGGCGCGACCGGCCAGCTCTCCATGGGGCATGCCTTCTTCCTCGCCATCGGCGCGTACGGCTACTGCGTCCTCGCCGGTGACGGCGGCGACGGCCTGACGGGGCTCGGCCTGCCGACCTGGCTCGCCGCCGTGCTCGCGGTGGCCGTCGCCGGGCTCGCGGGCGGCCTCTTCAGCCCCATCGCGGGCCGCCTGCGCGGCGCCTACCTGGGCATCGCCACCCTGGCACTGATCTTCATCGGGCAGCATGTGCTGTTCAACGCCCACGACCTGACCGGCGGCTCCAACGGACGCGACGTACCGCCCCTGAACCTCTTCGGCCTCACCTTCGACGAGCGCGAGGTCGTCGTCGCCGCCGTGCCGTTCGGCTCCGCGGAGAAGCTCTGGTACGCCGGTCTGGTGCTGCTCCTGCTCGGCGGGCTGTTCGCCCGGGGCGTGCTGCGCGGGCGGCCGGGGCGCGCCATGAACGCCATCCGCGACCACCGGGTCGCCGCCGGTGTCATCGGCGTGCCGGTGGCCCGTTACCGCGCCGGCGTCTTCGTCCTGTCGTCGATGTACGCGGGCCTCGCCGGGGTGCTGCTCGCCCTGATCTTCCAGCGGACCGTGCCCGACTACTTCGGCATGACGCTCTCCCTGGAGTACCTCGCCATGATCGTCATCGGCGGCCTCGGCTCGGTCTCCGGGGCGGTCGCGGGCGCGGCCCTGGTCTCCCTGCTGCCGCAGCTGCTGACCCGGTACAGCGACGCGCTGCCCCTCGTCTCGGCGCCCGGCACCGGCGGGATCTCACCGGGGGAGGCGTCCCGGTATCTGTACGGCGCCGCCGTCGTGGCGGTGGTGCTCTTCCTGCCCGGCGGCCTGGTGAGGCTCGCCGCCCGCCGCCGAGGACCCGCCCCGGACACTCCAGCCACTCCAGGCACATAAGGCACCTCAGGGGAGACAGCATGAATTCACTGACCAGGGCCACGGCGGCCGCCACCGCGCTCGCCGCCCTCCTCGCGCTCACCGCGTGCAGCTCCAAGGCGAACGACGGCGACGGCGACGGCGAGAAGAGCGCGGGAGGGGTGAAGACCGGCGACGGCATCTCGGGCAAGACCATCAATCTCGGCGTGCTCACCGACATGACCGGCGTCTACGCCACCCTCGGCAAGAGCGTCACACAGGCCCAGCAGCTCTACGTGGACCAGACCAATGAGGACGGCGGCATCTGCGGCCACAAGCTGAAGCTGACCGTCCGCGACCACGGCTACGACCCGCAGAAGGCGGTCGCCGCCTACACCGAGCTGGAGCCGGAAGTCCTCGGCTTCGCCCAGTTCATCGGCTCCCCGTTCGTGGCCGCCGTCAAGAAGCGCGTCGACAGCGACAAGGCCCTGGTCCTGCCGCAGGCCTGGTCGGCGAACCTCCTGGGCAGCCCGTACGTACGGGTCATCGGATCGACGTACGACCTGGAGACGATCAACGCGATCGACTTCCTGATGAAGGAGAAGGGCCTCGAGAAGGGCGACAAGCTCGGCCACGTCTACTTCGAGGGCGACTACGGCGAGAGCGCCCTGAAGGGCTCCCAGCACATGGCGGACAAGGCGGGCCTGACCGTCGTCGAGCAGAAGATCAAGCCGACGGACAACGACATGACCGCCCAGGTCTCCGCCCTGAAGAAGGCCGGGGTCAAGGCCATCGTGATCAGCGCGGGCCCGCGCCAGGCGGCGTCCCTGGTCGGCGTCGCGGCGGCCGGCCGCTTCGACGTCCCGGTCATCGGCAACAACTCGGCGTTCGCCCCCCAGCTCCTCGCAACGCAGTCCGGCCCCGCCCTGGAGAAGAACTACTACGTCGCCTCGCCCACGCTGCCCGTCGGCGCGGACACGGCGGCGGCGAAGAAGCTCGTCGCCGACTACAAGAAGGCCCACCCGAAGGACTCCCTCGACAACGGAGTGGTGGCGGGCTGGACGGCGGCCTCCGTCTTCGGCGAGGCCCTGAAGAAGGCGTGCGAGGACAAGGACCTCACACGCGAGGGTGTCGACAAGGCCCTGCTGACCCTCGACGCCTTCGACTCGGGCTTCGGCGTCCCGCAGAACTTCACCGACCCCAAGGCACCCTCGTCGAAACAGAGCGTGATCCTCCAGCCGGACAAGGAGGCGACGGGCGGGATGAAGGTCGTACGCGAGCCGCAAGCGGCGGAGGCGGCGCGGCTTTTCAGCCCGTCCGGCGATTGACGGCACGCAAAGGGGCCCGAACCAGATGGTTCGGGCCCCAGGGCTACGTACAAGAAGAAACTACGGCAACTGCGCCGCACGGGCCTCGCGCCGGTTGTCGCGGAAGTTGTTCACCCTCCGAGCGGTGGCGAAGAGGGGGATCACCGCGCCGAGGACGAGCTGGAGCGCGCAGCCGGTCTGCAGGAGCAGCTGACCGCCCGGCGCGTCGAACGCCCAGGCCGCGAGCAACCCCATGGCGGCGACGATCCAGGCGAGCATGGCCACCGCGAGGGGGCCCCGCG
The DNA here is from genome assembly GCF_053591415.1 of Streptomyces sp. NPDC003032. NCBI lineage: Bacteria > Bacillati > Actinomycetota > Actinomycetes > Kitasatosporales > Streptomycetaceae > Streptomyces > Streptomyces sp. NPDC003032. The sequence continues at coordinate 207,389 of NZ_JBSFTT010000008.1, read as the reverse complement.
GCTTGGGGTACTCGACGCGGCTGACCATGAGCCAGGCCGTGCCGATGATCGCGAGGAGCGTCGCCACGAAGGGCAGCTCCAGGAGCACGATCGAGACGACCGTGAGCGCACCGAAGGGCGATGGCATGCCCTGGAAGGTGCCGTCCTTCACGGTCACGCAACTGAACCGCGCAAGCCGCAGCACCACCGCCAACAGGACCACGATCGCGCCCACCGCCGCCACCCGCTGGTGCGCGTCGTCCGCGACCATGCCGTAGACCAGCACGAAGTACGCGGGAGCCAGACCGAAGCTGATCAGGTCGGAGAGGTTGTCCAGCTCCGCGCCCATCGGCGAGGACCGCAGCTTGCGCGCCACGAGCCCGTCGAAGAGGTCGAAGACGGCCGCGCAGAGCATCAGGATCACGGCGGTCGCGGCGGAGTGTCGCGCCATGCCGCTCTCGGTGCTGCCCTGCACGTAGGGGATCAGGATGCCCGTGGTGGTGAAGTACACCGCCATGAACCCGCACGTGGCGTTACCGAGCGTGAGGGTGTCCGCTATCGAGAGGCGCAGTGACAGCGGCATCTCGTCGGCGTCGCAGGGCGCGTCGTCCTGCACCGCCTCCGGCACCCAGCCGGCCTGTGTCTCGGGATCAACCACGGTCAATGCGAGTCACCCCAGCCACGGTCTTCTGACCGACCTCGACGTCCACCTCGACACCCTCGGGGAGGTAGATGTCGACACGCGAGCCGAAGCGGATCAGGCCGATCCGCTCGCCCTGCTCCACCTTCGTGCCCTGCGGCACGTACGGCACGATGCGCCGTGCGACCGCGCCCGCGATCTGGATCATCTCGATGTCGCCGAGCTCGGTGTCGAAGTGCCAGACAACGCGTTCGTTGTTCTCGCTCTCCTTGTTGAACGCCGGGACGAACCCGCCGGGGATGTGTTCCACGGACGTCACCGTGCCCGCGAGGGGCGCGCGGTTGACGTGGACATTCAGCGGGCTCATGAAGATGGCGACGCGGGTACGCCCGTCCTTCCACGGCATGATGCTCTGCACCACGCCGTCGGCGGGGGAGATGACCCGGCCCTGAGCGATCTCGCGCTCGGGGTCGCGGAAGAACCACAGCATTCCCGCCGCCAGAGCGGTGGCGGGGACGGCGACGGCCGCGGCGCCCTTGGAGCGGCGCGCGCGGACGAGGCTGAGTGCCGCGGTGGCGACGGTCGGCAGGAGCCACGGCGATGCTCCGCGAGCAAGGCGTCCCTGAAGAATGCCGTCGCGTGGTGCAGAGGTTTGGCTGTGGGGCATGGATGACCTTCGTAGCGGATGATGCCGCGCGGTGATACGGGGGACGGCGGCTTTCTCCGGATGCTATCGGTTGCGAGGCACAACTGGGCAAGCCAGGAAGCCGAGTCGACGGCCGAAGAGTGTTGACAGGGTGTGATCTTCTTCGCGAAGAAAACACCCCAAACCGGGCATCTAGCCCTGGAATCGATACTCTTCGAGCAGTCGACGACCAATGATCATTTTCTGGATCTCGGCGGTACCTTCACCGATGAGCAGCATCGGGGCCTCCCTGTAGAGGCGCTCGATCTCATACTCCTTCGAGAAGCCGTAACCGCCGTGAATCCTGAACGCGTCCTCGACGACTTCCTTGCAGTACTCGGATGCGAGGTACTTCGCCATCCCAGCCTCGAGGTCGTTTCGCTCCCCGGAGTCCTTTTTGCGTGCTGCGTTGACCATCATCGCATGGGCGGCCTCGACCTTGGTAGCCATCTCGGCCAGTTTGAACTGGATCGCCTGGTGTTGGGCGATCGGCTTGCCGAAAGTGTGGCGTTGCTGGGCATATGAGACGCCGAGCTCAAATGCACGCTGCGCGACACCACAACCACGCGCCGCGACATTCACGCGGCCCACTTCGACACCGTCCATCATTTGGTAAAACCCTCGGCCGGTGACCCCGCCGAGCACGCGATTGGCCGGAATTCGCAGGTCGTCCATGATGAGCTCGGTCGTGTCGACGCCCTTGTAGCCCATCTTGTCGATCTTGCCCGGGATGGTCAGGCCGGGGCGGACCTCGCCGAAGCCGGGCTCCTTCTCCACGAGGAACGTCGTCATCGACTTGTGCGGGGCGGTGCCCTCAGGGTGTCCTTCGTCACTGCGGCACAGAACGGCCACCAGCGTGGACGTTCCGCCGTTGGTCAGCCACATCTTCTGACCGTTCAGGACGTACTCGTCGCCGTCCTTGACGCCCTTGGACGTGATCGCCGACACATCCGAGCCGAGGCCCGGCTCCGACATGGAGAACGCGCCGCGCACCTCGCCGGCCGCCATCCGCGGCAGGAAGGTCTCCCTCTGCTCCCGCGTGCCGTGCTGCTTGAGCATGTAGGCGACGATGAAGTGGGTGTTGATGATGCCGGAGACCGACATCCAGCCACGCGCTATCTCCTCGACGCACAGCGCGTATGTGAGCAACGACTCGCCCAGACCGCCGTACTCCTCCGGGATCATCAGCCCGAAGAGCCCCAACTCCTTGAGGCCGTCCACGATTTTCTGCGGGTACTCGTCCCGGTGCTCCAGCTCCGTCGCGACCGGAATGATCTCTTTGTCGACGAAGTCCCGGACGGTGGACAGGATCTCCTGCTGGACGTCGGTGAGACCGGCGGTCTGCGCGAGTCGGCTCATGGCTACTTCTCCTGGCTCTTCAGCTCCGGGCGGCCGGGCTGCTCTCCGCCGCGCTCCTTGATGTACGTCTCCGTGGGCACCATCACCTTGCGGCGGAACACACAGACCAGGGTGCCGTCCTGCTTGTAGCCCTTGGTCTCCACGTAAACGATGCCACGGTCGCTCTTGGACCTCGACGGCGTCTTGTCGAGGACGGTCGTCTCGCCGTAGATGGTGTCGCCGTGGAAGGTCGGCGCCACGTGCTTGAGCGACTCGACCTCCAGGTTGGCGATGGCCTTGCCGGAGACGTCCGGGACGGACATGCCGAGGAGCAGCGAGTAGATGTAGTTGCCCACGACGACGTTCTTCTTGAAGTCCGTCGTCCGCTCCGCGTAGTTGCTGTCCATGTGGAGGGGGTGGTGGTTCATGGTGAGCAGGCAGAAGAGGTGGTCGTCGTACTCGGTGACCGTCTTTCCGGGCCAGTGCTTGTACACGGCGCCGACTTCGAACTCTTCGTAGGTGCGGCCGAACTGCATGGTGTCCTACGCCTCCGGGGCCTCGAACTTGGACGTGCGCCGCATCCCGGCGGCACGCCCCTTCCCGGAGATGACCAGCGCCATCTTCCGGCTGGCCTCGTCGATCATCTCGTCGCCGAGCATCGCCGAGCCCTTCTTGCCGCCCGCCTCGGACGTGTAGTACTCGTACGCGTCCAGGATCAGTTCGGCGTGGTCGAAGTCCTCCTGGGAGGGCGAGAAGACCTCGTTGGCGGCCTCCACCTGGCCGGGGTGCAGGACCCACTTGCCGTCGAAGCCGAGGGCCGCGGCGCGGTTCGCGACCTCGCGATAGCCGTCGACGTTCTTGATCTGGAGGTAGGGGCCGTCGATCGCCTGGAGGTCGTTGGCGCGGGCGGCCATCAGGATCTTCATCAGGATGAAGTGGTAGGCGTCCGCCGGGTAGCCGGGCGGCTGCTCGCCGACGACCAGGGACTTCATGTTGATGGACGCCATGAAGTCGGCCGGGCCGAAGATGATCGTCTCGACGCGCGGGGAGGCCTCGGCGATCGCGTTGACGTTGTTGAGGCCGCGCGCGTTCTCGATCTGCGCCTCGATGCCGATCCTGCCGGCTTCAAAGCCCATCGTCTTCTCGATCTGGGTGAGCAGGAGGTCGAGGGCGACGACCTGGTCGGCCGTCTGCACCTTCGGCAGCATGATGCAGTCGAGGTTCTGGCCCGCGCCCTCGACGACGGTGACGACGTCGCGGTACGTCCACTCGGTCGTCCAGTCGTTCACGCGCACGACCCGTGTCTTGCCCGTCCAGTCGCCCTCGTTGAGGAACTTGACGATGGTGTGCCGGGCCTCCGGCTTGGCGAGCGGCGCGCAGGCGTCCTCCAGGTCCAGGAAGACCTGGTCGGCGGGGAGGCCCTGGGCCTTCTCCAGGAAGCGCGGGTTCGAGCCCGGTACGGCCAGACACGAGCGCCGGGGGCGAAGACGGTTCACGGTCATGCGGGGACCTCCAGAGGGTCGAGCTTGTTCGCTTTCCGGATCTCGTCGACGATACGGCCGATGATCTCCGTGATGCCGAAGTCCTTGGGTGTGAAGACGGCGGCGACACCCGCCGCCAGCAGATCCTCGGCGTCGCTGTTGGGGATGATGCCTCCCGCGATGACGGGAATGTCGCGCGCGCCGGCCTCGCGCAGGCGGACCAGGACGTCCGGCACCAGCTCGGCGTGCGAGCCGGAGAGGATCGACAGGCCCACCGCGTGCACGTCCTCGGCGAGCGCCGCGTCGACGATCTGCTCGGGCGTGAGCCTGATGCCCTGGTAGACCACCTCGAAGCCGGCGTCACGGGCGCGCACCGCGATCTGCTCGGCGCCGTTGGAGTGCCCGTCGAGGCCGGGTTTGCCGACCAGGAAGCGGAGCTTGCCGGTGCCGAGGTCGGCGGCCGTCTTGGCGACCTTCTCGCGGACCAGGGCGAGCGGCGTGCCCGCCTCGGCGGTGACGGCCACGGGGGCGCTGGAGACGCCCGTGGGCGCCCGGAACTCGCCGAAGACCTCCCGCAGGGCACCCGCCCACTCGCCGGTCGTCACACCGGCGCGTGCGCACTCCAGTGTGGCCTCCATGAGGTTGCCCGTCCCCGCGGCCACCTCCTTGAGGTTCTCCAGGGCCTTGCACGGGCGGGGGTGGTTGAACGGCGGCTGCCAGCGGTGGTCGCGCCAGTGCCGCAGCGCGTTCACGACGTTCGCCTCGACCGCCGGGTCGACCGTCATGATCGCCGCGTCCAGGTCCGAGGTGAGCGGGCTCGGCTCGGTGGACGCGTAGGAGTTCACGCCGACGATCTTCTCCTCGCCGGACTCGATGCGCGCCCGGCGCTCGGCGTGCGAGGAGACGAGCTGCGACTTGAGGTAGCCGGACTCGACGGCGGCCATCGCGCCGCCCATCCGCTCGATGCGGTCCATCTCGGCGAGGGACTCCTCCACGAGGGACGCGACCTTGTCCTCGATGACGTGCGAGCCGTCGAAGATGTCCTCGTACTCCAGTAGGTCGCTCTCGTGTGCGAGGACCTGCTGGATGCGCAGCGACCACTGCTGGTCCCAGGGCCGGGGCAGGCCGAGCGCCTCGTTCCAGGCGGGCAGCTGCACGGCACGCGCGCGTGCGTCCTTGGAGAGCGTGACGGCCAGCATTTCGAGGACGATCCGCTGGACGTTGTTCTCGGGCTGCGCCTCCGTCAGGCCCAGGGAGTTGACCTGCACGCCGTAGCGGAAGCGGCGCTGCTTGGGGTCCTCGATGCCGTACCGCTCGCGCGTGACCTGATCCCAGATCCGCCCGAACGCCCGCATCTTGCACATCTCCTCGATGAAGCGGACACCCGCGTTCACGAAGAAGGAGATGCGGGCCACGACGTCCCCGAACTTCTCCTCGGGGACCTGCCCCGAGTCGCGCACGGCGTCGAGGACCGCGATGGCGGTGGACATCGCGTACGCGATCTCCTGGACCGGGGTGGCCCCCGCCTCCTGGAGGTGGTAGCTGCAGATGTTGATGGGGTTCCACTTGGGGAGGTTGGCCACCGTGTACGTGATCATGTCGGTGGTCAGGCGCAGGGACGGCACCGGCGGGAAGACGTGCGTCCCGCGCGACAGGTACTCCTTGACGATGTCGTTCTGCGTCGTCCCCTGAAGCTTGGTGATGTCCGCGCCCTGCTCCTCCGCGACCACCTGATAGAGCGCCAGAAGCCACATGGCGGTGGCGTTGATCGTCATCGAGGTGTTCATCTGCTCCAGGGGGATGTCCTGGAACAGCCGTCGCATGTCGCCGAGGTGGGAGACCGGTACGCCGACCCGTCCGACCTCGCCCCGGGCGAGGATGTGGTCGGGGTCGTAGCCGGTCTGTGTGGGCAGGTCGAACGCGACCGAGAGGCCCGTCTGACCCTTGGCGAGGTTGCGCCGGTACAACTCGTTGGACGCCTCCGCCGTGGAATGACCGGCGTACGTCCGCATGAGCCACGGCCGGTCCTTCTGGCGCTCTGTCATGTCCCGCTGCTCCTTAGGGCGTCAGACGTTGCGGAAGCGGTTGATCGCGTCGATGTGCTCGGCCCGCAGCTCCGGGTCGCGCACCCCGAGGCCCTCCCGGGGGGCGAGCGTGAGGACGCCGACCTTGCCCTGGTGGAGGTTGCGGTGGACGTCGTAGGCGGCCTGGCCGGTGTCCTCCAGGGAGTACACCTTGGAGAGGGTGGGGTGGATCTTGCCCTTGGCGATCAGGCGGTTCGCCTCCCACGCCTCGCGGTAGTTGGCGAAGTGCGAGCCGATGATGCGCTTCAGGGACATCCACAGGTAGCGGTTGTCGTACTCGTGCATGTAGCCCGAGGTCGAGGCGCAGGTGGTGATGGTGCCGCCCTTGCGGGTGACGTAGACGCTCGCGCCGAAGGTCTCGCGGCCGGGGTGCTCGAAGACGATGTCGATGTCCTCGCCGCCGGTCAGTTCACGGATGCGCTTGCCGAAGCGCTTCCACTCCTTGGGGTCCTGGGTGCGCTCGTCCTTCCAGAACTTGTACCCCTCGGCATTGCGGTCGATGATCGCGTCGGCGCCCATGGCGCGGCAGATCTCGGCCTTCTGGGGGCTGGAGACGACGCAGATGGGGTTGGCGCCGCCCGCGAGCGCGAACTGTGTGGCGTACGACCCGAGTCCGCCGCTCGCGCCCCAGATCAGGACGTTGTCGCCCTGCTTCATGCCGGCGCCGTTGCGGGAGACCAGCTGGCGGTAGGCGGTGGAGTTCACCAGGCCGGGCGAGGCCGCCTCCTCCCAGCTCAGATGGCCGGGCTTCGGCATCAGCTGGTTGGACTTGACGAGCGCGATCTCGGCGAGGCCGCCGAAGTTGGTCTCGAAGCCCCAGATGCGCTGCTCGGGGTCGAGCATCGTGTCGTTGTGTCCGTCGGAGGACTCCAGTTCGACGCTCAGGCAGTGCGCGACGACCTCGTCGCCGGGCTTCCAGGAGTTCACTCCGGGCCCGGTGCGCAGCACGACGCCCGCCAGGTCGGAGCCGATGATGTGGTACGGCAGGTCGTGGCGCTTGGTCAGCTCGCTGAGCCTGCCGTAGCGCTCCAGGAAGCCGAAGGTCGCCATCGGCTCGAAGATCGACGTCCACACGGAGTTGTAGTTCACCGAGGAGGCCATGACGGCCACCAGGGCCTCGCCCGGCCCGAGTTCGGGGATCGGCACGTCGTCGAGGTGGAGCGACTTGCGGGGGTCCTTGTCGCGCGTTTCCAGGCCCGCGAACATCTCCGTCTCGTCCTTGTGCACGGTGATCGCGCGGTACGAGTCGGGCAGGGCGAGAGCGGCGAAGTCGGCGGGCTTTGCGTCCTGCGACTGAATCGCGTCCAGGATTTCCTTCACGGTGTTGCCTCCGGCTAAGAAGCGGTCTGTGGAGAACGCTGCTTGACGTTACGGGGGTTCTGGTGGGGCTCTGGAGGTGTGCCGTCGGTTCGGCTGAAGATGGTGCTCGGCAACGCCTTGGTGGGGCGTGGGAGGTGCCTGTGACGCAGGCGTCCGGACGCGCAAGCCGTGGCTTGAGGGGACAGCCGACGTACGGAGGATCTCTGTACGCCGGCCGCCCGGACAACATCAACGTATGGCACCGCGTGCCAGTGAGCAAGACACTCGGTGCCAATATTTTTTGACCGATGATCGATCAGTGCAGGTCAGAGGGGGTGGGGGCATGGCTGAGGGGCTGCTACCGGCCGGTAGCAGCCCCTCAAAAGCCAAGGACGAAATGGGCAGAACGGGCTAAGAGGCGTGCTCTCTGAGCGCCTTCTCGATGGTTCGCATGACCTCGTCGAGGGGAGCGTCGGTTCGAGCCACCGTGACCAGAACCTCACCCTGCGCGGAGACCGCCGCCGGAGCCGCCGGGGGCAGCGTCTCGCGGCCCGCGCCGATCCCCGTGCCGAAGGTGCGCCGCACGATCGCGAAGGCGTGGTCCAGGTGGTTCTCCACGTCGCCCTGGCCGCCGGCCCGCAGCCAGCGCCGCAGGACGTGGTTGTGGGCGGTCACCACGGCCGAGGCGGCGACCTCGGCGAGCAGCGGGTCGTCGTTGCCGTCGTGGTGCGCGTGCTCGTCGAAGTGGCCGAGGAGATAACGGGTGAAGAGCCGTTCGTAACGGGCCACCGAGGCGATCTCGCGCTCACGGAGCGTGGGCACCTCGCGGGTGAGGCGGTAGCGCTCCACGGAGACCGCGGGGGAGGCCGCGTACATCTTCATGACTTCCTTGATGCCGCGGCACACCGTGTCCAGCGGGTGCTCGTGCGGCGGCGCCGCGTTCAGCACCGCCTCCGCGCGGATCAGGGTGTCGTCGTGGTCCGGGAAGATCGCCTCTTCCTTGGAGCGGAAGTGCCGGAAGAACGTCCGGCGGGCTACGCCCGCGGCAGCGGCGATCTCGTCGACCGTCGTCGCCTCGTACCCCTTGGTCGCGAAGAGCTCCATGGCCGCCGCCGCCAGCTCCCTGCGCATCTTGAGCCGTTGGGCGGCGGCACGGCTGCCCGCGGCGCTCTCCGGGGCGTCGGGCGTGGCGGGCGTACGTGAGGACTTGGCGGCCTTGGACATGTCACGAACGTACTGCATATGCGCGGCGCGGTGCTCCCGCGGGACGGGGCCGCCCGACGGTTCGAGCAGCCCGCCCCAGTCCGTCCGTGCCCCCGGGCACTCCTCGGCCGGCTCAGCGCCGGGCATATTCGCGGAAGCCCCGGCCCGTCTTGCGGCCGAGGCAGCCCGCGGCCACCAGGTGTTCGAGCAGGGGCGCCGGGGCGAGGCCGGGGTCGCGGAACTCGCGGTGCAGGACCTTCTCGATGGCCAGCGAGACGTCCAGGCCGACGACGTCCAGGAGCTCGAAGGGGCCCATGGGGTAGCCGCCGCCGAGCTTCATCGCGGCGTCGATGTCGTCGAGCGTGGCGTAGTGCTCCTGGACCATCTTGATCGCGTTGTTGAGGTAGGGGAACAGCAGCGCGTTCACGATGAAGCCCGCCCGGTCGCCGCAGTCCACCGGGTGCTTGCGGACGCGTGCGCACACCTCGCGGACCGTGGCGTGCACGTCGTCGGCGGTCAGCACGGTGCGGACCACCTCGACCAGCTTCATCGCCGGGGCCGGGTTGAAGAAGTGCATGCCGATCACGTCGCGCGGGCGCGTGGTGGCGCGGGCACAGGCCACCACCGGCAGCGAGGACGTCGTCGTCGCGAGGATCGCGCCCGGCTTGCAGACCTTGTCGAGCGCCGCGAACAGCTGCTGCTTGATCTCCAGATCCTCGGCGATGGCCTCCAGGGCCAGATCGACGTCGGCGAACGCCTCGTACGAGCCGGCCGGAGTGATCCGCTCCAGGGCCTGGGCCGCGGCCTCCGCCGTCATCCGGCCCTTGTCGACAGAGCGCGAAAGGGACTTTCCGACACGGGCCTTTGCCGCCCCGGCCTTCTCGTCGGTGCGCGCGGCGAGGACCACGTCGTAGCCGGCCTTGGCGAAGACCTCCGCGATGCCGGACGCCATCGTCCCGGACCCGGCGACACCGACGGAGCGGACCGTACGTGCCTCACCGTGCCGCGCGCCCTCCAGCGGGGTCAGCGCGTCGGGCACCACCTCCGCGCTGCCCGGCTCGTCGTACGTGTAGAAGCCGCGGCCCGTCTTGCGGCCGGTCAGGCCCGCCTCGCTGAGCTGCTTGAGGATGGGCGCGGGCGCGTGCAGCCGGTCGCGCGACTCGGCGTACATGGCCTCGAGGACGGTGCGCGCGGTGTCGACGCCGATCAGGTCGAGCAGCGCGAGCGGGCCCATCGGCAGACCGCAGCCCAGCCGCATCGCGGCGTCGATGTCCTCGCGGGAGGCGTACTTCGCCTCGTACATCGCGGCGGCCTGGTTGAGGTAGCCGAAGAGCAGCCCGTCGGCGACGAAACCGGGCCGGTCGCCGACCGCGATGGGCTCCTTGCCGAGGGCGTGCGCCAGATCGGTGACCGCGGCGACGGCGGCGGGCGAGGTCAGCACGGACGAGACGACCTCGACGAGCTTCATCGCGGGCGCCGGGTTGAAGAAGTGAAGGCCCAACACGCGCTCGGGGCGGGCCGATTCGGCGGCGAGGCGGGTCACGGAGAGCGCGTTGGTGCCGGTCGCGATGATCGTGTCGGGGCGCACGACGCCGTCGAGCTCGCGGACTATCTGCTGCTTGATCTCGTACGACTCCGGGGCGACCTCGATCACCAGGTCGGCGTCGGCCGCGGCCCGCAGGTCGGTGAAGGTGCGGAAGCGGGCGAGGACGTCGCGCCGCTCCTCATCGGTGAGCCGTTCGCGGCGCACGGCACGGGCCGTCGAGGACTCCAGGGACGTGACGGCCTGGGTGGCCGCCGCCTGGCTGATGTCGATGCCGATGACCTCACGGCCCGCACGGGCCAGGACCTCGGCGATTCCGGTGCCCATCGTGCCCAGGCCGATGACGGCGACAGTGTTCAAGGGAGTGTCCATGCGTGGACTCCATTAAGAGAGTGACGACTGTGGGGCGCACGCGGACACGTTAACTGTCGCAGGGCGTGCGGAACTTGAAGGTGTCGTGTCCCGGGCGGCGCAGAGTCCACGCCCGGTGAGGTCGGCCGGCCCTGTCCCGGGCCATGCCGTACTGGATACCTGAGGTACCGAACCGACTTGCACCCACGACGGCTGCGTCACCAGGCCGTCATGAGGAGGTGCTCACGGGGAGTGTGCCCCGCTCACATGAGGTTAACCGCCGGGTAACGAGCGCGCCAGTCCATGGCGAATCCCGGTCTCTGTGATCTACATCGCGACCGCCGGGTGAGGCGACCGCCGGGTAAGGCTTAGGCTCGCGGCCATGGATCAGGAGTTGCGGACGGTGACGGAACGTTTACGCCGTGAGGCGGGGGCCTCGCGGGAGTACGAGAGGCTGGTCGCGTCCGGCGACCTCGATGAGCTGGCCGAGGTGCTCGTCTCTCCCGGGCAGCCACTCTGGGCACGGGAGTTGGCGGCGGTCCGGCTCGGCGTCGCCGGTGACCGCAGGGCCTTCGAGTCGCTCGTCCTCCTCCTCAACCATCGGGACGCCCCGCGGTGCGCCGCGGCGGCCCACGCCCTGGCGCGGCTCGGCGACCCGCGCACGGCGCGTGCGGCGGCGGCCCTCGCGACGAACGAACTCCGTGTCGCCTACGCCCTCTACCCGGTGCGGCTCCTGACGGAGCTGCGCGCCCCCGAGTCGGCGCCCGCGCTGATCACCACCCTGCGCCGCAGGCTCGCGCCGCACGACCCCTACGGCAAGATCGCGCTCGCCTGTGTGGAGGGCCTCGGGGCGCTGGGCGACGGGCGGGCCCGCCCGGTACTGACCGAGGCGCGCGGCCACCCCCGACTCGCGGCGGCGGCCTCGGCGGCGCTGGCGCGGCTGCCGGAGTGAGATGGGGTGGCGAGGCTGCCGGGGTGAGGCGGGGGTGGGCCACGGCCGCGCCGGGGGAGGGGCTGCCGGGGTGAGATGGGGGTGGCGAGGCTGCCGGAGTGAGGCGGGGGTGGGCCACGGCCGCGCCGGGGGAGGGGCTGCCGGAGTGAGGCGGGGATGGCGAGGCTGCCGGGGTGAGGCGGGGACGGCGAGGCTGCCGGAGTGAGACGGGGGGCGGCGCGGCCGCCGGGTGTGGGGCGCCGGCGCGCGCCGGGTGCTGTGGGCTCAGCCGAGACCGAGGGCGTAGCGGACATCGGGGACCGGCGTGCCGTCGATCTCGTCGGGTTCGCGGGCGCCGTCCGGTGCGAACCCCGCCCGTTCGTAGAAGCGGCGGGCGCGGAGGTTGCCCTCGACGACCCACAGGCGCAGCCGGGTGTATCCCGCGGCCGCGCAGCGGGCCAGGCACTCCTGGGTCAGCGTGCGGCCCACGCCCGTGGAGTACTGCGCGGGGTGGACGTACAGCGCGTACAACTCCGCCTCGCCCGGCGGTAGACCGGCATCGCGCGCCGGTCCGAAGCAGGCCCAGCCGACAATCCGCCCGGTGCGCTCGGCGACCAGGTCCACGCTCGCCCCGTGGCCGCGTGCGAGCCGCTGCCGCTGCTGGGCGGCGCCCTCCTCGACGCTGAGCGCGTCCAGGAACGGCTGGGGCATCAGACCGGCGTAGGCACTGCGCCGGCCGAGCACGCGGATCTCGGCCACGGTCGCGCAGTCCGCCCCGGTCACCTCCCGCGTCAGCACGTCCGGCATCTACTCGGCCACCACCGCGAACGCCTCGATCTCCATCAGGAACAGGGGGTCGACCAGCGAGGCGACCTGCACCGCCGAGGCGGCGGGGAGCCGCCCGGTGTCCAGGAAGGCGTCCCGGGCGGCGCGGACCGCCGGCATGTGCGCCATGTCCGTCACGAAATACGTCAGCTTCACCACGTCGTCGAAGGTGGCGCCCGCCGCGGCGAGGCAGCGCCGCAGGTTCTCGAAGACCTGGCGGGCCTGCGCCGCCGCGTCGCCCTCTCCGACCAGCTCGCCGTCCTCGTCCAGGGCCAACTGGCCGGAGACCGCTATGAGTCGGCCCGATCCCATGACGACGTGGGTGTACGCGGTGGCGGGGGCGACGCCGTCGGGGGCGCTGATGTGGGTAAGTCGGCTCATGACCTCATGGTGGACCACGGCACTGACAACGCCCCGCGCCCGGTCCCGGAGGAGCCGCCCCCTAAAGCAGCGTCAGCTGAGTCGGTCCGGCCGTCGGCCCCGGCTCCGGCTCCTCGGGCACGCGGATGCGGCGCGCGGCGCCCGGGCGGGTGAGTCCTGAGCGTGTGGGGTCCGAGCGTGCGGGGCCGATGCCGAACTCCTCGGCCAGCTCGTGCACGTGCCGCGTGACGCGCCGCTGGTACCACTTCGGGGCGTAGGCCCCCTCCGCGTACAGCCGCTCGTACCGCCGCACCAGGTGCGGATGGTGCCGACCCACCCACTCCATGAACCACTCGCGCGCCCCGGGCCGCAGATGCAGCACCAGAGGCGTCACGGAGGTCGCGCCCGACGCGGCGATGGCCCGCACCGTGGCGCGCAGCTGGTCGGGGTGGTCGCCCAGGAAGGGGATGACGGGCGCCATGAGGACCCCGCAGCCGATGCCGTGCTCGGTCAGGGTGCGAATGACGTCCAGGCGCCGCTCGGGGGCGGGCGTGCCCGGCTCGACGGTGCGCCACAGCTCGTGGTCGGTGAAGCCGACGGAGACGGAGATGCCGACGTCCGTCACCGCGGCGGCCTGCCGCAGCAGATCGAGGTCGCGCAGGATCAGCGTGCCCTTCGTCAGGATCGAGAAGGGGTTGCCGCGGTCGCGCAGGGCCTCGATGATCCCCGGCATCAACCGGTAGCGGCCTTCCGCCCTCTGGTAGCAGTCCACGTTCGTGCCCATGGCGATGTGCTCGCCCTGCCAGCGGGGCGAGGCGAGCCGACGCCGCAGCAGTTCGGCGGCGTTGACCTTGACGACGATCTGGCTGTCGAACCCGAGGCCGGTGTCCAGGTCCAGATAGCTGTGGGTCTTGCGCGCGAAACAGTAGACGCACGCGTGCGTGCAGCCCCGGTACGGATTGACCGTCCATTCGAACGGCATACGGGACGCGCCCGGCACGCGGTTCACGATCGACCTGGCCCGGATCTCGTGGAAGGTGATGCCCGCGAATTCAGGGGTGTCGAAGGTCCGTGTCGTCACCGCGTCCGCGCCGAACAGCGCGGCATCAGCGGTGGTCTGACGCGGCCCGTCGGAGAGGTTCTCCCAGCGCATGACGCCTCCTCGGTAGCACTGATCCCAGAATAGAACACATGTTCCCTTGATGTGCACGGTCCCTTGAGCGTGCGTCGGTGGCGGGCGCGGGCCGGCGGCGCTGTTTGATAGCGTCCCGTCAAGCGCGATACGCGCGACCCGCACTGCGGCGAGGGAGGTTGATGAATATGGCCCGCCGGACGCTTCATCGCCATGCCCTTGTCCGGGTCGCCCGAGCCTGAAGGAACCAGCCTGAAGAGGCGGGGCTCACCGCGAGCGGCCCGGTCGTCACAGAAAACGACCTGGAGTGTCGCGTGTCTTCTTTCTCCCTCACCACCGCCGAGCTGACCACTGAACGTCTCGTGCTGCGGGCCTGGTCCCGAGGCGAGGTCGCCGACGTCCTCGCCGGGCGCCGCCCGGCCCACTGGGCGCAGGACTTCCCCGCCGACGGCGACCGTGTCATCGCGGGCGTCATCGCCGAGCAGATCGCCGAGGGTCCTGGCGACCCCGGTGACCCCGGCGCGCACGGCCACCGGCTGATCATCGAACGCGAGAGCGGTCTCGTCGTCGGGTCCGTCAGCCTGCTGCTGCCGCCGAGCGAGGGCTCGGTGGAGTTCGGCTACGGCGTCATCGCCTCCCGGCGCGGCCGCGGCTACGCCCCGGAGGCCGCCCGCGCCCTCGTGGCGTACGCCCTGACCTCGCCGGACATCACCACCGTCCACGCCGATGTCGAACTCTCCAACCCGGCCTCCGTCCGCGTCCTGGAGAAGGCCGGGCTGCACCGCTGGAGCGATGACGGGACGACGGCCCGGTTCCGGGCGACGGGGACGGAGGCGTCCCGCCGCTAGCCGAACCGGATGCGCCGGGTCCGGCGACGGGCAGGTCGAACGCGCGATGCGTGAGCGGAAGCATGCTCGTAGAGTTCCTGTCCGTCGCCGCCCCGGCCGCGCCGCCGGGAGGCCCCGTCGGCTGCTCGCCGCCGCCTTTGGGCTCGCCTCGGTGGTCACCGCGCTCCTCGCCAACCTCATCAACAACCTGCCCGCCGTCCTCGCCAGGTCCCGCGGGCCGGGCTGAGGGGGCCCGCCGAGGCGGCCCCGATTTGGGGGGCCGGTGCGCCGGGTGGTTGGCTCTCCCTGAACTCCCCGAGAAACCAAGTGCTGGAGGAAGTGCAATGGCGCAGGTCGAGGCGACCACGGAGCGGATCATCGCGGCACAGCCGGACGACGTCTTCGACGCACTGGCCGACTACAGCGGCACGCGCGGAAAGATCCTTTCGGAGCACTTCAGCGAGTACGAGGTGCGCGAGGGCGGCGACGGCGAGGGCACCCTGGTCCACTGGAAGCTCCAGGCCACCAGCAAGAGGATCCGCGACTGCCTCCTGGAGGTCAGCGAGCCCACCGACGGCGAGCTGGTCGAGAAGGACCGCAACTCCTCCATGGTCACCACCTGGACCGTCACCCCGGCCGGTGAGGGCAAGGCCCGCGTGGTCGTCTCCAGCGTGTGGAACGGCGCGGGCGGCATCGGCGGCTTCTTCGAGAAGGCCTTCGCGCCCAAGGGCCTCGGGCGGATCTACGACGCCGTCCTCACCAACCTCGCCGCCGAGGTGGAGAAGTAGCACCGGCCGTCACCGGCCAGGAGGGAGAGGGGGTGGCGGGTTCGCTCGCCGCCCCAACTCCCGTGTAACCCATCAGGGTTGACTTCACGCTCACCGTTTCGAGTGGTTTTCCGCTCGGCCCCGTTGTACGCCGTAGGGCTCCGACCGGCGCTTACGTCCGTGAGGCCCGACAAAAGGGCGACTCGTCGCGCTTGCTCACAGTTGTCGCGTAATGCGAGAAAGCTGGCGGCGCAGGCGCGACGAAGGGGAGCAGTACGTGGGTGGGACGACGCTGGTGAAGGCCGCCGGGCAGGACGGCGAGGCGGCCGCGGAGACGACGGCCGCGGAGACGGCGGACGCGGCGCCCGGTGGACAGGGGGCGGGACAGCCGCCGCCCCCGGCCCCCGATCCGACGGCGCAGGGGCTCAGCCCCCGCCGCGTACGGATGGTCTTCTTCGGGCTGATGCTCGCGCTGCTGCTCGCCGCGCTGGAGCAGATGATCGTCGCCACCGCGCTCCCCAAGATCGTCGGAGAGCTGCACGGCCTGGACAAGATGTCCTGGACGATCACCGCCTATCTGCTCACCTCCACCATCGGACTGCCCATCTACGGCAAGCTCGGTGACCTCTTCGGGCGCAAGGGCGTCTTCCAGTTCGCGATTCTCGTCTTCGTCATCGGCTCCGCGCTCGCCGGATGGTCCCGGACGATGGACCAGCTCATCGCCTTCCGCGCTCTCCAGGGCGTCGGCGCGGGCGGCCTCATGATCGGCGTACAGGCGATCATCGCGGACATCGTGCCGCCCCGGCGGCGCGGCCGCTACATGGGCCTGATCGGCGCCGCGTTCGGCCTCGCCTCGGTCGCGGGCCCCCTGCTCGGCGGCTTCTTCACCGACCACGCCTCCTGGCGCTGGTGCTTCTACTTCAACGTGCCCTTCGGCCTGGTCACGCTCCTCGTCGTCACCCTCGTCCTGAAGCTGCCCAAGCGCACCGGCAGGCCCCGGCTCGACGTGCTCGGCGCGCTGCTGCTCGCCGCCGCCTCCACCTGCCTGGTGCTGCTCACCAGCTGGGGCGGGACCCAGTACGCGTGGGGCGACCGCGTCATCGTCGGGCTCGGCGCCGGCGCCGTCGTGACGAGCCTGCTCTTCCTCGTCGCCGAGAAGTACGCCGCAGAACCGATCATCCCGCTGCGCCTCTTCCGTGATCCCGTCTTCAACATCACCTCTCTTGTGGGCATGGTCGTCGGAATCGGCCTCTTCGGAGCGGCCAGCTATCTGCCGACCTTCCTCCAGATGGCCGACGGCGCGAGTGCCACCGAGTCCGGCCTCCTGATGCTGCCGATGATGGGCGGCGTCGTCGGCGCGTCGATCGTCTCCGGACAGCTCATCAGCCACACCGGGCGCTACAAGATCTATCCGGTGCTCGGCGGTGCCCTGTCCGTCGTTGGCATGTGGCTGCTCTCGCGGCTCGAAGCCGACACGCCGCGGCTGGAGTACAGCGTCTGGATGGCCGTGCTCGGCGCGGGCATCGGCCTGGTCATGCCCGTCCTGATCCTCGCCGTGCAGAACGCCGTACGCCCCACCGACCTCGGCACCGCCACCAGCGCGCACAACTACTTCCGGCAGATCGGCGGCAGCGTCGGAGCCGCCGTCTTCGGCACGCTCTTCGCCGACCGGCTCGCCGACGCCCTCGCGGACCGGCTCCCCGCCGGATCGGACAAGGTCCTGCCCGACCCCGAGTCCCTCACCCCGCAGCTCGTCCACGCGCTGCCCGCGCCGCTGCGCGAGGGCTACATCCAGGCCTACGCCGACGCGATGCCGCGGATCTTCCTCTATCTGGTGCCGGTGCTCGTCCTCGGCATGCTGCTCGCCTTCTTCCTCAAGGAGATCCCCCTGTTGTCCAGCGCCACCTCCCCCAACGCGCCCGCCGCCGAGCCCACCCCCATCCCGCACGCCCGTACGACGACGTACGCGGCCGGGGTCCCCGTCTGCGGCACTGTGCAGCACCCCGACGGCACCGTGGTGCCCCGCGCGGCCCTCACCCTCATCGACGTGGCCGGGCGGCAGATCGGACGCGGCGCGAGCGGCGAGGACGGGCGGTACGCCCTGGCGACGCCGGGATCGGGGTCGTTCGTGCTGATCGCGGCCGCCGGCGGACACCAGCCGCAGGCGGTCACCGTCACCGTCGGCGAGCGGCCCGTCGAGCTCGACGTGGTACTCGGCGGCGCGGGCCGCCTCGCCGGGACCGTGGTGACCGCCGACGGAACGCCCGTCAGGGATGCCGCCGTCACCCTCACCGACGTCCGCGGAGAGGTCGTCGCCACCACCCGCAGCGGCCGCGAGGGCGGCTACGTCATCACGGAGCTGGTCGCGGGCGAGTACACCCTGGCCGCGAGCGCCCCCGCGTTCCGGCCCGCCGCGCTGCCCGTCACCGTGCAGGCCGCCCGCGAGACCCGCCAGGACGTGGAGCTGGCGGGCGGCGCGGTCCTGCGCGGCGCCGTGCGGGCGAGCGCGGGACGAGTCGTCGAGGACGCACGCGTGACGCTGCTCGACGCCGCGGGCAATGTCGTCGACACCCTGACCACCGGAGTTGACGGCACCTTCCGCTTCGTCGACCTGTCGTCCGGCGAGTACACCGTCATCGCGGCGGGCTACCCGCCGGTCGCCACCGTCCTCCAGGTCGCGGGCGGCGGCCGCACGGAGCGGGACCTTCAGCTGGGCCACGAGGACTGACGTCGCTTCAGGACCGGCATCGCGAGGACCGGCGTACGGGAGGCCGGGGCGCCAGGGGGGCGTGCGCCGGGGGTTTTCCGGCCTCGGTCAATTCCCGCATTGCCCCGCACGGCAACCCGCGCCCGCCGTACGGTGGTTGGTGGCGGCCCAGATCTTGTGCTGCCGCGGGAAGGAGCACGCGTCATGGAACGAGGCACTCCGGACGGGTCGGTGGCAGAGGGTGCCGCGGCCGGACGCATCCCCTTGGCCGTGGTCGTCGTCGACGGGGCGGGACTCGTCTCGCACTGGAGCGTCGGGGCGCGCCGCCTCTTCGGGTGCGCCAAGGAGGAGGCCGTCGGCCGTCCCGCCGGTGATCTGCTCCCCGTACACGGCGCGATCCCCGAGGACCGCGAGCCCTATGGGGCGTACGACGGCCTCGGACCCGACCTGGAGACCTCCCTCGACGGACGCATCTCCTACCCGGCCGCGGGCCGGGCGCGGCTGACCGAGCCGGGGCACGGCGGCAACCGCGTCGACGTGCTCTGGTGGGCGTATCCGCTGATCGGACCCGGCCCGGAGCGGCTGCTCGTGCTCGCCGCCGACGCCGCCCGGCTCGCCGCGCCCGAGGGGGCAGAGGGGTCCGCGGGCGGCCGGGACGAGCGCGGCGAGCAGGTCGAGCGGATCGTGCCCGGCTTCGCCCTGCACACGGACTTCCCCGGCGCCGACGAGCTGGCGGGCCGGCTGCCCGAGATCCTGCCGAGCATGAGCGTGGGCGAGAGCTCCCGCATCGTCGCCCAGGTCCTCGAACTGGGCTACCCCGTCCTGGAGTACAGCCAGCACGACCGGGTGCCCGTCACCCCGGACTGGGGCGTGGCCCGCCGCACCGAGCGCAAGGCCCGCAGGCAGCGCGCCGAACAGGCCGCCGCACGCGGACTCCCGGCGCCCGCGCACGACCAGGACGGCGCGGACGGCGCCGACGACGAGGGCGAGGACCTTGAGTACGTGGCGGTGCGCGAGCGCCTCGAATTCCTCAACGAGGTCAGCGGGCGCATCGGTTCCTCGCTCGACCTGTCCCACACGATCATGGAGGTCAGCAGGGCGGTCGTGCCGCGCTTCACGGATGTCGCGGGCACCTATCTGCGTGAGCAGGTCGTCGCGGGCGAGGGTTTCCCCGAGGGCCCGCCGGACGAGACCACGCTCTGGCACCGGGTCGCCGTGGAGCACACCGACGAGCCGGGCCGCTGGGACGACGTCGTGCCGGTCGGCGAATCGATGCCCTTCCCGGCGCATACGCCGTTCTTCCAGTGCATGACCTCGGGCGACCCGGTCCTCGTGCCGCGCATCACCGAGGAGATGGGCAACGCCATCGCCTCCCAGTTCGAGAAGCGCGACATCCGCCCGCTGATCAACCACCGCTCGATGCTCGTCGTACCGCTCAAGGCCCGCAATGTGGTGCTGGGCTTCATGATCCTGCTCCGCCACCGGGAGCGGCCCGTCTTCAACGACATGGACCGCGTCACCGGCGCCGAACTGGCCGCCCGCGCGGGCCTCGTCCTCGACAACGCCCGCATGTACACCTACCAGGAGAGCGTCGCCGACACCCTCCAGGACAGCATGCTGCCGCACATCCAGCCCCGCATGGCCGGCTGCGACATCGCCACCCGCTATCTGCCGGGCACGCTGCTCGGCCGCGTCGGCGGCGACTGGTTCGACTCCGTCAAGCTGCCCGGCTCCCGGACCGCGCTCGTCGTCGGCGACGTGATGGGGCACGGCCTCAACTCCGCCGCGATGATGGGCCAGATGCGTACGGCCGTACAGACCATGGCCGCCCTCGACCTGCCGCCCGAGCAGCTCCTGCGCAACCTCGACGACCTCGCGCAGCGCCTCGGCGAGCACTATCTGGCGACGTGCCTGTACGCGGTCTACGACCCGATCGCGGGCGAACTGAGCCTCGCCAACGCCGGGCACATCCCGCCCGTCCTGGTCCGCGCGGTGGACGGCCGCAGCGAGCTGCTCGACCTGCCCACCGGAGCGCCGATAGGCGTCGGCGGTGTCCCCTTCGAGTCGGTCCGGGTGCCGGTGGCGCCCGGCGACCGGCTGCTGATGTGCACCGACGGCCTCGTCGAGGTCCGCGGCGAGGACATCGGCGTCGGCCTCGCCACGCTCACCGAGTCCGCCGCGCACCCCGCCGCCTCCATGGACGCCGCCTGCGACACGATCATCCGGGCGCTCGCCGTGACATTCGCCGACACGGGCCGCGGCGGCCGCAAGGACGACGTGGCGCTCCTGATGGCCCGGCTCAACGGCATCGCGGCCGAGGACGTCGCGCAGTGGCGGCTCGCCCTCGACCCGAGCGAGGTGAGCAGGGCCCGCGAACTGGTCCGCGAGCAGCTGCGGGCCTGGTCGCTCGACGCCCTCGCCGACACCGCCGAGCTGCTCGTCAGCGAGCTGGTCACCAACGTCGTGCGCCACTCCCGCAGCAGCCGTCTCGACCTGCGGCTCGTCCGCTCCGGGGTGCTGCTGTGCGAGGTCGAGGACGACGACCACACGCTGCCCACACTGCTCAGCGCGGGCCCGGCCGACGAGTTCGGGCGCGGTCTGCGCGTCGTCAGCGCGCTCGCCAAGGAGTGGGGCACGAGCCGTACGAACTCCGGCAAGACGGTCTGGTCCGAACTGGCCCTGCCGCGACGCTAGTTCGCCTGGCGGGGCGCGCGGTGCGCGGACCCGGCGGGGAACGTGCCGGATGAGCCGTGAAGGATCGCGCGGGCACCTTGTCCATGGACCCGGGGCGCGGTAGACCGATCTTGCCGTCGGCTTCGGCGGCTGTCGTCGCACCCTGGGGAGCTGGGCATGAGCGTCACGAGTCGGTACAGGGAGGCCTGGGAGGGGTTCTGGCGGGAGGCGTCCGACGAGCAGGGCGCCGTGTTCTGGGACGCCGAGCCCGCCGTCACCGTCGGCCCCCATCTCGCCCTGTTCGAACCGCACATGGTCGCGGCGGGCCTGCCGGTCGTCGACCTCGGCTGCGGCAACGGCACCCAGACCCGCTTCCTCGCCGACCGCTTCCGGCGCGTCCTCGGCGTCGACCTGTCCGCCGCCGCCCTCGCGCACGCCCGGCACGCGGACCCCGCCGACCAGGTGGACTTCCGGCAGCTCGACGCCGCCGAGAAGAGCCAGGCGGCCCAGCTCCACGCCGAGTTCGGCGACATGAACGTCTATATGCGCGGCGTACTCCACCAGTGCGAGCCCGACGACCGCCAGCCGCTCGTCGACAGCGTCGCGACGCTGATCGGTGAGCGCGGCAGGGCCTTCCTCGTCGAACTGTCCGAGACGGCCAAGCCCGTCCTGCTGGGCCTCGCGCAGAGCCCCGCCGGCCCACCGCCGAAGCTCGCCCCGGTCTTCGCACACGGCATCGCGCCCGCCGAGGTGATCGACGAGGCCGTGCCCCGGTATGTCGCCGCGGCGGGCCTCGGCATCCTGGACGGTGGCGAACTCCCGCTGGCCACAACGGAGTTCGCCCCGGACGGCACCCGCATCGAACTGCCGTCGAAGTGGGTGGTGTTGGGGCGGGCCGGCTGATACCGCCCGGGAGGCGGGAGCCCGCGATGCCCGGCATGATCACCCGGGTGCGCCCGCCACGGCGGGATGAGATGGGATGAACGCGTACTGCCGGGACCGCCGGGCCTTGCCGCTCCGCGATCCGGGCAGACCGCGACCGCATCGTCATCACACGGAAGACGCCAACGCATGAATACGCCGCCAACGCCGCCAACGCCGCCAACGCCGCCCACGTCGCCGACGCTGCCCACGCCGCCGACGCTGCCCACGCCGCCCACGTCGCCAGCGCCGCCCATGCCCTCGACGCCGCCCGGCGCGGCACGCGCTGGCGGTTCACCTGTCCGGATCGGCGCTCTCGTCCCGTTGACTCGGCCCGGCTGGGTCGAGGCGGGCCGGCACTTGCTCGCCGGACTCGAACTGGCCGTTCGCGACGTCAATGACGCCGGCGGGATCGTCGGAAGACCACTTGAGCTGATGGTGCGGGACACCGCGGCAGACCCGCGCAGGGCCGAGGCGGCCGTGGACGAACTGGCGCGCCTGGGCGTGGCCGCCCTGGTGGGGGAGTATCACAGCGTCGTCGCTCGCACCGCTGCCACCAGGGCCGACGCCCTCGGCCTGCCGTTCCTCTGCTCGTCGGCGGTGCTCGACGCGCTCACCGAACAGCCGACGGAGTGGGTCGCGCGCCTCGCCCCGCCGCAGTCCCGCGGCTGGCAGGAGTACGCGGACTTCCTTCTCGGCGCGGGCCACAGCCGTATCGCCGTAGCGGCCCAGCCGAGTGTCTACTGGGCGTCCGGGACCCGCGTCCTTCGGGACCACCTCGCTCCACGCGGCGGGACCGTCGTCGAACTCGACATGAGCGCGCTCACCCCTGCGGACGTGTGCGACGCACTCGCCGACAACGGGGCGACGGCCCTTCTTCTTCTGGCCGGCCACCCGGAGCCGGCGGTGTCGATCGTCAAGTCCGTCCGCGGTGACCAGCGCCTCGCCGAGATCCTGATCGGTGCTCCGGCCGGGCAGCCGGAGTTCGCCGAGTGGGCGACGCTGCTGGGCGACGACGGCGCCGGGGTCCCGTTCCTGCGCTACCTGCCCGAGCAACTCACCCCACTCGGCGTACGCGTCGGGACGGCCCTGCGCGAGCGGCTGGCCGAAGCGCCCTCCTTCGTCGGCTTCGAGGGCTACGACGCGGTCACCGTCCTCGCCGAGATGCTGCGTACTCACTTGCGTACTCACGGCACGGACCGGGCGCGCACCGCCGAATCCTGGCCGCGCGTCGCGGTCGAAGGCACCCGAGGGCAGATCCGGTTCTCCCGCATGCCGGGCATCAGCGTCTGGCAGTGGGCTGGGGCGCCGGTCCAGGTCGTCGACCGTGATCCGGCGGAACCCGATCGTTTCCGGATCCTTCGGGTGGCGCCGGCCTGACAGGCGGGCGGCCCGCCCGGGCCCGGGCGGAGGGGAGGACATCGCCGGAGAGCGGAAGGCCGAGTCCGGCGACCGCCCGCGCGACCAGGCGGGCCATCCGCGTCGCCCCGTACTCCTGGAAGTGGGTGTTGTCCTGCACCCCTTCCGGGAAGTTCGGGTACTGCCCGGGGGCGAGCCACAGGAACACTTTCTTCGAGGCCTCCACGCCGATCCCGTCGAGGTAGGCGCGGGAGAGCGCGGACAGATCGATCAGCGGGACGCCCTCCTCCGCGGCGACCGCCTTGGCGGCCGCCACATATGCGGGGAAGGAGACGTTGAACCGGCCGGTGGACGGGTTGTAGTCACGGCGCGAGACGGGCGTGACGACGACCGGCGTCGCCCCGCGGGCCCGGGTGGCGCGGATGTAGTCGTGGCGCAGGTACTCCTTGTAGTCCGCGGGCGGGGTATAGCGTTCGGGCCTGCTCGCGGTGGCGTCGTTGTGGCCGAACTGGACGAAGAGGCAGTCACCCGGCTTGATCACCCGGTGGATGGCGGCGAGGCGGCCCTGCTCGATGAAGGAGCGCGAACTTCGCCCGCCCAACGCGTGGTTGGCGACCGTGACGGCCGGGGTGAAGCAGCGGGGGAGCAGCTGACCCCAGCCGGCTTCGGGGTGGTAGGAGGCGTTGTACGTCTGTGCCGTCGAGTCGCCGGCGATGTAGAGGGTGGCGGCAGCGGCCGCCGTCGGGTCCCCGGCGGCCTGTGCGGCGGGTGCGCGGAGCACGCCGAGCCCGGCGAGGCCGAGCGCCGCGGCGCCGCCCGCGAGGAATCGGCGTCGGCCGGTGCGCGGCGTGATCGGTGGGGCAGTCGCTTGGCGGCCCATGAACCACTCCTGGAGATCGGGTCGTTGAACGGTCGGTCATGGGTTGCCGCCGGGATGCGAAAGGTTGCGGGGTGTGGGCGGGTGATCGCGAAAGTGGGTGGCGGTGACCAGGTGTCATTGAAGTTCACCTCAAAGAAATTAAGTGTGACACGTCGACATCTTAAAAAACTCAAGGTACAAATGAATGACGAACGGGTCGCGGGTCGCGGGTCACGCGTCGCCAAGGGAAGGGAGCCGAGGGTGGACTGGCAGGAACTGACGGACCTGACGCAGGGGCGGTCGTTCGTGGTCGAACGGGTCCGCCTCGTCGACAGCGGCGTCGCGGTCGAGGGTCAGTTCGAGCCGCCGCAGCTGGCGCGACTCGGCGCGGATGACCAGGTGTTCGTCGCCGCGTTCGTGCGGTCGCACGGTTCGATCAAGGAGATGGAGCGGATCTTCGGGGTGAGCTACCCGACGGTCAAGTCCCGGCTGAAACGGATCGCCGAGGCCCTCGACTTCATCGACACCGACCCGGCGCCCAGCGGAGCCGACGTCATCGACCGCCTGCAGCGGGGAGAGATCAGCGCTCAGGAGGCCCTGGCCGAGTTGGAGCGCGGCCGATGATCCCCCAGCTGGTGATGGTGCGCTACCGCCGTGCCGACGGCCGTCGGCGGCGGCTGTACGTCCCGGTTCTACCGGTGGCGCTGGTGCTGTCGCCGCTGCTGCTGCTCGCCGTGCTGGGCGGAGTGATCGCATGCCTCGCCACCCGGGTCAGTCCGGTGGGCGCGCTGCGCGGCGCGGGGCAGTTGCTGTGGGCGTTGCCTGGTACCCGGTTCGAGCTTGAGCAGGGCCGAACGGCATTCCTGGTAAGCGTCAGATGAGTCGCATGAGTCGCATGAGCGCATGCATCACATGAGCGCATGCGTCGGATGAGTCAGATAAGTCGGAGGGGAAGAGTAACGATGGACGAGCAGCGCCGCCAGATCCTGCACATGCTGGCCGAGGGAAAGATCACGGCAGACGAGGCCGAGCGGCTGATCGACGCCCTCGAACGTGAACAGCCCCAGCCGGCGCAGTCGCCGCAGGCCGCCGCAGCCCGCCAGAAAGCCCGGCCCAAGTACCTGCGTGTAGTGGTGAACTCGACGGACGACTCCGGGGGCGACGCGGCGAGCCGGGTCGACATCCAGGTCCCGCTGCAGCTGCTGCGCGCCGGGGTCCGGCTCACGAGCCTCATCCCTCCGCAGGCGCTCACCAAGGTCAACGCGCACCTGGGCAAGTCGGGGGTGCCGATCGACCTCACCGAGCTGAAGCCGCAGCACCTTGAGGACCTCATCGATCAGCTCGACGAGGTCACCGTCGACGTCGACGACCCCGACGCGAAGGTGCAGGTGTTCTGCGAGTGACACCTGCCGCGGCGCCGGGTGCCGGCCCGGGTGCCGGCCTGGCCTATGGCCCGGACACGGCCTGGGCCTATGGCCCGCCCACGGCCCCGGCCCCGGCCCCGCCCACGGGCCGGTAGCCCGGCCGGTCGGCCGGTGGTCGCCCCGCCTGCGGCCGCGACCGCTGTCGTTCACCCCGTCACGCGACGGACCCGCAACGTCCCTGACTTCAGCCTTCGAATGGAGAAGTTCATGCCGTCTTCTGTCATGCCCACATCCAAACGCGTCGACGATCGACAGTCGCCCACCGCCGTATCCGCCACCGGCCTGCGCAAGTCGTACGGCGACAAGACCGTTCTCGACCGCATCGATCTGACCATCCCGGCCGGGTCCGTCTTCGCGCTGCTCGGACCGAACGGCGCGGGCAAGACCACCGTCGTCAAGATTCTCTCCACGCTCATCGGAGCGGACGGCGGGCAGGCCCAGGTCGCGGGTCACGACATCGCCACGTCACCGGACGGGGCGCGGGCCGCGATCGGTGTCACCGGGCAGTTCTCCGCCGTCGACGGCCTGATCACCGGCGAGGAGAACATGCTCCTCATGGCCGACCTGCACCACCTGTCCAAGCGCGAGGGACGCCGGGTCGCCGCCGAACTCCTGGAGCGCTTCGACCTGGTCGAGGCCGCGAAGAAACCCGCCTCCACCTACTCCGGCGGCATGAAACGCCGCCTCGACCTCGCCATGACCCTCGTCGGCAACCCCCGCATCATCTTCCTCGACGAGCCCACCACCGGCCTCGACCCCCGCTCCCGCCACAACATGTGGGGCATCATCCGCGAGCTCGTCTCCGACGGGGCGACCGTCTTCCTCACCACCCAGTACCTGGAGGAAGCCGACGAACTCGCCGACCGCATCGCCGTCCTCCACGACGGGAAGATCGCCGCCGAGGGGAGCGCCGAGGAGCTGAAGCGGCTGATCCCCGGTGGACACATCCGGCTCCGCTTCACCGACCCGGCCGCCTACCAGTCCGCCGCCACCGCCTTGCGCGAGGCGACCCGCGACGACGAAACCCTCACCCTCCAGATCCCCAGCGACGGCAGCCAGCGCGAGCTGCGCTCCATCCTCGACTGGCTCGACTCCGCCGATATCGAGGCGGACGAACTGACCGTGCACACCCCCGACCTCGACGACGTCTTCTTCGCCCTCACCGGGCCGGCCCACGCCGTCAACCAGCCCAAGGAGAAGAACGTCCGATGAGCGCCCTCTCCCTCGCCGTCCGCGACTCGAACACGATGCTGCGCCGCAACCTGCTGCACGCCCGTCGCTACCCGTCCGGGACCCTGAACCTGCTCCTCACGCCGATCATGATGCTGCTGCTCTTCGTCTACATCTTCGGCGACGTGATGAGCGCGGGCATCGGCGGCGGCGGCGCCGACCGCTCCGACTACATCGCCTACATCGTCCCGGGCATCCTGGTGATGACCATCGGCAGCACCGTGATCGGGGCCGCGGTGTACGTATCCATGGACATGGCCGAGGGCCTCATCGCCCGCTTCCGCACCATGGCCCTCTACCGCGGCTCCGTGATCATCGGACACGTCGTCGGCAGCGTGTTGCAGTGCATGATGAGCGTGCTCCTCGTCGGCGCCGTCGGCGTGGCCATCGGCTTCCGCTCCACCGGCGCCACCGCCCTGGAGTGGCTGGCGGCGTTCGGACTCCTCGTACTCTTCGCCCTGGCGCTCACCTCGATCGCGGTCGGGATGGGCATGGCAAGCCCGAACCCGGAGGCGGCCAGCAACATGGCCATGCCGCTGATCCTCCTGCCGCTCGTCTCCAGCGCCTTCATCCCGGCCGCAACGATGCCGGGCTGGTTCCGGCCGATCGCCGAGTACCAGCCGTTCACCCCGGTCATCGAAACCCTGCGTGGCCTGCTGCTCGGCAGCGAGATCGGCCGGAACGGGTGGATCGCGGTCGTCTGGTGCGTCGGTCTGGCCGCGCTCGGCCACCGCTGGTCGATGGCGCAGTTCAACCGGGACCTGAAGTAACCCGAACCCGGCTGACCGCGCTATGAATCGATTCACCGCGTCGGGCATCCCAGCGTGAGCCCACCCCGCCGTTCGGCCACTCGCACACGAGAGAAGCGCTTCGACCAATTCGTGCTCGAACCGTTGACGCGCCTGGCGACTCTCCCTACGTTGGCCCGGCAAGCGCTTGCCTATAACGATTCAAGTCGCGGGTGAAGGAGCACAACTGTGCCTATGCATGAGGAACTCGACCGGCGGAGCCTGCTGAAACTCGCGGGAGGCTCGCTCGCCGCCCTGGGCATGACGGCGGCGGGCTGCGGTGCCGGGAGCGGTTCCGGGGACGGCACTGTCACGCTCCGGTACGCGTGGTGGGGGTCCGACGACCGGGCCGAGCGGATCAACAAGACGATCGCGCTCTTCGAGAAGAAGTACCCGAAGATCAGGATCAAGACGGACTTCCAGCCGTACCTGGACTTCTGGAAGAAGTTCAACACCCAGGCGGCGGGCGGCAATCCGCCGGACGTGTTCCAGAACGCCATCGGCTTCCTGCGCAAGTACGACGAGCGCAATGTGCTGCTCGACCTGCGCGCGCAGGCGAAGGCCGGGAACCTGCGACTCGACGGCTTCCGCGCGGGCCTGGAGAAGTTCGGCGAGGTCGACGGCAAGCTGCTCGGCGTGCCCGTCGGCAGCAACTCCATGGCCCTGGTGATCGACAAGCCGCTCTTCGCGAAGGCCGGCGTCACCCCCGAGATGGGCTGGACCTGGGACGACTTCCACACGGCGATGGAGAAGATCCGCGACGAGGGAAGGCCCGGCGACAGCGGGCTCTACGGCGTCATGTACCTCTACGACCTCTATCTGCGCCAGCACGGCAAGGCCTTCTTCACCAAGGACGGCCTGGGCTTCACCGAGGCCGACCTGAAGGACTGGTGGAGCAAGGGCCGCAAGGGCGTCGAGTCCGGTATCTACGCCGACCCGAAGAAGGTCGCGCAGGTCAAGCCCAAGTCCGCGGTCGCCGCCGAGCTCGCCGCCGCCGAGTTCACCTGGGACAACTTCACCGTCCGCTACACCGCCGAGGGCAAGAGCAGCTACGGCCTCGCGCCGATCCCGACGACCGACGGCAAGAAGACCGGCCAGTACCTCGGCTCCCTCATGCTCAGCGGCTCCCGGCGCACCAAGCATCCCCAGCAGGTCGCGCGGTTCATCGACTTCATGGTGCACGACCCCGGGGTCGCAAAGATCATGGGGTACGACCGCGGGGTGCCGCCCACCAAGGCGCAGTACGAGGCGTACCAGCCGTCCCAGGAGAGCGACAAGGTCATCGCGTCCGTCAACAAGGAGATCGCCGCGTACGAGGAGAGCCTCGTCGACGCCGGTGTCCTGGAGGCCATCACGCCGCATCCGGCGGGCGCGGACGTCTGTGAGGCGGCGTTCCTGCGCGTCGCCGAGGAACTCGCCCTCGGCAAACGGTCGGTGGACGACGCCGTCGAGCAGTACTTCAACGAGTGCAAGACGGCACTCGGCTCCTGATGAGCGGCACGATGACCACCTCGAAGACCGCGACCGCACGGGCGGCACGGTCGCGGTCGCGCGGCCCCGCTGACTCCCGTCCCCCCGGCGCCGCCACCCGGCGCCGGCGGCGCGGCGAGAACCTCGCCGGCTATCTGTTCATGTCCCCCTGGATCGCCGGGTTCCTGCTGCTCACCGCGGGCCCGATGGTCGCCTCCCTCTACTTCGCGTTCACCGACTACGACCTCTTCGACGCCCCGAAGTGGGTCGGCCTCGACAACTTCACCGAGATGTTCGGCGACCCCCGCTGGCGCAAGTCGGTCGAGGTGACGCTCTGGTACGTGGTCATCGGCACCCCGCTGAAGCTGGCCGCCGCGCTCGGCGTGGCGCTGCTGCTCAACCAGAAGCGGCTCGGCCAGGCCTTCTACCGGGCCGCGTTCTACGCCCCGTCCCTGATCGGCGCGAGCGTGTCCGTCGCCGTCGTCTGGAAGGCGATCTTCTCGGAGGACGCGATCGTGGACCGCGCCCAGAGCACCCTGTTCGGGATGGACGTGGGCGGCTGGACCGGTGACCCGGACTGGATCATCTACAGCCTGGTCGCGCTCACCGTCTGGCAGTTCGGCGCGCCGATGGTCATCTTCCTGGCCGGCCTCAAGCAGGTGCCGCGCGAGCTGTACGAGGCGGCGGCGATGGACGGCGCGGGCACCTGGCGGCGGTTCTGGCACATCACCCTGCCGATCATCTCCCCGGTGCTCTTCTTCAACGTCCTTCTGGAGACCATCCACTCCTTCCAGATCTTCGCCTCCGCGTACATCGTCGGCGGTGGCGCGGGCGGCAACGCCTGCGGTCCGGCGGACGGCTCGCTCGTCTACACCTGTTACCTCTACGTCCAGGGCTTCGAGAACAGCCGGATGGGCTTCGCCTCGGCCATGGCCTGGATGCTGCTGCTCGCCGTCGGCCTGGTCACGGCGGTGCTGTTCTGGTCCCAGAAGCGCTGGGTGCACTACGAGGAGGGCGCCCGATGAGCACGAGTACGAGTACAAGTACGGGTACGAGTACGGTGCGTGCGGCGGCCCGTGACCGCAGGCGCGGCGGCGCCGGTTCCTGGGCCTGGCACGTCGGTGCCCTGGCGGTGCTCGCGGTGGTCCTCTACCCCGTGGTGTGGCTGATCGGCGGCTCGTTCAAGCACAACGACGAGATCGTCGGCAGCCTGGAGCTGTTCCCGACGGACCCGGTCGCCTCCAACTACAGCGGCCTCGCCGAGGGCATCGCCGACATCCCCATCTCCACCTTCTTCACCAACTCCCTCTTCCTGGCGGGCGGTTCGGTGGTGGGTGTGCTGGTCTCCTGCTCGCTCGCGGGCTACGCCTTCGCCCGTATCAAGTTCGCGGGCCGCAATCTGCTCTTCGCGCTGATGATCGGCACCCTGCTGCTGCCGTACCACGTGCTGCTCATCCCGCAGTACGTGCTGTTCCAGAAGCTCGGCCTGATCAACACCTATACGCCGCTGCTGCTCGGCAAGTATCTGGCGGTCGACGCCTTCTTCGTCTTCCTGATGGTGCAGTTCATGCGGAACCTGCCCCGCGAGCTGGACGAGGCGGCGCGGCTCGACGGCTGCGGGCACCTTCGGATCTACTGGTCGATCGTGCTGCCGCTGTGCCGCCCCGCGCTGATCACCTCCGCCATCTTCACCTTCATCAACGCGTGGAACGACTTCATGGGCCCGCTGATCTACCTCAACGACCCATCCAAATACACCGTTTCGCTCGGCCTGAAGATGTTCGTCGACCAGGAGGGCCTCGCCAACTACGGCGGCATGATCGCGATGTCCCTGGTGGCGCTGCTGCCGGTGGTCGCCTTCTTCCTGGCCTTCCAGCGCTATCTGATCGACGGCATGGCCACATCGGGGCTGAAGTGAAGGGGGCGTCCGGGCGCCGTTTCGGGGTCTTCGCGGAGTGCCTGCTCACCGGGGTGTGGATCGCGGTCGCCGCGCTGCCGCTGGTGACGGTGCCGGCGGCGATCGCCGCGGGGGGCGCGCATCTGCGGCGCCATCTGGCCCATGAGGCCGGGGGATGGCGGGAGTTCGTGGCGGACTTGCGGGTCGCCGCGCGGCGCGGGTGGCTCGTGGGGGTCGCCGGGTGGGCCGCGCTCGCCCTGCTGTGGGCGGACCTCGCGGTCGTACGTTCCGGAGTGCTGCCCGGGGGCGCGTTCGTCGGGGTGGTGGGCGTTCTGGTGCTGTTCGTGCTGGTCGTGGGCGGGGTGCGGGCCGCGGTCGGCTGGCGGCCGGGCGCGTCGTGGCGGGCGCTGCTCGCCGTGGCGGTCCGCCGTACGGTGCGGGATCCGGCGGGGTCGCTGGCGCTGGTCTGTGGCCTTGCGGTCGTGGCGGTGTCGGGGTGGTTCGCGGCGCCGCTTGCCGCTCCCGCGATGGGGGTTCTGGTTGCCGCGGGGGTCGCGGTCGAGCGGCGTCTCGTCTGAGCGTCTGCGGGGCGGGTGACGGTTCTTCCCCCGCGGGTGCGTTGTGGCTGGTCGCGCAGTTCCCCGCGCCCCTGAGGGGGCGCGCCCCGGTGGGCCGCGCTCAGTTATGTGTCATGTACATGGCTATCGCTATCCGAGAAATGAGGGCTCGTACACATGTCTTCCGTACCCCGTAGGACCCTGCTCAAGGCCGCCGCCGCGGCCGGCGCCGCCGCTCAGTTCAGCTGGGTGCTCGGGAGCGGTCAGGCGCGGGCCGCCGCCCCCGGCGCCCCCGTGCCCGACGGGCCCGTCGGCATCCGGTGGCTGGAGGACGGCGGGCTCGGCGCCGCCCCCGGGTCCACCTTCGGCGTGCCCTGGCCCAAGGGCGTCCACGGCGCCGACGCCGTGTTCGCCCTCGTCACCGGCGACGGCAAGGACGTGCCCATGCAGAGCTGGCCCACCGCGTACTGGCCCGACGGCTCCCTGAAGTGGACGGCACACGCGGTCGGCCCCGGGGCAGGCGAAGCCGACCGGTTCACGCTCGCGGCCGGGGCCCCGGCACCGTACAAGGAGAAGATCAAGGTCACCCGGGCCGGCCGCAAGGTCACCGTGGACACCGGTGTCATCACCGCGGTGATCGGCGAGGACGGTGAGCGGCTCGTCCGGTCGGTGACGCGGGACGGTACGAAGATCGCCACGGACGGGCGCCTCGTCCTCCTGCGCCAGGGCGACATCGACGACGGCGACACCGGCAACGCCAAGTGGGAGCGGTTCGACGGCGAGATCGGCGAGGTGAAGGTCGAGCAGGACGGGCCCGTGCGCGCGGTCGTCCGCGTCGACGGCAAGCACCGCAAGGGCGGGCGGAGTTGGCTGCCGTTCAGCGTCCGGCTGTACTTCTACGCGGGCGCCGAGTCGTTCCGCATGGTGCACACCATCACGTACGACGGTGACCAGGAGAAGGACTTCATCCGCGGGCTCGGCGTCCGCTTCACCGTGCCGATGCGCGACGCCGCGTACGACCGGCACATCCGCATCGAGGGCGAGGGCGAGGGCTTCCTCACCGAGGCGGTCAAAGGGATCACCGGGCTGCGCCGCGACCCGGGCGCCGCGGTGCGCGCCGCGCAGGTCAAGGGCGAGAAGCTGCCCGACCCGGCGACCTGGGACCAGCGGGTCACCAGCCGGCTCCGGTACGTCCCCACGTGGGGCGACTACACCCTCGCCCAGCTGTCCGCCGACGGCTTCACGCTGCGCAAGCGCACCGAGGCGGGGCGCGGCTGGATCCCCGCGGGCGGCGGCGGGCGGGCCAACGGCTTCGGGTACGTGGGCGGGGTGAGCGGCGGGCTCTCCTTCGGCCTGCGCGACTTCTGGGAGAAGCACCCCGCGCAGCTCGACATCCGGGGCGCGGCGGGAGACGAGGCGGAGGTCACGCTGTGGCTCTGGTCGCCCGAGGCGCCCCCCATGGACCTGCGCTTCTACCACGACGGCATGGGCCAGGACACCTACCCGGAACAGCTCGAAGGTCTCAACATCACCTACGAGGACCACGAACCCGGCTTCGGCACCCCGTACGGGATCGCCCGCACCAGCGAGCTGATGTTCTGGGCCAACGCCGCGACACCGTCGGCCGCCACACTCGTCGACCAGGCCCACGCCGTCCGCACCCCGCCCCAACTCGTCGCGGCTCCCGAGCACTTGAGCAAAACCAAGGTCTTCGGCGGTCTCTTCGCGCCCGTCGACCGCTCCACGCCCGCGAAGGCCGAGATCGAGGACCACCTCGACTTCCTCTTCACGTACTACAAGGACCAGGCCGAGCAGCGCCGCTGGTACGGCTTCTGGGACTACGGCGACATCATGCACACCTACGACGAGGACCGGCACCAGTGGCGGTACGACGTCGGCGGGTACGCGTGGGACAACTCCGAACTCTCACCCGACCTCTGGCTCTGGTACGCCTATCTGCGCTCGGGCCGCGCCGACATCTTCCGCTTCGCCGAGGCCATGACCCGCCACACCGGCGAGGTCGACGCCTACCACCTCGGCGAGTGGGCCGGGCTCGGCACCCGGCACGGCGTCCAGCACTTCGCGGACAGCGCCAAGCAGCAGCGCATCTCCACCGCCGTGTACCGGCGCCCGTACTACTTCCTCACCGCCGACGAACGGGTCGGCGACCTCATGCACGCCCTCGTCGACTCCGACGAGACGTTCCTGGCCCTCGACCCGCTCCGCAAGATCCGCACCGAGCCCTACGAACCCGACCGCCACGCCCTGTCCATCGGCTTCGGCACCGACTGGAGCGGGCTCGCGGGCGCGTGGCTCACCGAATGGGAACGCAAGGGCCCCAAGGCCGGGAAGGCGGAGGCCCGGCTGCGCTCCACCATGCGGACCATCGCCGCGCAGCCCAACGGGTTCGTGCAGGGCAGCGGGCTGTACGACCTGGACACGGGCGAGTTCGCGGTCGCCGGCGAGGCCGCCGTGAGCGTCTCCCACCTCTCGGCGATGTTCGGCCTCGTGGAGATGTGCGCCGAGCTGGTCGACCTGATCGACCTGCCGGAGTTCAAGAGCGCCTGGCTGGACTACTGCCGCTACTTCAACGCCACCAAGGCCGAGCAGAAGCAGCGCTACGGCAAGGACTTCGGGAGTTTGCTGCTCTTCCAGGGCCACTCCCGCCAGGACGCCTACGCCGCCGCCCAGTCGAAGGACGACCAACTGGCCGCGCGCGCCTGGCGGAAGTTCCTCGACAGCGACGGCTACACCCGCGCGATGAAGTGGGAGCGTACGAAGATCGAGGGCCCCGACGCACTGGAGCCGGGCCACGAGCACCCCCGGATCAGCACCAACGAGACGGCCCTGTTCGGCCTCGCCGCCATCCAGAACCTCGCCCTCATCGGCGACAAGCTCCCCAACTAGCCGCTGCCCGACAGGAGTCGCTCATGAGGCGATACGGATCCGTCTTCGTCGCACGTCACGGGCTTGCCGTGTCCCTGCACGAGCGTGCCTCGATGGACTCCGCGCTGGGCTTGAGCCGACTGGCCCAGCTCGGATCGGTCTTGGGGATCTCCGGCAGGGAGACCTGGATGTCCTCGATCCAGTCGTTGCTCTCGACGTACTTCTTGATGAACTCGCGCAAGCGGTGGCAGTCCGAGCGATGCCCCTTGGGCATGCCGACGCCGTAGTACTGCGGTGCTCCCACGGTGAGGTCAGGGATCACCTTCAGGTTCTCCTTGACGTATTGATGCGCGAATCCGTACAGAACCAGCTGGTCGGTCGAGAAGGCGTCGACTTCGCCGTCGACGAGGGCGTTCAGGCAGGCCTCGGCACTCGGCATCTCGACGACCTCGAAGCCCAGGCCCTGGAGCGGGCCGATATTGGTGGTACCGGACCAGGCGCAGACTCGCTTGTTCCGCAGGTCGTTCATCGAGCGGATACCGGCCCCCTTCTTTCCCACCAGGAAGCCCTGGTAGTTGGTCAGGTAGGGGCCGGCGAAATCTATCTTCCGCATTCTCTCCGGGGTGATAGAGAACGCCGCGATGGCCAAGTCGGCGCCGTCACTGGTCAGTGCCGTGACGCGGTCTTTCGTCGCGACATCCACGGGAGCGACTTTGACATCGAACTCGTTCTTCAGCTTCTGCGCGAAGAGATAGTCGAAACCCGACCAGGTGTAACCGTCGAGGAGGGAGACCCCCGGAAGGTCGTTGTGCATGGCGACCGTGAGTCTGTCCGTCCCCATGAAGGTGTGAGCCTTCTCCTCGGGGGAACAGCTCGCGGCCACCACCAGGCCCGCCGTTACCAGGCCCGCCACCGCCGTCGCGACGACCGCTGTCATCCTCCAAGCCATCGGCTTTCTCGGACTCATGCCTTCCCCTCATTCATGCAGTATGGCTTCGGCCGCCGAAACGTTCATGCTGCAACCCCGGGGGGCATGGATGGTGATGGTCAGCATGATGTCGGTGCGCGATCCGCCCAGCGGTATGTCGACGGGGCGCATCGGGCGGACGTGCTCGAATCTGGGCGTGTCCCCGCCGCTCAGCACCAGGGTGAGCCGGGTCTCCGGGGTGCAGCTCTGCCAGCTGGGCCGGGCGTCCTCCACCCGTACGGTCAGCCGCAGATCGCTGCGGTGGGGAACGTCGGACAGGCTCAGTGTGCGCTGGGAACTCTTGGCGGTGGGCCGGATCTCGACCTGTCCGGTGACGTCCACTTCGCCGTCCCGGCGCAGGAGGTCCGCCCGCACCGCTCCGGCCACCGCGCAGATCAAGAAGACCGCGAAGACACAGGCGCGCAACGCCAGGGCGGACGCCGGCGGCTTCTGCGCGCGGTCGCGCTTGGGCCAGCGGACATCCAAGCCGAGGAGACGCAGGAAGGACGCGGTGAACGACAGGCTCAACAGGATGATGACCGGGGTGAACTGGTGGAGCGGGCCCTCGGGGGCGCGCAGCCATGCGGTGGCCGCCGCCGCGACGAAGAGGCAGAAGGGCAGAGAGTTCCAGAAGTTCTTCCAGTGGCCCTCGCCGCCGATGACGAGATTGACGATGAGGTCACCCACGACCTGGCCCGCGGCCACGGCCCAGTTACGGCCCTCTGCCCGAGCGGTGTTCGATGCCCTGGGCGCTGCGCCGTCCTCCGGTTCCGGTGCGGCCTCTTCGCGGCCGGGGCTCATGGGCTCTCGGTGGGGTGGTGGTTGATGGTCAGGCCACCCTCCAACGTGCCGATGCCGATGGCGTACGTTCCGTAGCCCCTCCCGGAGTTGTGCTCCCGGCCCCGCGCCCTTGCCGCCTCTTCGACGTGGTGGCGCAGGCAGCTCTGAGTCAGGTCCTCCGTGGACAGCCAGGCGTCGATCGCCACGACGAGTTCTTCCACGGCCGGACGGGAGAGGTTCCGCAGCGCCGCGACCTGTTCCTGCTCGTCGGGCGGTACGTCATCCTCGCCCCGGTGCAGCAGCGCGCGCACCAGCTTCTTTCCCCGGTCGAGCGTGTTCTGGGCGAAGTCGGCCTGAGCGGCCGCGATCACGGCGACTCCGGTCGAGGCCACATACGGCACGATCTGATCAGCCGCATCGAGCAGTTCGGACATCGGGTCCCCCGTCCCCTCCGAAGATCCCCGTCGTGGGCGAGCGCCGTTTTCGCGCCCAACACACCTCGGGGGAGGGTCAGTTACCCAATCGGCGGCGTTGTATGCGCGGGGCGGCCGACGTCGTCGCGCCGGGGGCCCCGGCAGGCCGCGGATCCAGCGGCGCGCGCTCCAGGGGCGATGAGGGCAGGAGGGAGAAACCCCACCTCTTGCCACTCTCAACTTATAGCGCACAGGGGGGCTTGCGGCAAGGCCCCTCTGGTGGGGCAAAATCGCGGTCCGAGGCCAGAACCTGCGGAAATGGGGGATTTGCTCAATGCATCCGCTTTTGTCGACTGACGGGACGTGCGGCGACGTCGAGCCGGGGGTGGGCCCCGTGCCGCGGATGGCTCCACCCGGCGCCGAGGCGCGGACGGCTCCACCCGGCGCCGGGGCGCGGGTGTGCGCGCCAGCGGACCGCGCGGGAGCCACCTCGGATCGGAGCGACGACATGACTCACCTGGCCACCAGCGCGTTCGATCTTCCCGACCACCTCGCCCCGAAGGCCGACCCCGCGCTGATCGCCGGGGACGAGCGGCACTTCGCCGCCATCGAGGCGAGCCTTGAGGAGACGGTCACGGAACTGTCCGACCGGCTTGCGGCCGCGCGCAGGGCGCCCGGCGGCATCGGCCGTGAGGCGATGGACCGGGATCTGGAGATCCACCGGCTGACCGGCCGCCTGCGCGCCTTGCGCCGCTTCGGCCTCGATCTGTGCCTCGGGCGCATCGTCGGCGCGGACGGCTCCGAGCCGGTGTACATCGGGCGGCTCGGCCTCACCGACAGCGAGGGCCGCCGGCTGCTCGTCGACTGGCGTTCCCCCGCGGCCGAGCCGTTCTTCGCGGCCACCCACGCCAAGCCCATGGGCCTGGTGAGCCGCCGCAGGTACCGCTGGACGCGCGGCCGGATCAGCGACTACTGGGACGAGGTGTTCACCGCCGACGGGCTCGAAGGGCACGCCGCGCTCGACGACCAGTCCGCCTTCGTCGCCGGCCTGGGCTCCAGCCGCTCCAGCCGGATGCGGGACGTGCTCGCCACCATCCAGGCCGACCAGGACGCCATCATCCGGGCGGGCTCCCGCGGCACCCTCGTCGTCGACGGCGGCCCCGGCACCGGCAAGACCGTCGTCGCCCTGCACCGCGCCGCCCACCTCCTCTACTCCGATCCCCGTCTCGGTCACCGTCGGGGCGGTGTGCTGTTCGTCGGCCCGAGCCGGCCCTACCTGGCCTACGTCGCCGACGTGCTGCCCAGCCTCGGCGAGGAGGGCGTGCAGACCTGCGTCCTGCGTGACCTCGTCACCGAGGGCGCGGGGGCGGCGGTCGAGAGCGACCCGCGCGTGGCCGCGCTGAAGGCGTCCAAGGAGATGGTGAAGGCGATCGAGCCGGCCGTCGGCATCTACGAGGAGCCGCCCACCAAGGGGATGACCGTCTCCACCCACTGGTCCGACATCCGGCTGAGCGCCGACGACTGGGCGGCGGCGTTCGAAGCGGTGGAACCGGGCACCCCGCACAACGAGGCCCGCGACCAGATTCTGGAGGAGCTGCTCACCATCCTGATGGACAAGGACGACAGCGACGCCCCGCCCCACCTGCTGCGCAGGTCGCTGCTCCAGGACCGCGAGCTGACCGGAACCCTCAACCGCGCGTGGCCCATGCTCGACGCGGGCGAACTCGTCTCGGACCTGTGGTCGGTCCCCGCCTACCTGCGCAAGTGCGCCCCCTGGCTCGGCGTCGACGACGTCCGCAGGCTCCAGCGCCCGGAAGCCCAGCCCTGGACGGTCTCCGACCTACCGCTCCTGGACGCGGCACTGCAGCGGCTCGGCGACGCCGAGGCGTCGTCACGCGAGCAGCGGCGGGAGGCCGCCGTCGCCGCCGAACGCGCGCGCCGCGCCGACGTCATGGACAGCCTGCTGCAGAACGTCGAGATCGACGAGAGCGAAGGCGCGCTCGGCATGCTGCACGGGCGGGACCTCCAGGACAGCCTGATCGACGAGAGCGCGCTGCCGGGCGTCGAACCGGACCTGCTCGCCGGGCCGTTCGCGCACATCATCGTCGACGAGGCCCAGGAACTGACCGACGCCGAGTGGCAGATGCTGCTGCTGCGCTGCCCGTCCCGGAGCTTCACCGTCGTCGGTGACCGCGCCCAGGCCAGGCACGGGTTCACCGAGTCGTGGCGGGAGCGTCTTGAGCGGGTCGGGCTCGACCGGATCGACGTGACCTCCCTGAGCATCAACTACCGCACCCCGGCTGAGGTCATGGCGGAAGCCGAGCCGGCCATCCGGGCCGTGCTCCCGGACGCCAACGTGCCGGCCTCCGTCCGCGGCAGCGGCATCCCCGTCGTCCACGGACCCGCCTCCGACCTGGGGCCGGTCCTCGACGCCTGGCTCGCCGCGCACGCCGAGGGGATCGCCTGCGTCATCGGCGACCCCACGTTCCGGGAGACGCCCCGCGTCCGGTCGCTGACCCCGGAGCTGTCGAAGGGGCTCGAATTCGACCTCGTCGTCCTCGTCGACCCGGAGGGGTACGGGGAAGGGGTCGAAGGAGCGGTCGACCGCTATGTCGCGATGACGCGGGCGACCCAGCAGCTCGTCGTCCTCACGAGCGGCTGACGGCGGCCGCGGGCTCAGCGGGGCGGGTCAGGCCGATCCGCGCCGCACCAGCTCCGTCGGCAGGATCACCGCCGCCGGGTCCTCGCCGCCGATCTGGGCGAGCAGGACCCGGACCATCTCCGCGCTGATCCGGTCCCAGGGCTGGCGGATCGTGGTCAGCTCCGGGTGCGCGCCGAGCGCCGCGGACGAGTCGTCGAAGCCGCCGACGGCGATGTCCTCGGGCACCCGGCGCCCGGCCCGCTGCAGAGCCGCGACCGCGCCCTGCGCCATCAGGTCGGAGGCGACGAACAGGGCGTCCAGGTCCGGTGCGCGTACGAGGAGTCCGGCGGCGCCCGACTCGCCGCTGGCCCGGCTGTAGTCGCCGGACACCACGAGACTGTCGTCGGCCGCGACGCCGGCCTCGGCGAGCACCTCCCGGTACCCGGCGAGGCGTTCCGTGCCGCCCGGAGTGTCGAGCGGGCCCGTGATCATGCCGATCCTGCGGCGTCCGAGGGAGAGGAGGTGGCGGACCATGTCGCGCGCGCCGTCCCGGTCGTCGGCGGCCACGTACGCCACCTTCGACGCATGGCCGAGCGGCTTCCCGCAGGCCACGAGGGGTACGCCCGCCTCGCGCAGCCGGGCGGCGACCGGGTCGCCGGAGTGGCTGGAGACGAGCAGGACACCGTCGACGTGGCCCGCGGTGATGTAGCGCGTTATGCGGCGCCGCTCGTCCTCGGTGCCCGCGATCATCAGGAGCAGCGGGATGTCGTGCGCGGCGAGCGCCTGGGTGCAGCCGCGCAGCAGGACGTTGAAGTTCGGGTCCTCGAAGAAGCGCTCCTGCGGCTCGGTGAGCAGGAAGCCGACGGAGTCCGAGCGGCCCGTGATGAGGGAGCGGGCGTGGCGGTTGACGACGTAACCGGTCTTGCGGATCGCGGAGTCGACCGCCTCCCGCGCGGACGGGCTGACGTAGTGCCCGCCGTTGAGCACGCGCGAGACGGTGCCGCGTGAGACGCCCGCCTCCCGCGCCACGTCATGGATGGTCGGCGCCTTGCGGCGCTGCTCCGGCTTGCTGCTCATGGTCATGACTTTACGGCGCCCGACAGCAGGTCGAGGCTCCAGAAGCGCTGGACCACGAGGAACAGTCCGATCAGCGGGACGACGGCGAGCAGCGCGCCCGTGATGACGAGGGTGTAGAGCGCCGGGGTGTTGGAGCCCTGTTCGAGGAGGGTGAACAGGCCGAGCGTGATGGGGAACTTCTCGTCGTCGCTGAGCATGATGTACGGGAGCAGGAAGTTGTTCCAGACGGCGACGAACTGGAACAGGAAGACCGTCACCAGGCCCGGCACCATCATCGGCAGCGCGATCCGCGTGAAGATCCGCCACTCGCCCGCCCCGTCCATCCGCCCCGCCTCGACCACGTCGCCGGGCACGGCCGCGGCGGCGTAGATCCGCGCGAGGTACACGCCGTACGGGGAGAGGATCAGCGGCAGCAGGACCGACGCGTACGAGTCGGTGAGGTCCGCCTTCGCGAGCAGCAGGTACTGCGGGACGGCGAGGATGACCGGGGGCATCAGGACACCGGCGAGCAGGATGTTGAAGACGGTCTCGCGGCCGCGGAAGCGGTAGACGGCCAGGGCGTAGCCGCCGAGGGCCGAGACGGCCGTGGAGAGCAGGGCGCCGAGGCCCGCGTAGAGGGCGGAGTTGGCCATCCACCGCCAGTAGACGCCGTCGCGGTAGGCGCTGAGGTCGGCGATGTTCCGCGTGAAGCCGGTGCCGGGCAGGAAGGTGAAGGTGGAGAAGAGCTCGCTGCCCGACTTGGTCGAGGCGATCACCACCCAGGCGACGGGCAGCAGGCAGTACAGGGCGCCGAGCAGCAGCGCGGCGGTCGGCACGAGGGCGACGCGGCGGGGTGCGGACTTGCGGCTCTTGTCGAGCACAAGCGAACTCATCGCGCTTCCCCTTGCCTGGTACGGGAGTTGGCGACGCGCAGGAAGCCGAAGGACAGGGCGAGCGTGACCACGGCGATGAGTACGGCGGTGGCCGCCGCCGAGTGGATGTCGCCCTTGCCGAAGGCGTCCTGGTACACCTTCATCAGCGGACTCCAGGTCGTCGGCACGGAGTTGGTGAGCGGCTTGAGCGTGGTCGGCTCGCTGAACACCTGGAGCGTCGCGATGATCGAGAAGAAGAAGGTGAGCACCAGCGACGGCGCCACCATCGGGATCTTGATGCGGAGCGCGGTCTGGAGAGGTGAGCAGCCGTCCAGCTTCGCCGCCTCGTAGACCTCGGCCGGGATGGCCCGCAGCGAGGTGTAGATGACGATCATGTTGAAGCCGGTGCCGCCCCAGACCGCGATGTTGGAGAGCGCGAGGTAGAGCGGCCCGCCGTCGAGCAGGTCCGGCTGCGGCAGCCCCAGCTTGTCGAGGACGAAGTAGAAGGGGCTGACGTCCGGCAGGTACAGGAAGCCCCACAGCAGCGCGGCGACGACGCCGGGCACGGCGTACGGCAGGAAGATCGCGAGCCGGGTGAAGGACGTGAGCCGCACCCGCTCGCTGTCCAGCATCAGGGCGAAGAGCAGCGCCAG
Source organism: Streptomyces sp. NPDC003032 (assembly GCF_053591415.1). Classification (NCBI taxonomy): domain Bacteria; kingdom Bacillati; phylum Actinomycetota; class Actinomycetes; order Kitasatosporales; family Streptomycetaceae; genus Streptomyces; species Streptomyces sp. NPDC003032. Next base: position 165,791 of record NZ_JBSFTT010000008.1, on the reverse strand, counting down.
GCCGAGCATCACGGGGATGACGATCGCGCCGTAGCCGAGGACGCGCAGCGCGCCGTCCAGGAGTTCGGAGTCGGTGAGCGCGGCGGTGTAGTTCTCCACGCCCGCCCACACCTCGCTCCGGGCGTTCTCGCCGAGGCCGAGGCCGGAGACCTGGACCTTGTGGAGGCTGAGCCAGAGCGCGTAGCCGATGGGCAGGGCGAAGAAGAGGGCGAAGAGGAGGCCCGCGGGGAGGAGGAAGCCGTACGGGGCGCCCTTGACGCCGTAGGACTTTCGGCGGGGCGGTCTCTGGCGGGGCGCCTTCTCTCCGTGCGGTCTCTGGCGGGGCGCCTTCTCTCCGCGCGGCCTCGGGTGGGGCGCCTTCTCCCCGTACGCCCTCGGCTGGGGCGCCTTCTCCTCGTCCGACTTCTGGCGGCCCGCCTTCTCCTCGCCCGGCTTCTGGCGGCCCGCCTTCATCCCGTACGACCTCCGTCGCGTCGGCGTCGTCACCGCGCGACCCCGAAGCCCTGCTTCTTCAGGTCCGCGACCGTGTCGTCCCGCATGGTCTTCAGGGCGGCGCCGAAGTCCGACCTGTTCTTGGCGGCGGAGCCGAAGGCGTCCTTGAAGGTGGTGTAGGCGACGTTCACGTTCGGGCCCCAGGCGCCGGGGGCGGTGGTCTTCGCGATGTCGGCGGCCCGGGTGTAGAAGTCGGGCTGGTTCGCGAAGTACGCCGGGGCCTCGGCGAGCGCGCCGCCGGTCTGGGCGTCGGTGGCGGCGGGGTAGACGCCGCCCTCCTTGACGAGCGCGGCGAGCGCCTTCGGGTCGGTGTTGAGCCAGGCCGCGAACTTCGCCGCGGCGTCCTTGTGCTTCGAGTCCGTGGTGACGGCGGTGGAGGAGCCGCCCCAGCTGCCGGTCACGGCCTTGCCCGAGTCCCACTGGGGGAGCGGGGCCATCGCCCACTTGCCCTTGGTGTCGGGCGCGGCGGTGGTGAGGGTGCCGGGCGCCCACACGGCGCTGACCCAGGCGATCTGCTTGCCGGTGTTGAGCGCCTTGTTCCAGGACGGCGTGTACATCGGCTGGTTGTCGATGGCGCCCTCCTTGACGAGGCCGCCCCAGAAGTCGGCGACCTTGCGCGTCGCCGGGTCGTCGATGCCGACCTTCCACTTCTCGCCCTCGGTGGTCCACCACTTGGCGCCGGCCTGCTGGGCGAGGCCCGCGAAGAGCCCGGAGTCATTGGCGGAGAACGTGGTGAGGTCCTTCTCCGGGGCCTTCTTCTTCAGCGCCCGCGCGGTCCCGGCGAACTCGTCCCAGGTCTTCGGGACCTTCAGGCCGTACTTCTTGAACAGGTCGGCGCGGTAGTAGAACATCATCGGCCCGGCGTCCTGCGGCACCGCGTACACGGCGTCCGTGCCGAGCGTGGTCTGCTGCCAGATGCCCTTCGCGAACTCCGCCTCCGTGTCGCCGACCTCGCCGGATATGTCCGCGAGGGCGTCGTTGCTGACGAGGGTGGGCAGGGCCTGGTACTCGGCCTGCACGAGGTCGGGCGCCTTGTGGGCCTTGTGGGCGGTGAGAATCTTGGTGACCAGGGTGTCGCCGGACGCCTGCTTCTTGACGGTGACCTCGATCCGGTCCTTCCTTCCCGGGCCCTCGTTCCAGAGGTCGACGACCTTGTCCATGCCGGGCGCCCACGACCAGTACGTCAGTGAGACCGGGCCGCTCGACTCGGACCCGGCGTCGTCGGACGATCCGCAGGCGGTGAGCGTGGTGGCGCCGAGCGCGACGGTGACGGCGGCGGCGACCGCGGTCCGGGCTGCGGTGAAGCGGCGTGGCGTGTTCTGCGGCATGGATCTTTCTCCCCTGAGCTGGGCCCCGCCTGCTGCGGGTGCCTGCCATGCTTCTGTGAGCGTTCACAGTAGAGAAACATCCAGGACACTTGTCAATGGTTGTTGCCGTGCGGTTATGTTGGGCCGACGCCACCGAATGTGTGTGTGCACGTTCCCAAATGATCGATTTCCCGGGAGAGATCCATGCCGGACCACGCCCCCAAGGGCCTCGCCCGTCTCGCCTTCGGCGGGGACTACAACCCGGAGCAGTGGCCGGAAACCGTCTGGCGCGAGGACGTCCGGCTGATGCGGGAGGCGGGCGTCACGATGGTGAGCGTCGGGATCTTCTCCTGGGCGCTCCTCGAACCCGCCCCCGGCGCCCACGACTTCGGGTGGCTCGACCGCCTCATCGACCTCCTCCACGAACACGGCATCCGCGTCGACCTCGGTACGCCGACGGTGGCGCCGCCCGCCTGGTTCTACCGCGAACACCCCGACGCGCTGCCCGTCACCGCCGAAGGCGTCCGGTACGAGTTCGGCTCACGCGGCGCCATCTGCCACAGCAGCCCCGCCTACCGCGAGGCCGCCGCCGACATCACCACGCGGCTCGCCACCCGGTACGCGGACCACCCGGCGCTCGCCCTGTGGCACGTGCACAACGAGTACGGGGTGCCCGTCTCCGCCTGCTACTGCGACAACTGCGCCGCCCACTTCCGGCGCTGGCTGGAGAGCACGTACAAGACGGTCGACGCCGTCAACGAAGCCTGGGGCACGACCTTCTGGGGCCAGCGCTACGCCGACCTCGGGCAGATCAACCCGCCGCGCGCCACACCCACCGTCGGCAACCCCGCGCAGGCCCTCGACTACCGGCGCTTCGCCGACGCGACGATGCGCGAGAACTTCGTACGCGAACGCGACATCCTGCACCGCCTCGCGCCCGGCGTCCCCGTCACCACCAACTTCATGACGGCCCTCAGCCAGTGCGACTCCGTCGACTACTGGGCCTGGGGCCGCGAGGTCGACCTCGTCTCCAACGACCACTACCTGATCACCGACGGCCGCCGTACGCACGTCAACCTCGCCATGGCCGCCGACCTGACGCGTTCCGTGGCGGGCGGCGCGCCCTGGCTGCTCATGGAGCACGCCGCGGGCGGCGTCAACTGGCAGCCGCGCAACCCCGCGAAGGCGCCGGGGGAGATGGCCCGCAACTCCCTCGCGCACGTCGCGCGCGGCTCGGACGGGGCCATGTTCTTCCAGTGGCGGCAGTCACGGCGCGGCGCGGAGAAGTTCCACTCGGCGATGCTGCCGCACGCGGGCACGGACTCGCGGCTGTGGCGCGAGGTGGTGCGGCTCGGCTCCGACATCGGCGCGCTGGGCGAGCTGCGCGGCACCCGTACCGTCGCCGACGCCGCCATGCTGTGGGACTGGCACTCCTGGTGGGCGCAGACCCTGGAGTGGCGGCCCAGCGAGGACCACGACGCCCGCGAGCGCGCCGACAGCTTCTACGAGGCGCTGTACGACCGTCACCTCACCGTCGACTTCGCCCACCCCGAAGCCGACTTGTCGGCCTATCCCCTTGTCGTCGTGCCCGCGCTGTACCTCGCCACCGAGGCGACCGCGCGGAACCTCCGGGCGTACGTCGAGGGCGGCGGCACGCTCGTCGTCTCGTACTTCTCCGGCATCGTCGACGAGCACGACGCCGTGCGTCCCGGCCCCTACCCGGGTGCCCTGCGGGACGTGCTCGGCCTGACCGTCGAGGAGTTCTCGCCGCTGCTCCAGGGGCAGCGGACGCGGATCACGGGGCCCGGCGGCGCCGAGCTGACCGGCGACGTGTGGACGGAGTCCGTGGTGCCGCGCGGCGCCGAGACGGTGTGGACGTACGCCGACGGACTCACCGCCGGGCAGCCCGCCGTCACCCGGCACAGGCTCGGCGGAGGCACCGCCTGGTACGTCTCGACGAGGCTCTCGGCGCACGATCTGGACGCCATCCTCGCCGCCGCCTGCGCGGACGCCGGGCTCGCACCGCGGCCCGAACTCCCGCGCGACATCGAGGTGGTGACCCGCGCGGGCGAAAGCGGCACGTACCTCTTCGCGATCAACCACACCGGTGACGAGGCGAAGGTGCCGCTGGCGGGGGCCGGCATCGAGCTGCTCGGCGGGGAGCGGGTCGCGGGCCGCCTGGCCGTGCCGGCGGGCGCGGTGCGGGTCGTGCGCCTGGACGGCTGACGCTACGACACTTCACCTCCGGTCGTGGTCCGTGGGGGGCTGCCGGCCGGAACGCGGCGGCGCCGTGCCGGCCTTCGCGCGGCGTCGCCGTACTCACCCCGTCACAGCACCTTTCCAAGTACCGCGAAGTCGAAGGGACATCGACGATGCACGGCAACAACGGAACACACACCACGGCTACCGCCACCGCCACCACCCGCAGAGCCATGCTGGCCGCCGCTCTCGGTGGCGCCGCCACCCTCGCGCTGCCCGTCCAGGGCGCCCGAGCCGCGAGCACCCTCGCCAACGGGGGATTCGAGGGCGGACTCACGGGCTGGTCCGCGTACGGCGACACCGGCGCCGCCTTCACCGAGGCGGGTGGCCGCAGCGGCGGTCTGCGGCTCTCCCACTGGGCGTCATCGGCGTACAAGGTCGAGACGTACCAGTACCTCACGGGCCTCGCGGACGGCACGTACACGCTGACGGCCTGGGTCCGCTCCAGCGGCGGGCAGAACGCCGCCTACCTCGCCCTCAAGAGCGGCGGCTCCGAGCAGCGCACCGACCTGCCGACGACGCCGAACGGCGCGTGGATCCGCCTCGTCACGTCCGTGCGGGTCACCGGCGGAGCCTGCACCGTCCGCCTCGTCTGTGACGCACACGCGGGGGAGTGGGCCAACTTCGACGACGTCACCCTCACCCCGGGGTCGACGGGCCTGTCCGTCAAGGGCGGTGACGTCTCGACGCTCGCCAAGAACGAGGCGCACGGGGCGACGTACCGCTACGCCGACGGCACCAGCGGCGACGCGCTGGAGATCCTGCGCTCGGCGGGCATGAACTACGCCCGCCTGAAGGTGTGGGTGGACCCCGCCGACGGCTACAACGACAAGGCCAAGGTCCTCGCCGTCGCCGAGCGGGCCAAGGCGCGCGGCATGAAGCTGCTGATCGACTTCCACTACTCCGACAGCTGGGCCGACCCCGGCAAGCAGTACAAGCCCGCCGCCTGGGCGTCGCACGGCTACAGCCAGTTGTCGAAGGACGTGTACGACCATACGTATGACGTCCTGAGCGCCCTGAAGGCACAGGGCACCACCGCCGACATGGTGCAGATCGGCAACGAACTGAACGCGGGCATGCTCTGGCCCGAGGGCTCCACCGGCAACTGGGCTCAGCTCGCGAATCTGTTGAAGTCCGGCGCCCAGGCCGCCAAGGCCGTCTCGTCGGGCACCCGGGTCGCCCTGCACCTCGCCAAGGGCGGTGACAACGCGGGCACGCGCTGGTGGTTCGACCGGGCCGTCTCCCACGGCGTGCCCTTCGACGTCATCGCCCTGTCCTACTACGGCTACTGGCACGGCCCGCTCAACGAACTCCAGGCCAACCTCGATGACACGGCGGCCCGTTACCGCAAGCCCGTCCTGGTCGCCGAGACCGCCTACGCGCACACACTGGCCAATGGCGACGACCTGGAGAACAACGTCGCGAGGGCCGACCAGCTCGCCGCGGGCTACCCCGCCACGCCCGCCGGGCAGGCCGCGAACCTGCGGGACGTCATGAACGTCGTGGAGGCCGTCCCGGGCGGCCGCGGGCTCGGCGTCGTGTACTGGGAGCCGACCTGGACGGCCGTCGACGGCAGCGGCTGGGACCCCGCCGATCCGGCGTCCGGCAACGCGTGGGAGAACCAGGCGCTGTTCGGGTACGACCGGCGACTTCTGCCGGCGGCCCGCATGTTCGGGCACCGCTGAGCAGCCCCCGCCGCTGAGTAGTCCGCCACTGAGGAATCCGTCGCGCTTCTTTTGTCAGAAGCATTGACGAACTCCGGGCACCCTCTTAGCTTCAACGCGTCGTACTTCGTACGTCATATATGAGACGCGATATGTGAGATCTGAGGGTGCCCATGACGTCCGTCCCGACCCCGACCCCGGCCTCGGCGCCGCCCCCGGTCCCGATCCCGTCGCGCACGCAGTTCGTGCTCGAATCGATCAAACACCGCATCCTGACGGGCGAGTTGAGTCCGGGCCAGCCCCTGATCGAGACGGAGCTAGCCCGCGAGTACGGTGTGTCCAAGACGCCCGTACGGGAGGCCCTGAAGACGCTCGCGGGCACCGGACTCGTCGAGATGAGCCAGTACAAGGGCGCCACCGTACGCACCGTGGACGCCGCCATGGCGCGTGAGGTCTACGACGTGCGGCTGCTGCTTGAGCCCGAGGCGCTGCGCCGCACCGTACTGCGGGGCGCCCCGCTCGAAGCCGCGCGCGACGCCCTCGTACGGGCGGACGCCGCCGAGGACGCCGCCGAACGGTCCCTGGCCAATCGGGAGTTCCACCGGGCCCTGTACGTCGACTGCGGCAACCCGCTGCTCGGGCGGCTGCTCGACGGCGTGCGGGACCAGGCCGCGCTGGTCTCCGCCGTGGCGTGGGCCGCCGACCCGTCGTGGGCCCGCGAGGCCACCGAGCACGAGCGGATCCTGCGGCTCGCCCTCGCCGGTGACCAGGACGGGGCGGCGCGGGCCCTGCATGACCACATCGAGTCGTTCGTACGGCGTGCCTTTCCCGGGGAAGGGGAACTTCAGTGACGTTCGAGACGCATGCGGTGTTCGAGACGCAGCGCACCGCACTCGCCGACGTGGTGGCGATCCCGGTGACGCCCTTCACCGAGGACGGCGGCATCGACCGCGCGGCGCACCGGGTGATCCTGCGGAGGCTGCTGGACGGCGGCGTGCGGACCCTGACGCCGAACGGCAACACCGGCGAGTTCTACGCCCTGTCACCCCAGGAGCGGCGTGACGTGGTCGAGTTGACTGTCGCGGAGGCGGCCGGCCGGGCCGCCGTCCTGGCCGGTGTGGGCCATGACGTGCCGACCGCCGTCGCCGCCGCCCGGCACGCCGGGGAGCACGGGGCGAGCATGGTGATGGTCCATCAGCCCGTCCACCCGTACGTCTCCGACGCCGGATGGGTCGCCTACCACCGGGCGATCGCCGAGGCGGTGCCGGAGCTGGGCGTCGTCCCCTATCTGAGAGACGCGGGCCTGCCCGGCGCACGCCTTGCCGAGCTGGCCGACTCCTGTCCGAATGTCATCGGCGTGAAGTACGCCGTACCGGACGCGGCGCGCTTCGCCGGGTTCGCGCGCGACGCGGGCCTCGACCGCTTCGTGTGGGTCGCCGGGCTCGCCGAGCCGTACGCGCCCTCGTACTTCTCGGCGGGCGCCACCGGCTTCACCTCGGGGCTCGTGAACGTCGCGCCGGGCCTCTCCCTGCGCATGATCGAAGCGCTTCGAGTCGGTGACCACCCCGAGGCCATGAAGGTGTGGGAGCAGATCCGCCGCTTCGAGGAACTGCGCGCGGCCGACGGCTCCGCGCACAACGTCACGGTCGTCAAGGAGGCCCTGGCCGTGCTCGGGCTGTGCCGCCGCGACGTACGCGCCCCGAGCAGCCTCCTGCCCGCCGCCGGACGGGCCGAGGTGGCGGCGATCGTCGAGGGGTGGTCCCTATGAGCGGCGGACCGGAAAAGGGTGCGCGGCGGGAGCTGCGCAGCAGCCAGTGGTTCGGTGACAGCGTCTCCTCGGGGCTGCGGTCCTTCAGCCACCGCGCCCGCACCCGCCAGCTCGGCTACCTTCCCGAGGAACACCTGGGCAAGCCCGTCATCGCGGTCCTCAACACCTGGTCCGACATCAACCCCTGCCACTCCCACCTGCGCGACCGCGCCCAGGCCGTCAAGCGGGGCGTCTGGCAGGCGGGCGGCTTCCCCCTGGAGTTCCCCGTCTCGACGCTCAGCGAGACCTTCCAGAAGCCGACCCCGATGCTCTACCGCAACCTCCTCGCCATGGAGACCGAGGAGCTGCTCCGCTCCTACCCGGTGGACGGCGCCGTGCTGCTCGGCGGCTGCGACAAGACGACACCCGCGCTGCTCATGGGCGCCGCCAGCGTCGACCTGCCCACCGTGTTCGTGCCCGCCGGGCCCATGCTGCCCGGACACTGGCGCGGCGAGAGGCTCGGCTCCGGCACCGACATGTGGAAGTACTGGGACGACCACCGCGCCGGGCTCATCGGCGACTGCGAGCTGACCGAACTGGAGAGCGGCCTCGCGCGTTCGCCGGGCCACTGCATGACCATGGGCACCGCGTCGACGCTCACCGCGGCGGCGGAGGCGCTCGGCGTCACCGTGCCCGGCGCCTCGTCCGTGCCGGCGGTCGACTCCGGGCACGACAGGATGGCGGCGGCGTCGGGACTGCGGATCGTCGACCTCGTACGCGAGGACCGCAGGCTGTCCCGGATCCTCACGCGCGATGCCTTCGAGGACGCCGTCACCACGGTGCTCGGGCTCGGCGGCTCCACCAACGCCGTCATCCACCTCATCGCGATGGCCGGCCGCGCCGGGGTCAAACTGACCCTCGACGACTTCGACCGGATCGCCCGCACCGTTCCCGTGCTCGCCAACGTCAGGCCCGGCGGCGAGCGGTATCTGATGGAGGACTTCCACTTCGCCGGCGGGCTCCCCGGTTTCCTGTCGCGGATCACCGACCTGCTGCATCTGGACCGCCCCACCGTCGCCCACGACACGCTGCGCGAACAGCTCGCCGGGGCCCAGGTGCACGACGCGGACGTGATCCGCGCCCGCGACAACCCGGTCGCCGCGGAAGGCGGCGTCGCCGTCCTGCGCGGCAACCTCTGCCCGGACGGCGCCGTCATCAAGCACATCGCCGCCGAGCCGAGACTGCTCCAGCACACCGGGCCCGCCGTCGTGTTCGACGACTACCGCACGATGCAGCGCACCATCCACGACCCGGCCCTCGGCATCACGCCCGACCACGTCCTCGTCCTGCGCGGCGCGGGCCCCAAGGGCGGACCCGGCATGCCCGAGTACGGGATGCTGCCCATCCCCGACCACCTGCTCAAGCAGGGCGTGCGGGACATGGTGCGGATCTCCGACGCGCGGATGAGCGGTACGTCGTACGGCGCGTGTGTGCTGCACGTCGCGCCCGAGTCGTATGTCGGCGGGCCGCTCGCGCTCGTCCGCGACGGGGATCCCGTCACGCTGGATGTCGCGGGGCGCAGGCTCCAACTGGAGGTGGAAGAGACCGAGCTGGAGCGGCGGAGGGGCGAGTGGACGCCGCCGCCCGCCCGGTACGAGCGCGGGTACGGAGCGCTCTACAGCGAGCAGATCACGCAGGCCGACACGGGCTGCGACTTCGCGTTCCTCGCGAGGCCGGGCACGGTGCCGGACCCGTACGCGGGCTGACCGTTCCACCGTTCCCCTCCCGTTCCCGCCCCGCCCCCCTATGTCTGAAATCTCGAACATCGTGCGGAAAGCGCTTCACCCCCGCACATCCACGATCGGAGAAGTGTCATGGCCCAGGCCGCAGCCGTGGCGAAGCCACCGCCAAGCACCGCGCAGCCGCCGCCCGACAAGGCGAAGCGGCACAAGCGGCGGCGGGCCGGGGCGACCCCGCGCCGCCTCCCGTATCTGCTGATCGCCCCCGCCGCCCTGCTGATGCTCGGCTTCATCGCGTATCCGGTGGTCAGCGTCTTCTACTACAGCCTGCGGCACTACAACCCCACCAAGCCGTGGCGCAACGGCTTCGCGGGCCTCGACAACTTCGTCACCGCCTTCACCGACGACCCGCAGTTCTGGACCACCCTCGGCTTCAGCCTCCAGTGGGTGGTCGTCGAGATCGTGCTGCAACTGCTGCTCGGCCTCGCGCTCGCCCTGCTCGTCAACCAGACCTTCGTGGGGCGCGCGATGGCCCGCGCCCTCGTCTTCTCGCCGTGGGCCGTCTCCGGCGTCCTCACCTCGACCATCTGGCTGCTGATCTTCAACTCCCAGACGGGCATCACGCGTTACCTCGCCGACGTCGGCATCGGCTCATACGGAACGTCCTGGCTCTCCGACACCGGCACGGTCTTCCCCGCCGTCGTCGTCGCCGAACTCTGGCGCGGCGTCCCGTTCTTCGCGATCCTCATCCTCGCCGACCTCCAGTCCGTCTCCAAGGACCTCTACGAGGCGGCCGAGGTGGACGGCGCGAGCCGCTGGCGGCAGTTCTTCCACATCACGCTGCCGCACCTGAAGGACGCGATCATCCTCTCCACGCTGCTGCGCGCGGTCTGGGAGTTCAACAACGTCGACCTGCTCTACACCCTCACCGGCGGCGGCCCGGCCGGCGAGACGACGACGCTGCCGCTGCGCATCGCGTCCATCGCCGTGGACTCGCACGACTTCGGCTACGCGTCCGCGCTGACCGCCATCGCCTTCGTGATCCTTCTCTTCTGCTCGCTGCTCTATCTGCGGCTCAGCAAGTTCGGGGGCCAGGACAAATGACCGCCACGCTCACCGTCCCGCGCAAGGCCCGGGAGACCACCACCATCGGGCGGACGCCCCGCTGGCAGATCTACACACCTCTCGGGCTGTACCTGCTCTTCACTCTCATCCCCTTCTACTGGATCCTGCTCTTCGCGGTCCGCCCCACCGGCTCCACCTCGCTCGTGCCGTGGCCCGTCACCTTCGAGCACTTCGACAAGGTGTGGACCGAGCGCAGCTTCGCCACGTTCTTCCAGAACAGCCTGCTCGTCGGCGTCGTCTCCATGGTGATGACCACGCTCGTCGCCCTCGCGGGCGGCTACGCGCTGGCCCGCTTCGACTTCCGCGTCAAGCGCGCCTTCATGCTGGCGCTGCTCTGCTCGCAGTTCATCCCGGGCGCGCTGATGCTCGTACCGCTCTTCGAGATCTTCGCCGAGCTGCGGATGATCAACTCGCTGGCCAGCGTCGTCATCGCCGAGACCGTCTTCCAGCTGCCCCTGTCGATGATCCTCATCAGCGGCTTCATCAGGAACGTGCCCTACGTCCTGGAGGAGGCCGCCTGGGTCGACGGCTGCGGACGCTTCCGCGCGTTCTGCGCCGTCGTCCTGCCGATGCTGCGGCCCGGTCTGATCGCGGTCGGCTCCTTCGCCTTCGTGCACAGCTGGAACCACTTCCTCTTCGCCCTGATGTTCCTCAGCGACCAGGGCAAGCAGACGATCCCGGTGGGTCTGGCCACGCTGATGGGCGCCGACAGCGTCGACCTCGGCGCGCTCGCCGCCGGTGGTGTCGTGGCCGCAGTGCCCGTCGTCATCGTCTTCGCGTTCATCCAGAAGTGGCTGGTCACCGGGTTCAGCGCCGGGGCGGTGAAGGGATGAGCGCCCCGGCCCGGGACCTTCGCCTCCCGCTGCCCGTCGTCCTCGCGGGGGCACGCGGGCACGGCCGTTGGCACCTGGAGAACATCCGCCGCCTCCAAGAGGTCGGCCTGGTCCGCCTGGTGGGCGTCTGCGAGCTGAAGCCGCTGGTGGGCGAGGAACTCGTCGGCCTCGGCGGCGCGGTCGAGCAGTCCGACGACTTCGCCGGGCTCCTCGACTCGACCGGCGCCGCCGTCGCCGTCGTCTGCACGCCCATCCCGACCCACACCGAACTGGCGCTGGCCGCCGCGCGGCGCGGCGTCCACCTGCTCCTGGAGAAGCCCCCGGCCCCCTCCTACGCGGAGTTCCGCCGGATGGCCGACGGGGCGGAGGCGGCCGGGACCGCCGTCCAGATCGGCTTCCAGTCGCTCGGCTCGCACGCCGTCCCGGCCATCCGCGGGATCGTCGCCGAAGGGGCGATCGGCGAGGTGACCGGCGTGGGGGCGGCCGGTGCGTGGGTGCGGGACGAGGCCTACTTCCGGCGGGCGCCCTGGGCCGGGCACCGCCGCCTCGACGGCGTGGACGTGGTCGACGGCGTCCTGACCAACCCGCTCGCGCACGCCGTCGCCACCGCCCTCGCCCTGGCGGGCAGCACCGCCGCCGAGGACGTCACGGCCGTGGAGAGCGAACTCTTCCGCGCCAACGCCATCGAGTCCGACGACACGTCGTGCGTCCGCGTGTCCACGGCGGGCGGCGGCCGGGTGACCGTCGCCGCGACGCTCTGCGCGGAGGTGTCGCAGGAGCCGTACGTCGTGGTGCACGGCACGGAGGGGCGCGTCACCTTCTGGTACAAGCAGGACCGGGTGCGGGTGCGGCGCGGCGCCGCCGGGACGACGGGGGTCGCCGGGGTCTCGGCGACCGCGGGCGCACCCGCCCTGTACGGCAGGACCGACCTCCTGGAGAACCTGGTCGAGCACCTCATGGGCCGCGCCGAACTCCTTGTGCCGCCCGCCGCCACCGGCGCGTTCATGCGGGTCGTCGAGGCGGTGCGGCTCGCGCCCGATCCGGTCGCGCTGCCCGCCGAAGCGTGGCGCGAGGCGCCCGGCGAGAGCGCCGGCCGCCGGGTCGTGCAGGGCATCGACGGCCTGGTCGCGGTCGCCGCCGACACGCTCTGCCTCTACTCCGAACTGGGCGCCTCCTGGGCCCGCCGCCCACCCGGACTTCCCCACGGCGACATTCACAACGAGGTGAGTACGTCATGAACACATCCCCGCACCACCCACCCGGCTCCCATGTGCTGCGCTGCGCGGGACGCGCGGTCGCCCGTTACGTCGTCCGGCCCGAACTGGACCGAAGCATGTCGCCCCGCCCCTATCTGCACCCCGTCACCACGCTCTCCGGGACGGCCGTCACCGAACTGAGCCCCGACGACCACCCGCACCACCTCGGGGCCGGTGTCGCGGTGCCCGATGTGGCGGGACGCAACTTCTGGGGCGGGCGGACCTTCGTACGCGACCAGGGGCCGATGGAGCTGGACAACCACGGAGTCCAGCACCACCGGAGTTTCAAGCTGCACGATCCCGACGGCTTCGTCCAGGAGATCGCCTGGGCGGCGGACGGCGACGTGCTGCTGCGCGAGCGGCGCACCGTAGCGGCCGTCGAACTCACCGACGCGGCGTGGGCCTTGGACCTCACCTTCTCGCTCACCAACGCGACCGGCGCCGAGCTGACGATCGGCAGCCCGGCGACCAACGGCCGCCCCGGCGCCGCGTACGGCGGCTTCTTCTGGCGCGCCCCCAAGGCGGCGGCGCCCCCGCGGGTCTTCACCGCCGAGACCGAGGGCGAGGAGGCCGCGCACGCCGCCCGCGCGGAGTGGCTGGCGCTGGCCGGGGACGGCTGGACGCTGGTGTTCGCCGGGGCCACGGCACGGACGCGCCGCGACCCGTGGTTCGTACGCGCCGCCGAGTACCCGGGCGTCGGCTCCTCCCTGGCCTCCGGCGCCCGCCTGCCGCTCGCCCCGCACGACACGCTCGTACGCCGCGTCGTCACCGTCGTGGCCGACGGCACCCTGGACCGCCCCGGGGCGGCGGCGCTGGTCCGCAAGGCGGTGACGGCGTGAGGACGGCCGAGGGGTCTGGCGGTGCCCGGCGGGGCACTGCCGCCGATGCCCGGACGGCGTCGGCCTCGCCGTCGGCCGGGGCCCGGCGGGTGCCCACGACGGCCAGTGCCGAGGTTCGGGCGGCGCCGGCCGCCGACGCCGCGTCCATCCCCTCCGGTACCCGCCTCACCGGTGACCTCGGCGACGGTACCTACCGCAACCCCGTTCTCGGCGCCGACTGGTCCGACCCGGACGTGTTGCGGGTCGGGGACGACTTCTATCTCACCGCGTCCAGCTTCGGCCGGGCCCCCGGGCTGCCGCTGCTGCACTCGCGCGACCTCGTCAACTGGACGCTGATCGGTCACGCCCTGGACCGTCTCGAACCGGCCGAGGCCTTTGCCGCGCCCCGGCACGACTGCGGGGTGTGGGCGCCGTCCCTGCGCCACCACGACGGACGCTTCTGGATCTTCTGGGGAGATCCCGACCACGGTGTCTGTCAAGTGAACGCCCCGCGGATACGCGGGCCTTGGAGTCGGCCCCACCTCCTCAAGGCCGGCAAGGGGCTCATCGATCCCTGCCCCCTGTGGGACGAGGAGAGCGGCTCCGCGTATCTCGTGCACGCCTGGGCCAAGTCGCGCTCCGGCGTGAAGAATCTGCTCACCGGCCACCGGATGAGCCCCGACGGACGCGAACTGCTCGACGAGGGGCAGGTGCTCGTCGACGGCGACCGTATCCCCGGCTGGTTCACCATCGAGGGGCCGAAGCTGTACCGGCACGACGGCTGGTTCTGGATCCTCGCCCCGGCGGGGGGCGTGGCGACCGGCTGGCAGGGCGCGTTCAGGGCCCGGAGCTTCCACGGGCCCTACGAGCGGCGGATCGTCCTCCAGCAGGGCGACACCCCCGTCAACGGGCCGCACCAGGGCGGCTGGGTGCGCACCGCCGGCGGCGAGGACTGGTTCCTGCACTTCCAGCAGCGCGGAGCGTACGGCCGCGTCGTCCACCTCCAGCCCATGCGGTGGGGCACCGACGGGTGGCCGGTGCTCGGTGACGACGGCGCCCCCGTCGACGTACACCGGAAACCCGATCTGCCGCCGCAGCCCCCGTCCGCCCCGGCCACCAGTGACGACTTCCCCGGCGGGCGGCACGGCCTCCAGTGGCAGTGGACCGCCAACCCCCGGACCGGATGGGCCACTTCGCACTCCGGGGACGGGCTGCGCCTGGCCTGCGTCCGCACCGCGCGCGCCGACGACGTACGCGCCCTGCCGCACACGCTCACCCAGCGCCTGCCCCTGAGGCCCTGCACCGTCGAGGTCGAGCTGCGCCTGGACGCCGAAGACCCGGGCGCGCGCGCCGGGTTGGCGGTGCTCGGTGACGCGTACTCCTGGGTCGGCCTGGAGCGGGGCGAGGACGGGACGGCCCGGCTCGTGCACCGGTTCGCCGAAGCGGGCGCGGAGGCGGAGCGGGACGCGGCACCACCGCGCCCGGCACCGAACGGCGCGGCCCGGCTGCGCGTCGAGGTCGCCGGGGGCGCCCGCTGCCGCTTCCACGCCGACACCGGCGACGGCTTCCGGCCCACGGACGGGCCGGTCTTCGTCGCGACGCCCTGGCGCTGGGTCGGCGCCCTGCTCGGCCTGTTCGCGGCGGCGCCCGCGGGCGAGGGGCCGACGGGCACGGCCCTGTTCACGCACTTCCGGATCACTCACTGAAACGCGACCCAAGAAGAGAGCCGATGAGGATCATGAGCATGAACGCGCACGCCCGACGCCGCACCACCGCCGCCCTCGCGCTGACCACCGCCCTCGCCCTGACCGCCACCGCCTGCGGTGACGACGGCAGCGGCGCGGCGGGGGACAAGGGCGGCGAGGGCAGCGGCAAGGGAGAGATCGTCTTCTGGGACAACAACACCGCCGTCCGCCACGACATCTGGATGGAGATCATCGAGGACTTCGAGAAGGAGAACCCCGACATCGACGTCAAGTACGTCGGGGTGCCCGCCGAGAACGTCCAGTCCAAGTACGACACCGCCATCCAGGGCGGCGGGCTCCCCGACGTCGGCGGCGTCGGCGCCGCGATGCTCGCCGGGATCGCCGCGCAGGACGCCCTCGAACCGCTGGACAAGCGCGTCGAGAAGAGCCCTCTGGAGGGCAAGCTGACGTCGGCGATGGTCGACAGCGTCCGCTCGGCGGGCGGCGGCGTCGAGCTGTACACCGTCCCGACGTCCGCGAGCAACGGCGTCCTGTACTACCGCACCGACCTCTTCAAGGCCGCGGGCCTGGACGCGCCCACCACCTGGAAGAAGTTCTACGAAGCAGCCGAGAAGCTCACCGACAAGGACAACAACCGCTTCGGCTACACCATCCGCGGCGGCGAGGGCTCCATCGCGCAGGCCCTCGACGCGATGTACGGGCAGTCCGGCATCGGCGACTTCTGGGACGGCGACGAGACCACCGTCAACGACCCGAAGAACGTGGCCGCGCTGAAGAAGTACGCAGCCCTCTACAAGAAGGCCACGCCCTCCGCCGACCTCAACAACGACTTCACCAAGATGGTCGCCCAGTGGGACAGCGGCCAGATCGGCATGCTCAGCCACAACCTCGGCTCCTACCAGGACCACGTGAAGGCGCTCGGCGAGGACAAGTTCCGGGGCCTGCCCAACCCGACGACCGACGCGGGCGTACGCGTCCAGGTGTCCAACCCCGTCGACGGGCTCGGCCTCTTCAAGTCGAGCAAGAAGAAGAAGGCCGCCTGGAAGTTCATCGAGTTCGCCGCCTCGCACAAGTCCAACAGCAAGTGGAACGAGTCGGCGGGCGCCATCCCCGCGAACACCGACGCCGCCAAGGACTCCTGGGTGAAGAAGTCCGAGCCCACCAAGCTCGCCGCCGAAGCGCTCAACGACGGCTCCCTCAAGATCGTGCAGCTGCCGTACCACCTGCCCGACTGGAACACCATCAGCAAGGCCGAGAACGAGCCGAACTTCCAGAAGGTGCTGCTCGGCAAGATGTCCGCCAAGGACTTCCTCGACTCGCTCGCCGAGCAGCTCAACGAGGCGCAGGCCGAGTGGAAGAAGGAGCACCAGTGACCGCCGCGGGCCCCGGCCGGCGCACCCTCTACATCGCGGGCGACTCCACCGCCGCACAGAAGTACCGGCCCGCCGCGCCCGAGACGGGCTGGGGCATGGCCCTGCCCTTCTTCCTGCGCCCCGCCCTCCCGGTCGCCAACCACGCGGTGAACGGACGGAGTTCGAAGAGCTTCGTCGACGAGGGCCGCCTCACCGCGATCCTCGCCGGGATCGGCCCCGGCGACCTCCTCCTGATCCAGTTCGGCCACAACGACGCGAAGCGCGAGGACCCCGTCCGGTACACCGAGCCGTGGACGACCTACCAGGAGTACCTGCGCCAGTACGTCGCCGGGGCGCGGGCGCGTGGCGCGCGCCCCGTGCTGCTCACCTCCGTGGAACGCCGTCGCTTCGACGAGGGCGGTACCGCCGTGCCCACCCACGGGGACTACCCGGACGCGATGCGGGCGCTGGCCGCCGACGAGGGCGCCGCGCTCCTCGACATCCAGGCGCTGTCCCTCGCGCTGTGGGACAAGCTCGGCGCCGAGGAGACCAAGCGGTACTTCAACTGGACCGCGTCCGAACAGGACAACACCCACTTCAACCCGCCCGGCGCGATCGCCGTGGCCCGCCTCGTCGCGGCGGAGCTGCTGCACCGCAGGGTGCTCGCCCCGGGCGATGTGCGCCGCCTCGACGACGCGGTCCCGGAGACCTGGATCACCTGGCCGACGGAGGAGAGACCATGACGACGCGTGTCCGTCCCATCCTGCTCGCGGGCTGTACGGCCCTCACCCTCACCGTCGCGGTCCTCGCCGTCCCGGCCGCGGCGGCGGCGCACCCGGCACCCGCCCGCGACACCCTCCCCGCACGTGACGGCTGGGCGTCCGCCGACGGCGGCACCACCGGCGGCGCGGGCGCGGGCGCCGCCCGCACCCATACGGTCACCACCTGGGCCGAGTTCAGGGCCGCGCTCGCCGCGGGCGGCGCAGGGCCCCGGATCATCAAGGTCAAGGGGACGCTGGACGCCACCGGGGCGGGCGGCTGCGCGGCGTTCGAGGCGGAGGGGTACGACTTCGACAAGTACCTCGCCGCGTACGACCCCGCCGTGTGGGGCAGGGACCGGCCGGTCGGCGGCGAGCAGGAGGACCTGCGCGCGGCCTCGGCGGCCCGGCAGGCCGCGGCCGTCAAGGCGTACGTCCCCTCCGACACGACCGTCGTGGGGATCGGCAAGAACGCGGGCATCACCGGGGGCAGCCTCCAGATCAAGGACGCGGACAACGTCGTCGTCCGCAACCTCACGCTGGAGAGCCCCCTCGACTGCTTCCCGCAGTGGGATCCCACGGACGGCGCTCGGGGCGCCTGGAACTCGGAGTACGACAGCGCGGTGGTGTACGGCTCCACGCACGTCTGGCTGGACCACAACACGTTCACCGACGGCGCCCACCCCGACAGCTCGCTGCCCTCCTACTACGGAGAGCTCTACCAGCGGCACGACGGCGAGCTGGACGTCGTACGGGGCGCCGACCTCGTCACCGTCTCCTGGAACGTCTTCGCCGACCACGACAAGACGCTCATGATCGGCAACAGCGACAGCGCGGGCGCCACCGACCGCGGCAGGCTCCGCGTCACGCTCCACCACAACCTCTTCCGGAACATCGTCGAGCGCGCCCCACGCGTGCGCTTCGGCAAGGTCGACGCCTACAACAACCACTTCGTCGTCCCGCGCGACGGCTACCAGTACTCCTTCGGCATCGGCGCCGAGTCCCAACTCGTCGGCCAGTTCAACGCGTTCACCCTGCCGGGCGGAGTCGGCGCCGGGCGCGTCCTGAAGAAGTGGAAGGAGGCGCCCGTCACCGCCGACCACAACTACGTGAACGGCAAGCGCGTCGACCTGATCGCCGCCCACAACGCGGAGTTCCCGGAGGAGACGCTCCAGCCCGACGCGGGCTGGACCCCGCGCCTGCGCACCCACGTCGACCACCCGCGCGCGGTGCCGCAGGTGGTGACCCACGGAGCGGGCGCGCACAAGCTCCACTGACCCCCGGGCCACAGTCGACGCCCCAGCCACCCAAATCGACCGAGCCGCACCGCGAAGGAGCATCTCCATGCCCTCGCCCCACCCGCACACCCCTCCAAGCCGCCGCTCCCTGCTCGTCGCGAGCGTCGGCGCCGCGGTCGCCCTTGGCGCGTCCGTCCTGGCGCCGCCCGCCTCGGCCACCACTTCCCGCCGCCCCTTCGGCCGCTACGGTTCACCCACCACCCGTCGGGACGACCGCACGCTGTACGTGCATCCGCGCCCCGGCGCCGGCGACTTCACCCGTGTCCAGGCCGCCGTGGACGCGGCGGGCGGCCCCGGCTGGACGCTCGTTCTCGCCCCGGGGACGTACAGAGAAGTCGTGAAGGTCACCGCCGGGCACACCGGGCAGCCCGGCCTCACCCTCATCGGAGCGAGCGGTGACCCGCGCGACGTCGTCATCGTGTACGACAACGCGGCCGGCACGCCCCGGCCGGACGGCGGCGGCACCTACGGCACGTCCGGTTCGGCGACCGTCACCGTGGAGGCCGACGGGTTCACCGCGCGCGACGTGACGTTCGCCAACGACTGGCTGCGGGCAGAGCACCCCGACATCGTCTCCGGGACGCAGGCGGTCGCGCTCAAGGCGACGGGCGACCGCTCGGCGTTCTTCCGCTGCCGCTTCCTCGGCCACCAGGACACGCTGTACGCCGACACGAGGGCGCTCACCGCCTTCGCCCGGCAGTACTTCCGCGACTGCTATGCCGAAGGCGACGTCGACTTCGTCTTCGGACGGGCCACGGCGGTCTTCGACGGCTGCCGGTTCCACACGCTGCACCGGACCGACCTGTCGGGTGCGCCGTTCGGCTTCGTGTTCGCGCCGAGCACCGCGCTCGCCAATCCGCGCGGGTACCTCGTGGTGAGGTCCCGCGTCACGAGCGGCGCCCCGGACGCGTACTACAAGCTGGCCCGCCCCTGGGTCCCGTCGTCCGACCGGAGCGCGAAGCCGATGCTGACCGTGCGCGACTCGCGCCTCGGCGCGGGCATCGACGCGAAGGCGCCCTACGGAACCATGGCGTCGGGCCACCCGTGGCAGAACCAGCGCTTCGCCGAGTACCGCAACACCGGCCCCGGCGCCGCCGTCACCGACCCGGCCCAGCGCCCGCAACTCACCCCACCCGAAGCCGCGTCGGCCACGCGAGAGAGGTACCTGGGCGGCGACTGGAGGCCGTACGCCTAGGAAGAAGGACGGGCGGCAACTCCCGGGCGGGCCGCGGCGACTGACGGGGTAAGTCCCGCACCCACCCCTCCCGGGAGGCCCCGTGCGCAACCCGCTTCATCACCGCAGACGCAGGACGACGCGCCTGGCGCTCGCAGCCGCCGCAGCCGGGGCGGTCGCCGCCGGGCTCGTCACGCTGCCCGGGGCGTCCTCGACGGCATCCGCCGCACCGGCGGCCCGGCAGGCCGAGCGGCTCGACCGCGGCGCCGTCAGCGTCCACAACGGCAGCGGCAACCTGGTGAGTTGGCGCTGGCTCGCCGCCGACCCGACGGATGTCGCCTTCAACGTCTACCGGGGCGGTACGAAGGTCAACGCGTCGCCCATCACCGGCTCGACGAACTACTTCCACTCCGGGGCGCCCGCCTCGGCCGACTACACCGTCCGCGCCGTCGTGGGCGGCGTCGAGCAGGGCGACTCGGTGCACGCCGTCCAGTTCCGCGGCGGGTACAAGGACGTGCCGATCAGCCCGCCCGCGGGCGGCTCCGGCTACACGTACGAGGCGAACGACGCGTCCGTCGGCGACCTGGACGGCGACGGCGCGCTCGACTTCGTACTGAAGTGGCAGCCCACCGACGCCAAGGACAACGCGCAGGCCGGCGTCACCGGCAACACCGTCATCGACGGCATCAAGCTGGACGGCACCCGGCTCTGGCGCGTCGACCTGGGGCGCAACATCCGCTCCGGCGCGCACTACACGCAGTTCCAGGTGTACGACTACGACGGCGACGGCAGGGCCGAGATCGCCATGAAGACCGCGGACGGCACCGTCGACGGCACCGGCGGGACGATCGGCAGCGCGTCGGCCGACCACCGCAACGCGAACGGGTACGTGCTCACCGGACCCGAGTTCCTGACCATGTTCGACGGCCGGACCGGCGCCGCCATGCAGAGCGTCGACTACGTCCCGGCGCGCGGCGACGTCGCCTCCTGGGGCGACGGTTACGGAAACCGCGTGGACCGCTTCCTCGCGGCGACCGCCTACCTGGACGGCTCACGGCCGTCACTGATCATGGCGCGCGGCTACTACACGCGCAGCGTCATCGCCGCCTGGGACTGGCGCGACGGCCGGTTCACACGCCGCTGGACCTTCGACACGGACTCCTCGACCAACACGGGCAAGGGGTACGACGGGCAGGGCAACCACAGCCTGTCCGTCGCGGACGTCGACAAGGACGGCAAGGACGAGATCGTCTACGGCGCCATGACCGTCGACGACAACGGCCACGGGCTGTGGACGACGAAGCTCGGACACGGCGACGCGGGTCATGTCGGCGACCTCGACCCGTCCCGCGCCGGACTCGAATACTTCAAGGTGTCCGAGGACAGCTCCAAGCCCGCCTCCTGGATGGCAGACGCCCGCACCGGACAGATCCTGTGGCGGACCGCGCCGGGCGCCGACAACGGCCGCGGCGTCTCCGCCGACGTCCACGCGGGCTCCCCGGGCGCGGAGTCCTGGTCCGCGGCCGACACCGCCCTGCGCTCGCCCTCCGGCGCCCCGGTCGGGCGCGAACCTTCCAGCGTCAACTTCCTGAGCTGGTGGGACGGCGACACCACCCGCGAACTGCTCGACGGCACCCGCGTCGACAAGTACGGCACCGGCGGCGAGACCCGCCTGCTGACCGGCGCGTCCGTCTCCGCCAACAACGGCACGAAGGCGACCCCCGCGCTCTCCGGTGACATCCTCGGCGACTGGCGCGAGGAGGTCGTCTGGCGCACCTCCGACAACCGCGCCCTGCGGATCTACTCGACCCCGCACCAGACCAACACCCGGATCACGACCCTCCTCCAGGACACCCAGTACCGCACGGCCCTGGCCTGGCAGAACACCGCGTACAACCAGCCCCCGCACCCGAGCTTCTTCATAGGAAACGGGATGGCGACCGCGCCACGTCCCACGGTCGCCACTCCCTGAACCCCCCGGCCCGTACGGCTACCGGGCCGCGGTGTCGCCATAGACGATGCCGCGGCCGTTCGTCGCCACGTACACCCGGCCGTAGATCTTCGGGTCGCCGGTGATGGCGGCCCCCGTCCAACCCCACTGGTGGTGCGCGTCGTTGACCCGCACCCAGCTCGCGCCCGCGTCCGTGGAGCGGAAGATGCCGCGCACGCCGCCGATCCTCGCGCTGGTGTAGAGCGTCTGGTAGGAGGCGCCGGGCGCCGCCTTGCCGAAGCCGATGGTGTCGGCCTCCTGGACGCCGCCGACCTTGGTGAAGCTCGTACCGCCGTTCGTGGAGTGCCACAGGCCGTACGTGCCGCCCGCCTTGCCGCCGGCGAGCCAGACGTCACCCTTCTTGCCGGGCACGGCCTGGAACTTCACGGGCCCCTCGGTGGGCAGGCCCGCCGACGCCTTCGCGGCAAAGGTGCTGCCGCCGTCCGAACTGACGTAGAAGACACCCGTCCTGAAGCCGTAGAACCTCTTCGGGTCGACGCGGTCCGCCTCGACCACCGCGCCCTGCGGGATGCCCTTGGCGGCCGTCCACGACGACCCCGGGCCGGAGGCGGTGTGCACGCCCGCGCCCTCCGGGCTCCACACGAAGCGGCTCCCGTCGGCCGCGGCGGCGACGGTGCCGCCGCCCGTGACGCCCGAAGGCTCCTGCCCGCCCGACCAGGTGGCGCCGTTGTCCGTGGAGAAGGCGACGCGGGGCGCCGCGTCGGCGTTGCCGGACCGTACCACCGTGTCCGGCTCGGCCGCGGCGTAGTCGAGGCTCGTCGTGGACGTGAAGTTCGGAGATGTGTACATCAGCGGCGGCACCTTGGTGACGTTTGTGTGCCGGAAGCCGCCGATGTCGCCGAGCGCGCTGAGCAGCGGCGCCCCGGACGGGGGAGCGGCGAGGTCGTTGACGGCGGTCTCCTCCAGGCCCTTCACCATGGGCGTGATGGTGAACTTGCCGCCCGCCACGTCCCACTTGGTGAGGTCCTCCGTGCCGTAGACCGTGGCGCCCGTGCCGTACATCATCCGGTCCGAGTCGAACGGGTCGATCTCCAGGGCCTCCGTCATCCATCCGAGCTTCGGCGTCTGCTCGGGCGGCGCCGGGTTCGCGCCCCAGGACAGCCAGGGGACGGAGGAGATGTCCATGGTGTAGCGGTTCTCGCGCGTCGGATACGAGGAGTAGCCCCACGCCGACGTCCAGTTGGCGCCGCTGTCCTTGGTGCGGAAGATCTGCGTGTCGGGCCACCAGGAGCTGTAGCCGGTGACCATGACGGTGCCCGGGTTCCGCCGGTCGACGGTCAGCCCGCTGAAGCCGTAGTGGGTGTCGGCCTCGGCGACCGGGCTGATGTTCTTCCACTCGCCGGTCCTCGTCGCGTACCGCCAGACCTGGCCCTTGCCGCCGTCGTAGGGTCCGGCCCGGTCGCTGTACGTGAGGTAGAGATAGCCGTTCTCCGCGTCGAGGACACCCTTGTGGGCGAGCAGACCTGTCGGCTGGCCGGCGACACGCGTCCAACTGGATCCGCCGTCCGTCGACTTGTAGACGGGGTTGTCCTTGTCTGCGACGCCCACATAAAGCGTCTGTGTCTTCGTGTCGCCCGACCCCGTCGACTCGTCGAAAGTGACCCAGACGATGCCCTGGTTGTCGGAGTTGTAGCCGCTCGTGTCGCTCGGGTCCTGCTGGAAGTTGCCGGGGTTGGGGAAGTTCGTCACCTGCTTCCAGGTGGCGCCCGCGTCCGTGGAGCGCCACAGCCCCTTGCCGCTGGGCGCCCCCAGATAGAGCACGTCGTTGTCGTGCGGGTCGACGGCCAGGCGCTCGCCCATGCCACGGCCCGGCATGTTCCCGCCCAGCTTGAACGGCAGGTCGGCCTTGCGCCAGGTCTCGCCCCGGTCGGTGGAGCGCAGCACGGCGCCGTTGCCCGGGTCCCAGTCGTTCGTGTACGTGCCGACCGCCGCGTACACCCGGTCGGGGTCGACGGAGTCGGACGCGAGGCTCACCACGCCGGTGTGGCCCCAGTCGTCCCAGCCGACCGAGTCCAGCAGCGGCTTCCAGGACTTGGCGGACTCCTGCCAGCGGTAGGCGCCGCCGATGTCCGTGCGCGCGTAGGCGAGATCGCGCTCGGAGCGGTTGAAGACGATACCGGGGACGAAGCCGCCCCCGTCGACGCGGACGTTCTTCCAGTCGTACGTCTCGGCCGTCGCGGCAGCCGGGGCGTGGTCGTCGGCGGTCGCCACCGGACCGCCGGCGAGCAGTCCGCCGAGCAGGCCGAGGAGAGCGGGAAGTACGCGCGCTCTGTGCGCGCGGGGCACAGCAGGCATGGTGGGGGGTCCCTTCGCACGTCGGACGGGGAAGACAGGGGCGGCCCTGGGGATCAGGGCTCAAGCAGCTCCGCGTACGCGCCGATGGCCAGCGCGACGTCCACCTGCGCCCAGAACCGGTGGTACGTGAAGGTGGGCGCGTTGCCGCCCGCCAGATACGCCTGCACCTTCGGCCAGTCGGGGTCCTTCTTGTAGAAGGAGCGGATGGAGAGGAAGGTCGACGAGGAGTTGACCGGGTCGCCGTTCGGCATGGTGCCGTTCCAGCCGCCCGGCACGTACACCGCGTCGTCGAAGCGGTTGTAGTCGGCCCGCTTCTCCGCCACCGCGACACCCCGGGCGTCCTGGTGGTGCGTCCACATGCCGTCGAGCAGCGCCTTGGCGGTCGCCTTGGCCCGCGCGTGGCCGGACCTGGCGGCGTAGTAGACCAGCGTCCGCGCGTAGGCGCCCGCGACGCCCACGTCGTTGGTGCGGTCCACGACCGAGACGTGCAGTCCCGCGTTGGCCCCCGGACGGGACGGGTTCCAGGTGTCCGGCTTCCCGGACCAGCCGAGCGTCGACGGGAAGAGGTACGTCCCGTCCGCGTTGACGGTCGTGTGCGCCAGCGCCCAGTTCACCCACTTGTCCAGGACGGCCTTGGCGTCCGCCGCGCCCGTCTGGTGGTAGTACTCGGCGACCCGCTCCATCGACCAGGCCTGGAAGCCGAACCACTGGTTCGACGGCGGGTCGTGGTAGACGGGCTTCTCGTCGTAGTACATGCCGTAGAACGTGGGCGTGCCGGCGGGCGGCGTCGCGTAGCGGCCCTGCCAGCTGTTGGTCGCGCCGCCCGCGATGGCACCCTCGGTGGACTGCAGCCAGCGGTAGAACTCCAGCTGCCGCTTGAGGCTCTGCGCCCAGTCCGCCTTGCCCGTGGCCGACTTGGGCGCCAGGGCCGCGTACGAGGAGAGGGCGTGCGCGGCGAGGGGGTTCTGGTAGCCGCCGTGGCTGTGGCTGCAGCCGATGCGCCAGGCCCAGCCCGCCGAGGTGTCCAGGGCGCCGCCCCACGCGTAGTACCAGGACAGGAGGTAGTGCGCGCTGTTCTTGCCGCTGCCGGGCGCGCAGCCGGAGGGCGACGTGCAGTCGCCGACCTTCTTGAAGTACTTGTCGAACATCGCGTAGCGCAGGTAGTCGCCCATCTTCGCGGCCTTCGCGACGGTCGCCGCGACCTGCGCCTGCCTGCCCTGCGCGGTGGCCCACTTGTGCGCCCAGTACGCGGCCTGCACGGCGCGCGCGTCGGCGTCGGGCGCGTTGGTGTACTTCCACTGCCTGGCGTACGAGGCGTCGCCGGTGAAGAGGTCGAGGTAGCCGTTGCGGCCGCCGTAGGTGAAGTCGTCGCGGCACGGCTGCGTGACCGTCTCCCAGACCGACTCCTGGGGGCCGCGCTGGAAGGTGTTGATGTACGTCGGGGCGGTGCCCGAGCCGCCGAGGCCGTACGTGTTGTCGACGTCCTGGAGCCAGTGCATGCCGTAGATGTCGTCGGTGCCGTACGCGCCGCGCAGCTCGGCCGCGAGAGGGTCGGTGCCGACGGCCACGGACGGGTCGAGGCGGGCCGGGTACTGGGCGGGGACGTCCCATTCGGGCGCGTACGTAGCCGGTTTCGACGCATTGTAGAAACTGTTCGTCGGCTGGTCCGCGCGCGTGGGGATCATGAATTTCTCCATGGTTTCCCACGCCGTGTTGAACCGGCTCCAGTCGCCCGTGACCTTGCCGTACATGGCTTGCAGCCATATCAGATAGCTGTACGCCTCCGAGGTCGTCTCGTGCCCGTGATCGGGGGCCTCGACAATCAGCGTCTCGACGGAGTGGTACGGAATGCCCTCCGGCGAGAAATAGCCGTTCGCGGGATTTGTGATCTTGCCGTAGAGATCGAGGAAGCGCTGCTCGTACGGGGTGGCCGCGGCCGACGACTCCCCGGCGTGGGCCTGCTGAGCTGCGGGGTCGAGCGTCGAGAGGACCGGCATCGCGGCCGCTGCCGCGCCGATGGCCAGTACGCGACGGCGGCTGAGGGCCTGTCTGGACTCGGCCGGGTCAGGTAGGGAGTGCATGCGGGTGCCCTTCTCCCGGAGATCTTCCAGGGATCTTTCAGAGATCTGCCGAGTGGTGTGGGAGCTTGGTGTGGGAGCGCTCCCAAAATCCTTCTGCGACTTGGGGTTGTCAAGGGTGCTCGCGCGCATCGAGTTGTCGAATTCATTCGACGGGGAACGCGCGGAAATTTCTTGGGAAACCCGGCAACCTTTTCTCTTCCCCGCGGTGACTCCTCGTCAGGCACCTGTGATTACCGACCGACAAGGAGACGCTCATGGGACATTCCCGGCGGCTGTTCCGCACGTTCGCCGTGCTGGCCGTCCTGCTCGTCGCCGGCGGTCTCACCACACCGGCGTCCGCGCTCCCCGCCGCGTCCGCGCTCCCCAGCGCGGCCGCGCCGCCGCCCGTCCTGCACGCCGAGGGCAACCGCCTCGTCGACGAGGAGGGCACCGCCCGCCGACTCCTCGGAGTCAACCGCTCCGGCGGTGAGTTCGCCTGCGTCCAGGGCTGGGGCATCTTCGACGGCCCCGTCGACGACGCCTCCGTGCAGGCCATCGCGGACTGGAACGCCAACACCGTACGCATCCCGCTCAACGAGGAGTGCTGGCTCGGCACCGCCAACATCGACCCCCGCTACCGGGGCGCGAACTACCGCTCCGCCATCGACGCCCTCGTGCGGCGCGTCCAGGCCCACGGCATGACCCCGATCCTCGAACTGCACTGGTCGCACGGCCAGTACACCGGCAACTCCGCCGGGTGCCACGACGTGCACGCCAGCTGTCAGAAGCCGATGCCCAACGCCGCGTACACCCCCGCGTTCTGGACCTCGGTCGCGACCGCCTACAAGAACGACCCCGAGGTCGTCTTCGACCTCTTCAACGAGCCCTACCCGGACCGCGCGACCCCCACCACCGCCCAGGCGTGGACCTGCTGGCGCGACGGCGGCACCTGCCCCGGCATCGGCTACGAGGTCGCCGGGATGCAGGATCTCCTGGTCGCCGTACGCAAGACGGGCGCCCGCAACCTCGTCCTGGCCGCCGGCATCGCGTACTCGAACGACCTCAGCGGCTGGCTGCGGCACGCGCCCCACGACCCGGCCGGCAATCTCGCCGCGGCCTGGCACGTCTACAACTTCAACACCTGCTCCGACGAAGCCTGTTGGGACCGCACCCTCGCCCCCGTCGCCGCCCGAGTCCCGCTCGTCGCGGGCGAGGTCGGCGAGAACACCTGCGCGCACGGATTCACCGACCGCGTCATGAAGTGGTTCGACGACCGCGCGCTCTCGTACCTCGGCTGGACCTGGAACGCCTGGGACTGCTCATCGGGCCCGGCCCTGATCCGCTCCTACGACGGCACACCCACCCCGTTCGGCATCGGGCTGCGCGACCATCTGCGCGCCCTCGACACCTGAGAGGCACCGGACCACACATGAGCCGCACACGCATACGCACCCACCACAGATCGCGCACCCTCCTGCTCGCCCTCTCCACCCTGCTCGCCGTCAGCGGAGGCACCGCCGTCGCCCTCACCGGCGAGAGCGGCGGGGCCGCGGCCGCCGCCCGCGTCGACAACCCGTACGCGGGCGCCAAGGTGTACGTGAACCCCGAGTGGTCGAAGAAGGCCGCCGCCGAGCCGGGCGGCAGCGCCGTCTCCCAGCAGCCCACCGGCGTCTGGCTCGACCGGATCGCCGCGATCGCGGGCGGCAACGGCAAGATGGGGCTGCGCCAGCACCTAGACGCGGCCCTGCAACAGCGCGCGGGAGTTGTGCAGTTGGTCATCTACAACCTGCCGGGCCGGGACTGCGCGGCCCTCGCCTCCAACGGCGAACTCGGCCCCACCGAGATCGACCGCTACAAGCGGGACTACATCGACCCGATCGCGAAGATCCTCGCCGAGGCGAAGTACGCGAGCCTCCGCATCGTGACGACCGTCGAGATCGACTCGCTGCCCAACCTCGTCACCAACACCTCGGGCCGCCCCACCGCGACCCCCAACTGCGACGTGATGAAGGCCAACGGCAACTACGTGAAGGGCGTCGGCTACGCCCTCAAGCAGCTCGGCGCAGTCCCCAACGTCTACAACTACGTCGACGCCGCCCACCACGGCTGGATCGGCTGGGACGACAACTTCGCCGCCTCCGCGCAGCTCTTCCGGCAGGCCGCCACCGCCGAGGGCAGCACCGTCGACAACGTCCACGGCTTCATCACCAACACCGCCAACTACAGCGCGCTGAAGGAAGACCACTTCAGAATCGGCGACACGGTCGGGGGCCGCTCGGTCCGCGAGTCGAAGTGGGTCGACTGGAACCGCTACACCGACGAGCTGTCCTTCGCCCAGGCCTTCCGCAACCAGCTGGTGTCCACCGGCTTCCGGCCCGACATCGGCATGCTCATCGACACCTCCCGCAACGGCTGGGGCGGCACGGCACGTCCCACCCGTCCGGGCCCGGCGACGGACGTCGACTCCTACGTCAACGGCGGCCGCTACGACCGCCGCATCCACCTCGGCAACTGGTGCAACCAGTCCGGCGCGGGCCTCGGCGAACGCCCGAAGGCCGCACCGGAGCCCGGCATCGACGCCTACGTCTGGATGAAGCCGCCGGGCGAGTCCGACGGCTCCAGCAAGGAGATCCCGAACGACGAGGGCAAGGGCTTCGACCGGATGTGCGACCCCACCTATGAGGGGAACGCCCGCAACAACTACAACAGGACGGGCGCCCTGCCCGACGCCCCGCTCTCGGGCCAGTGGTTCTCGGCCCAGTTCCAGGAGCTCCTGAAGAACGCTCACCCGGCGGTATAGCCGCACGGCGGGGCGCCCCGCCCCTGCTCAGCGGAGTCGAAGCGCTTCGACTCAACGTATGGACAGGCCAAGGGCGCCCCCTTAGGGTCGGTCGCACCGTCACCGTCCCGTCGCCCAACCCAGGAGAGCCGCATGGTCACCCTCGCCGAGGTCGCCAAGCACGCCGGAGTCTCGGCCAGCACGGTGAGCTACGTCCTCAGCGGCAAGCGGTCGATCTCGACCGGCACCCGGGAGCGTGTCGAACGCAGCATCCAGCACCTCGGCTACCACCCCAACGCGGGCGCCCGCGCCCTGGCGAGCAGCAAGTCCAACGTCATCGCCCTGATGATGCCGCTGCGCACCGACATGTACGTACCGGTGATGATGGAGATCGCCATCGCCGTCGCCACCACGGCCCGCACCCACGGTTACGACGTGCTGCTCCTGACCGGCGACGAGGGCCCCGCGGCCGTGCGCCGCGTCACCGGCAGCGGCCTCGCCGACGCCATGATCCTCATGGACGTCGAGCTGGACGACGAGCGGCTCCCGCTCCTTCGCGAGAGCACGCGGCCCGCGGTGCTCATCGGTCTGCCCGCCGAAACGGCCGAACTCACCTGCGTGGACCTGGACTTCGTGGCGACGGGCGCGCTCTGCGTGGAGCACCTGGCCGGGCTCGGCCACCGCGACATCGCCGTCATCGGCGAGGCCCCCGCCGTCTACGAACGGCACACCGGCTTCGCCGAGCGCACCCTCGACGGGCTGCGCGGCAAGGCCCGCGAGCTGGGGGTTCGGCTGCTGCACCGGCCCTGCGAGGCGGGGTACGGGCCGACGGCGGCCACGCTCGCCCGGGTCTTCGACGAGCGCCCCGGCACCACGGGCCTCGTCGTCCAGAACGAGTCGGCCGTGGAGCCGCTGCTCGGCCTGCTGCGCCAGCAGGGCCGCGCGGTGCCCGAGGACGTGTCGGTGATCGCGGTCTGCCCGGACCAGGTGGCCCTGCAGGCGTCCGTGCGGCTCACCTCGGTCTCCATACCCGCCGAGGAGATGGGCCGCAGGGCCGTGGAGCGGATCGTCGCCAAGCTGGCGGGGCGGACCGAGGACGACGTCACGCTGATCGCCCCCCGGCTGACGGTGCGGGCCAGTTCGGGCAGCGCCCCCGCCTGACCCGCCGCACGGCAGGGGCGCGTTCGCGATTCGCTACCGCAAGTGGTCACATCACTCCTGAGGGTGATGTTCCGATCCGGTCGCGGACTGCTTCTCTAGCAGGAGTCCCTTGTGGCAGACACTCCCGATCGGAGTACTAAATGAGGCTCTCCGCCCGCTGTGCTTGCGCGGCGCTGATCTTGCTGCTCCCCCTCGCCGCCGTCCCGCCCGCGGCCGCCCAGCCGAGCCCGAAGGAGCCCGCGCGCTCCACCCCCGCACCACTGCGCACCACGTCGGCGCCCATCCCGGACCAGTACATCGTCACCCTGAGGTCCGACACCGCCGCGACGGCCACCAAGGTCACCCGGCAGGTCGGCGTCACCCCGCTCCACGAGTACGAGCGTGTGCTGAACGGCTTCGCGGCCAAGCTCGACGCGACCCAGCTCGCGGCCGTACGCGGCCTTCCGGACGTGGCGGCCGTCGAGCAGGACGCGGTGGTCACCGCCGACCCGCGGCGTGCGGAGCGCATCCCGGCCGCCAGCTGGGGCCTCGACCGCATCGACCAGCCCTACCTCCCGCTCAACCAGCAGTACAACGTCGACAGCACCGGCGCCGGCGTCACGGCGTACATCCTCGACACCGGCATCGACTACGGCCACACGGAGTTCGGCGGCCGTGCCAGGCCCGGCTTCGACGCGATGGGCGACGGCAGGAACGGCCAGGACTGCAACGGCCATGGCACGCACGTCTCGGGGACCGTCGCCGGGGCGAACTTCGGAGTGGCCCGGCAGGCGGGCCTGGTCAGCGTCCGTGTCCTCGGCTGCGACGGAAGGGGCTCGTTCGCCGGGATGATCGCCGGCATGGACTGGGTGGCGAAGAACGCCAGGCAGCCCGCGGTCCTCAACGGCTCCCTCGGCGGCCCGCGGAGCGACGCCCTCAACCAGGCCGCCACCGCGCTCTCGGACCGTGGCGTCCTGCCAGTGATCGCCGCGGGCAATGAATCGGCCGACGCGTGCAACGTCTCGCCCGCGAGCGCCGACCGGGTCCTCACCGTGGGGGCCACCGAACACCGGGACCAGGAGACCAGTTTCTCCAACTACGGCCCATGCCTGGACATTTACGCGCCCGGAGCCGCCATCGTCTCGGCCAGGCTCGGCGGCGGGAGCACGGCGCTGAACGGCACGTCCATGGCCAGTCCCCACGTCGCCGGTGTGGCCGCCCTCCTCAAGTCGCACTATCCGTCGGCGACCCCCGGCCAGGTGTCCACCTGGATTCTCGACAAGTCGGTGAAGGACGTCCTCACGGTGACCAAGTCCTCCCCGAACCGCCTCGTTCAGACCGCCGGCCTCTGACCGCCGGCCTCTGACCGCACGGCCTCCTCCAGGACGGCCACCGCGTACCGCCCGAGGCTGATCGTCCCCTCGACCGTCCGGCCGGTCAGGAGTTCGCGGTGGCGTCCGGGCACCGCGACGCTCACCTCGCCGCGCCCGTGGTGAAGGAGGAACAGCAGGGCGCCGCGGCGCACGGCCTCGACTTGCCGGGGAAGCCCGTCGAGGGGAGGCCGTGCGCCTGCCTGTGCCGCGGCTCGGGTGAGCAGATCGCGCAGGGCGGACGGTTCGGGGAGCGTGGAGACGTACCAGGCGCGGCCCCGGCGGAGCACCGCGGGCAGCTGGTGGGCGCGGCGCGGCGGCAGGACCCCCTCCCAGGCGTCGTAGTCCTGGCCCCAGAAGGCGCTGCCCCAGGCGGAGTTGAGCGACGACAGTGAACCGTACCGGCCCTGGAGCCAGCGGCGGAACGCGGCCGCCGCCTCGTCGCCCCAGTCGTAGGTGCAGTACTCGTTGTTGATGTGCCACATCGTGAGCGCGGGGTGGTGGGCGTAGCGCGCCGCCAGGTCCTCGGTGATGGCGGCGGCGTACCGGCGGTAGACGGCGCTGGAGTGCGCGAAGTGCTGGCGCGAGCCCCACCACTCCACCTGCCCGTTCTCGTCGCGCGGCAGCGTCTCGGGGTGGAGCCGGCCCAGCCACGGCGGGGGAGAGGAGGTCGGCGTGGCGAGGACCACGCCGATGCCGTGCCCGTGCATCAGATCCATCAGCCGGTCCAGCCAGCCGAAGACCCGTACGCCCGGCCGGGGTTCGAGCTTCGCCCAGGAGAACACGCCGAGGGTGACGGAGTTGACCCCGGCCTCCCGCATCAGGCGCGCGTCCTTCGCCCAGATCTCCTCGGGCCACTGCTCGGGGTTGTAGTCGCCGCCGAACAGGATCCGGCCGCGCGCGGTGTCGTTCAGGGAAGGCATCGTCCGCATCAGCCCTTCACCGCGCCGGTGAGCATGCCCTGCTTGAAATGCCGCTGCACGAACGGCGCCAGGACGGCGACCGGGAGCAGCGCCAGGACCATCACGGCCATCTGGATGGCGAGCGGCGACAGGTGTCCGGTGTTGATCGCCTGGCTGAGGCCCGTGGGCCGCTGCTGCTTGATCACCAGCTGCTGCATGACGTTCTGCAACGGCATCATGTCCGGGTCGCTGAGGTAGATCGAGGCGTTGAACCACGCGCTCCAGTACCCCACCGCGTAGAAGAGCGTGATCACCGCGAGCACCGCGCGGGACAGCGGCATGACGATCCGCCACAGGATGCGCAGGTCCCCGGCCCCGTCGATGCGGGCGCTCTCGATCAGCTCCTGCGCCGTGCCCATGAAGAACGCCCGCAGGACGAGGATGTTGAAGACGTTCAACGCGCTCGGCAGGATCAGCGACAGATAGGTGTCGGTGAGGCCGAGGCCCTGCACCACCAGATAGGTGGGGATCAGCCCGGCCCCGAAGAACATCGTGGCGACGATCAGCAGCAGGATGGGGCGGTGCAGCACGGACCCCGGGCGCGAGAGGCCGTACGCGCACAGCACCGACACCACCATGCTGAAGAGCGTGCCGACGACCGTGACGCCCACGCTGACCAGCGTGGCCCGCGAGACCTGGCCGCCGCCGAGCAGCTCCTGGTAGTGGATGAAGGTGACGCCCCGGGGGATCACCACCAGGCCGCCCGTCTCGGTGATCGTCCTCACCGAGGAGAGGCTGGTGACGACCACCACCCACACCGGGAAGAGGACGGCAAGGCAGACCAGGGACAGCGTCACGCCCTTGGTGGCGAGCCCGGCCCGGGTCGGCGGCTCCTCCCACACCGGCCGCAGACCCGTGCGGCTGCCCGGCTTGATGCCGAAGTCGAGCACGCTCACCGCTTGTACACCCCCTGCTCGCCCATGAGGTGGGCGGCTTTGTTGGCGCCGAGCACCATCAGGAGGCCGAAGACGCCCTTGACGATGCCGATGGCGGCGCCGTAGCCGAAGTTGCCGTTGTCCAGGCCGGTGTTCCAGACGTACGTGTCGAGGACTTCGGACGCCGTGGGGCCCACCGCCGTGCGCTGGAGCAGGATCTGTTCGAAGCCGACGGTGAGCGCGTTGCCGACCTGGAGGACGAGGAGCAGGGCCACGACCGGGCGCAGCGCCGGCAGCTGGATGTGCCACATGCGCCGCCAGCGGTTCGCGCCGTCCATCGCCGCCGCCTCGTACAGGTCGGGGCTGACCGCGGCGAGCGCGGCGAGGAAGACGATGACGCCCCAGCCCGCGTCCTTCCAGACCATCTCGAAGGTGACCAGGAACTTGAACAGGCCCGGGTCGGTCATCAGGTCGAAGCCGTCGTGGCCGTGGTCCCGCAGGACCTGCGCGACCAGACCCGCCCCTCCGAACATCTGCTGGAAGACCGTGATGACCAGGACCCAGGAGAAGAAGTGCGGGAGGTAGAGGATGGCCTGGGCGACGGCCCGTACCCGGGGGCGCACGAAGCTGTTGATGAACAGCGCGAGCAGCACCGGCACCGGGAAGAACAGCGTCAGCTGGATCGCGAAGATGGCGAGGGTGTTCCTGACCGCCTGCCAGAACAGCCGGTCCTCCACCATGTGCCGGAAGTGCTCGAAGCCGATCCAGGGACTCCGCGACATCGCCTGGAACGCGTTGTCCGCGATGTAGGGGTCGTAGTCCTGGAAGGCGACGACGTTGCCGATCAGCGGTACGTAGTTGAAGACGAGCAGGAGCAGCAGCGCGGGCAGCACCATCAGGAGCAGGACGCGGTCGCGGCGCAGCCGGTGACGGAGCGGGACGCGGGGCGCGGATCGCTCGGCCGGGGGCGCGGCATCGGCGGGCTCGGGTGCCCGCTCGGCCGCGGCGCGGGGACGAGTCGTGCTCTGCGCCATGTCAGGACGCCGAGTCGCCGGTCTCGTCGAGCAGCTTCTTGTACCAGTCGCGCAGCTTGTCGCCGCCCCCCGACTTCCAGTCCGAGGCCGCCCGCCGCACGTCGGAGACCTGTCTGCGGCCGCGTACGACGTCCTTCTCCAGATCCTCGAACTCGGCGTTCAGCTCGGTGTACCGCGTCGGCTCGATGATCATCATGCCGTGGAAGAGCGGCTTCTTCGTGTGCGCGCCCTGGCGCTGCTGCCACTCGACCATGCCCCGGGTGACGTCCGGCAGATCGGCGTAGGCGACGAAGGGCGCGGGCGAGGCCAGGTACTCGTACGTCGAGAAGACCTCGTTGTTGCCCTTGCCGTTCTTGGTGAGGACGCCGTCCTCGAAGGTGTGGTGGACGCCCTCGACGCCGTACATGCGCAGCCGCTGCTCCTTGGAACCGTAGGGCGCCGCCGTGTAGTTGGCGAGGGCGAGGATGTCGCGGACGGTCTTGTCGTCGGCCTTCTCGCTGATGAACGTCCAGATGTCGGCGGGCGGCCGCGCGTACAGGGTGGGTGCCCCGCCGTCGGGTGCGAAGTAGTCGAACGCCTCCATGCGGAACTTCTTGTTGTCCACGCGCTGCACGGCGGCCTTGCCGTACCAGTCGGAGAGGTCCTGGCAGTACATCCAGACCTTGCCGGAGGCGCACAGGTCACCGATGCTGCCGGTCTCCGCCTTCGCGTCGGGGTGGACGAAGCCCGCCGAGTAGAGCTTGCGGGACCACTCCAGGGCTTCGAGGTACTCGTCGGTCTCGTAGCGGTGGACGAGCTTGCCGTCGACGAGCTTCCAGTAGTACGGCTTGTCCGGCAGCACACCGAAGATG
The DNA here is from genome assembly GCF_053591415.1 of Streptomyces sp. NPDC003032. Classification (NCBI taxonomy): domain Bacteria; kingdom Bacillati; phylum Actinomycetota; class Actinomycetes; order Kitasatosporales; family Streptomycetaceae; genus Streptomyces; species Streptomyces sp. NPDC003032. The sequence continues at coordinate 130,886 of NZ_JBSFTT010000008.1, read as the reverse complement.
GCGAACGCCGACCAGCTCATGTCGCCGCACGCCCACACCTTGCTCTTGGGGGCGTTGAGCTGCTTGCACAGGCCGTAGAACTCCTCGGTGCTCTTCGGTGCTTCGAGCCCCTCCTTCTCGAAGAGGTCCGTGCGGAAGAAGGGCGCGATGTTCGGGGCGGTGGGGGCGGGCATCGGCAGGCCGCGCAGCTTGCCGCCGAAGACCGAGCGCTGCCAGGCGCCCGTCGGGATCGCGGCGAGGTTCGGGTACTCCTTCACCTTGTCGCCGCTCAGGTAGGGGCCGAGGTCGGCGAACTTGTTGGCGATGGCGCTGGGTATCTTGCCGGTCAGCTCCCAGCCGGGCACGACCACCGCGTCCGGTACGCCGCTGGAGGCGAGGACCGCGCCCAGCTTCTGGCCGTACGTGTCGCCCTGCTGGTTGCGCCACTTGACGCGGACGCCCGCGGCCTCGTCCATCGCGGTCCAGTAGGGGTTGCCCTGCTTGGGCACGTTGCCCCAGATCGGCGCCATGACGGTGAACTCGCCGCCCTTGCCGAGCTTTTCGGGAACCGCCGTCTTGAGCTCGGCCGCGGGCAGGGCCTTGGTGAAACCCGCGGCCGAGCCGTTCTTGGCCGGGATGTCCGGGCTGGCGAGGTCCGACGCGACGTACGCCGGGAGCAGGTCCTTGAGCTTCCTCCCCGTCGTGGTGCCCTCGTTCCTCGACCCGCCGCCCCCGCAGGCCGTCAGCAGCGGGGCCCCGCCGGCCACGGCGAGCACCGCGAGCCCGGAGGAGGCGAGGAAGGTTCTCCGGTTCGGTCCGGAGCCGGTGGAGGGGGAGTTCGGCGTCATTGCGTCAACCCTTCGTGGCGCGCGCCCGGACATCCGGCGGTGACCGCCGGTCGGGCTTTCGAAGCGCTTCGATGTTGCTGGGAGATTAAGTGAACGCCAGAGCTGTAACAAGGGGCTGTTCTGAATTCGCCCGCGAGGTGCGGACGTTGGTGTGCGCGTGCTGTGCGGCGGGGTTTGGGGATGCTCCGCGTTCTCCGGCTTGACATGGGCTTCGGGTAACGAAGAGCATCGAAGCGCTTCGAGGAGTACGACGTTCCTCCTCCACCGTCCGCCGAGGGGACCCGCACGTGACCGAGAGCCCGCCGCCGTTCCGCGATCCGGGACTTGTGCCGGACAAGCGCGTGGACGACCTGCTGTCCCGGCTGACCGTCGACGAACGCGTCACCCTCCTCCACCAGTTCGCGCCCGCCGTCGACCGGCTCGGCATCGCGGCGTTCCGCACCGGCCAGGAGGCCCTGCACGGCGTCGCCTGGATGGGGCCCGCGACGGTCTTCCCACAGGCCGTCGGGCTCGGCGCGACCTGGAACGACGACCTGGTGCGCAGGGTCGGCGAGGCCGTCGCCGTCGAGACACGGGCCATGCGCTCCCGCGACGACCGCGTCGGCCTCAACGTGTGGGCGCCGACCGTGAACCTCCTGCGCCACCCGCTGTGGGGCAGGAACGAGGAGGGCTACGCGGAGGATCCGCACCTGACCTCGGCCCTCGCCGCCGCGTACACCCGCGGCCTGCGCGGTGACCACCCGACGCACTGGCGCACCGCGCCCGTGCTCAAGCACTGGCTCGCCCACAACAACGAGACGCGCCGGGACACCTCGAACTCCTCCGTCCGCCCGCGCGTCCTGCACGAGTACGATCTGCGCGCCTTCCGCGGCGCCGTCGAGGCGGGCGCGGTCGCCGGAGTGATGCCGGCCTACAACCTCGTCAACGGCCGCCCCAACCACGTATCGCCCTATCTGCGCGAGCAGTTGAGGCGCTGGACGGACGGAGAGCTGCTCGTCTGCTCCGACGCGGGCGCGCCCAGCAACCTCGTCGACTCCCAGCGCTACTTCGACACCCATGAGGAGGCCGTCGCCGCGGCGCTCGTCGCGGGCGTGGACAGTTTCACCGACCACGGCACCGACCCGCACATCACCGTCGGCCGCGTCCGACGCGCCCTGGAGACGGGCCTGTTGACCGAGGCCGACATCGACGCGGCGGTACGCCGTCACCTCACCGTGCGCCTGCGGCTCGGCGAGTTCGACCCGGACGGCGGGCCGTACGGAGCCACGGGCCCGCGCGACTTCGACACGGTCGAACACCAGGCGCTGGCCCGCGAGGCCGCCGAGCAGGCCGTCGTCCTGCTCAAGAACGACGGGCTGCTGCCCCTCGCGCCCCCGCGGGACGGTGCCCGTGTCGCGGTCGTCGGGCTCCTCGCCGACGAGTGCAAGACCGACTGGTACAGCGGCACCCTGATCCGCCGGGCCACCGTCCTCGACGGGCTGCGCGCCCGCTTCGGCGCCGAGCGGGTGACCTACGCCGAGGGCGTGGACCGGGCGCGCCTGAAATGTGCGGAGGGCTGGCTGCGGGTGCCGGGGTCCTCCGCGGCCGCGCAGGCCACAGTGGCCGCCGGCGCCCTCGACCCGGCGCTCGTGGCGGGCCGCACCGACCTGCCGCCGCTGACCGTCTGCCCGGACGCCGCCGCGGCCACCGAGTTCGCCCTCGTCGACTGGGGCGAGGGCGCCTGGACGCTGCGGGCACCCGATGGGCGCTACCTCTCCGTCGCCGACGACGGCTTCGTTCGCGCGTCGGCGGACCAGCCGGGCGGCTGGGTAGTACGGGAGACGTTCGCGCTGGTGGAACACGGGGGCGAGCATGGCGGTGGGCACCTCCTCAGGCACACAGGGACCGGTGGGTACGTCTCTGTCGCCGCCGACGGCGTGAAGGTTGCCGCACAGGGGGAAGCTTTTCCGGCCGAGCGCGCCGCGCTCTTCACGGTCGAGTACGTGGAGCGCGGCGGGGACGCCGTGGCCCGTGCCGCCGCCGACGCGGACACCGTGATCGTCGTCGCCGGGAACGATCCCCACATCAACGGCCGCGAGACCCAGGACCGCACCACCCTCGCCCTGCCGCCCCACCAGGAACGGCTGTGGCGCGCGGCTCGCGCCGCCAACCCCCGCACCGCCCTCGCCCTGGTCAGCGCCTACCCCTACGCGGTCGCCGAGGCCCACGCCGAGCTGCCCGCGCTGCTGTGGACCGCGCACGGCGGCCAGGCCGCGGGCACCGCGCTGGCCCGCGTCGTCGCCGGTGACGTCTCCCCGGCCGGCCGCCTGCCGCAGACCTGGTACGCCGCCGACACCGACCTGCCGGACCTCCTCGACTACGACATCATCGGCTCCCGGCAGACGTACCTGTACTTCGACGGCACGCCCCTCTACCCGTTCGGGCACGGCCTCGGCTACTCCTCCTTCACCTACGAGGACCTGACCGCCGAGCGCGACGGCGAGATGCTGCGCGTCGCGTTCACCCTCACCAACAGCGGGGCCGTCGCCGCCGACGAGGTGGCGCAGCTGTACATACGCGCGCCCCGCGGGTCCGTCGCCCTGCCGCACCGGACACTGGCCGCGCACCGCCGCGTCCCCCTCGCGCCCGGCGCCTGGCGCCGTCTCGAATTCCGGCTGCCCGTCGCGGACCTGGGCTTCTGGGACGTACGCCAGGACCGCTGGACCGTGGCCCCAGGCACGTACGAACTGCTGGCCGGTGCGTCCAGCCAGGACATCCGGCTCGTCACACCGGTCGAGATCACCGGCGAACCGCTCGCCGCCAGGCCGGTGCTGGGGGCAGGCTTGGCGGCGAGCGGTTACGACACGCAGCGTGGCACCGAGATCGTCGACCGGACGAAGACGGTGGGCGACGCCGTGCGTGCCGTGGGCGACGCGGCGGGCGAACTGCTCTATGAGGGATGCGACTTCGCGGACGGAGTCGGCACCGTCTCCGTCGAGGCAGCGGGTGAGGGCGCCGTCGACCTCATCGCGGGCGGCACCGCCACCACCGTCACCGTCCCGCCGACCGGCGGGGTGTACCACTACACCCTCAACGTCTCGGACTTCGCCGTGTCCGGCGTGCGCGATCTGCGCGTACGGCTGCGCGGCCCCGTCCGCCTGGCACGGATCACCTTCACCGCCGCCGCACCACGGGAGGACGCCGCATGAAGTTCACCGACGGCTTCTGGCTGATGCGTGACGGGGTGCGCGCCTCCTACGCCACCGAGGTGCGCGACGTGCGCGAGGGCGAGGGGAGGTTCACCGCGTACGCCGCCGTCCAGCAGGTGCGCGAGCGCGGCGACACCCTCAACTCGCCGCTCATCACCGTCGAATGCTTCTCGCCCGCCGAGGGCGTGATCGGCGTCCGGGCCACCCACCACGCCGGGAAGGCCGCGCGCGGGCCGGAGTTCGCGATCGATGCCACCGGTAATGCCGGTCACGTCGTCCGCGAGGGCAGTGTCACCGAACTCGTCAGCGGCCCGCTCACCCTCCGCCTGGACACCGACGAGCCGTGGGGGCCGGAGTTCCTCGACGCCGAAGGCCGACGGCTGACCGCCGTCGAACGCAGGGGCACCGCCTTCGCCACCGCGCCGGACGGCACCCACCATATGCTCGCCCAACTCGCCCTCGGCGTGGGTGAGTACGTCTACGGCCTGGGGGAGCGCTTCACCCCGTACGTCAAGAACGGGCAGAGCGTCGACATCTGGCAGGCCGACGGCGGCACCAGCAGCGAGCAGGCGTACAAGAACATCCCCTTCCACCTCTCCTCGCGCGGCTACGGCGTCTTCGTGAACCATCCGGGGAAGGTGTCGTACGAGATCGGCTCCGAGGCCGTCGGGCAGGTGCAGTTCAGCGTCGAGGACCAGACGCTGGAGTACTACGTCATCGCCGGGCCCACCCCCAAGGACGTCCTGCGCCGCTACACCGCGCTCACCGGGCGGCCCGCGCTGCCGCCCGCGTGGTCGTTCGGCCTCTGGCTCACCACCTCCTTCTGCACTCCGTACGACGAGGAGACGGTCACGTCGTTCGTGGACGGCATGGCCGAGCGCGACATCCCGCTCTCCGTCTTCCACTTCGACTGCTTCTGGATGCGCGAACACCAGTGGACCGACTTCCGCTGGGACCCGGACGTCTTCCCCGACCCGGAGGGCATGCTGCGCAGACTGCGCGAGCGCGGCCTCAGGATCAGCGTGTGGATCAACCCGTACATCGCCCAGAAGTCGGCACTGTTCGACGAGGCACGTGAGGCGGGACACCTCGTGCGGCGTCCGAACGGCGACATCTGGCAGTGGGACCTGTGGCAGCCCGGCATGGCCCTCGTCGACTTCACCGACCCGGCCGCCCGCGCCTGGTACGCCGACAAGCTGCGCGGCCTGCTCGACCAGGGCGTGGACTGCTTCAAGACCGACTTCGGCGAGCGCGTCCCCACCGACGTGGTCTGGCATGACGGCTCCGACCCCGAACGCATGCACAACTACTACACGCAGCTCTACAACAGCACCGTCTTCGAACTCCTGGAGAAGGAGCGCGGAGCAGGCGAGGCGGTGCTCTTCGCGCGGTCCGCGACAGCGGGCGGCCAGCAGTTCCCCGTCCACTGGGGCGGCGACTGCTTCGCCTCGCTCGGCGCCATGGCCGAGTCGCTGCGCGGCGGCCTCTCGCTCTCGCTGAGCGGCTTCGGGTTCTGGTCGCACGACATCGGCGGCTTCGAGGGCACCCCCGACCCGGCGGTCTTCAAACGCTGGCTCGCCTTCGGCCTGCTCTCCTCGCACAGCCGCCTGCACGGCAACGTGTCGTACCGGGTGCCGTGGGCGTTCGGCGACGAAGCGGTCGGCGTGGCCCGGAAGTTCACCAGGCTCAAGCACCGGCTCATGCCCTACTTGTACGGGGCTGCCGCCGAGGCCCAGCGCACGGGTGTCCCCGTTATGCGGCCGATGCTCCTGGAGTTCCCCGACGACCCCGCCTGCCGCACCCTGGACCGGCAGTACATGCTCGGCCCCGACCTGCTCGTCGCCCCGGTCTTCACGAGCGACGGCGACGTGGAGTTCTACGTCCCCGAAGGCACGTGGACCCACCTGCTCACCGGCGAGAGCGTCCAGGGCCCCGGCTGGCGTCGCGAGACCCACGGCTTCGACAGCCTCCCCCTGTACGTACGACCGGGTGCGCTGCTCCCACTCGGCGCCGACGAGCAGCGCCCCGACGGCGACTGGCTCGACGGCCTCACCCTGCTCGCCACCCCCGGCACGGCGTACGACACCGAAGTCACCGTGCCCGACCTCGAAGGACGGCCCGCGGCGGTCTTCCGCGCGACGCGGCACGGCGACGGCGTCAGAGTCATCGCCCTCGGGTCCCGCCGCCCCTTCCAGGTGCGCACGGTGGACGGGCGCGCGGTCGCCGACGGCGTGGGGGAGGTGACCCTGCCCGGTGTCCTCACAAACGGAACGACCAGCTAGAGTGCCCGATTCCGAAAGGGAGACAGCACCCGGGCCCGCCGTATGCGGCGCTCCCGGGCCCAGGGGAAAGAGGACACCCATGCCTTCGGCCGCCGACGACGCGGCCGCCGAGTTCCATGCCTTCTTCGAGCGGCACTACGCCGAACTCGCCCGCCTGGCACACCTGTTGACCGGCGAGGCCGACGGCGCGGACGATCTGGCGGCCGACGCGCTGCTCGCGCTCTGGCACCGCTGGGACCGGGTGCGCGCCGCCGACCACCCGGCCGCGTACGCCCGAGGGGTCGTCGCCAACATGGCGCGCAGCCGCATCCGCAGCGCCGTCCGCGAACGCCGCCGCGTCACGCTCTTCTGGTCGGGGCGCGGCGAGGACGTGGCCGGCCCGGACGTACCGGCCGTGGTCGACGTGAGGGAAGCGCTGCGCGCGCTGCCCTTCCGCAAGCGGGCCTGCGTCGTGCTGCGGCACGCCTTCGACCTCTCCGAGAAGGACACCGCGCAGGCCCTGGGAGTCTCGGTGGGTACGGTGAAGAGCCAGACGTCGAAGGGAGTGGCCGAGCTGCAACGACGCCTCGGTCCCCACACCGCCTGGCAACAGGTGCGCGCGGTCACGGTGGACACGGGGGGAAGCACATGAGGGACGACGACAAGGAAGTGCGCAGGAAGCTGCGCGGCGCAGCCCAGGCGCACCGGCCCGACCGCGAGCGGATGCTCGCCCGCATCGAGCAGGGCATGACGGCCCGGGAGCGGCCCGAGCGCCGGCCGAAACGGCCGCACCGGCCGAAGCCGCCCCATCGGGCGGGCGCGTCCTGGCTGCGCGTGGTGACCGCGACCGCCGCCGTGGCCGGTGTCTGCGCGGTCGCCGGGTACGGCGTGGCCTCGGCGCTGCGCGGCGACGACCCGGACCCGCGGTCCGTCGCCACGAGTTCGACACCGGACGCGCCCCCCGCCGCCACGGAGCACGGCCGCACCCCCGCCCCGCCCCCGCCACGGCCCACATCCGGCGTCCCGAAGCCCCACAAGCCCCACAAGCCGTCCGAGCCCGCGGATCCGCCGCGCGGCCCCAAGACCGTGCCCGCGGCCGAACTGCTGTGGGCGGACGGCTCGATCGACCCCGGCTCCAGCACGTACTGGTCGCAGAGCGACATCACCGTCAAGGCGAAGAAGCCGCTGACCGCGCTCACCGTCGAGCTGCGCGTCGCCCGCGCCGGCAAGGTCGCCGACACCGGCAACTGGCGCACGCTGCCCGTCGACGACTTCGACGTGACGGTGACGGAGCGGGGCGGCTCCCTCGTCTACCGGTGGACGCTCAAGGCGGGGCGGACCGTACAGGCCGGCCGGCATGTCTTCGCCGGGCAGTACAACCACCCCGAGGGGCAGCGGGACGCGCACGCCGACCGGTACACGGTCCGGGCGGCCACCTCGGACGAGCGCACCGAATGGCGAGGTGACTTTCTCTGAGGCGGCAACCCTTTGCCGCGCGGTGGCGACCAGAAGACGCACACTTCTGTCCACCGAAGGAATCCGGACATGACTTCAACCGCGAACGGGTCCGTACGCCACCGTCGCAGCCGCACCCGCCGCCGCGCCGTCATCGGCGGTGTCGCCGCACTCGGCCTGACCGGCGCCGCCCTCGTCACCACCTCCCTCATGTCGACGGCGGGAGCGGCCACCGCATGGCCGGAGGCCAAGGGCCAGCAGGCGGTGCCGAAGACCATCGAGGTCTCCGGCACCCGTGACGGCGGCCTCAAGCGCTACTACGGCAGCGGCGAGCTGGGCGGTGACGGCCAGAACGAGGGCCAGGACCCGATCTTCAAGCTGAAGGACGGGGCGACCCTGAAGAACGTCATCATCGGCGCGCCCGCCGCCGACGGCATCCACTGCCAGGGCAGCTGCACGCTGCAGAACGTGTGGTGGGAGGATGTCGGCGAGGACGCGGCCACGTTCAAGGGGACCTCGGCGGGCTCCACGTACGCCGTCCAGGGCGGTGGCGCGAAGAAGGCCGACGACAAGGTCTTCCAGTTCAACGGCGCGGGCAAGCTGGTCGTCAACAAGTTCCAGGTCTCCGACTTCGGCAAGCTCGTACGGACCTGCGGCAACTGCTCCAAGCAGTACCAGCGCAACGTCATCATCAACGACACCGACATCACCGCCCCCGGCAAGTCGATCGTCGGCATCAACACCAACTACGGTGACACCGCCGCGCTGCGCGGCATCCGCGTCCACGGCGACAGCAACAAGAAGATCAGGACCTGCGTACGCTTCACCGGCAACAACACCGGTGACGAGCCGGTCGAGACGGGCAACGGCCCGGACGGCACGTACTGCAAGTTCACGGCGTCGGACATCACCTACAAGTAGGCCCGGACCACGCGTATGAGGACGCCCCGCCGGCGGAACCCGGCGGGGCGTCCTTCGCGCACTCCGCGTGCGCGCACTCCGCGCGGGGCGGACGTCACTGCCCGGCCAGGCCGGTGTGCGCCACGCCGGCGACGATCTGGCGCTGGAAGAAGACGAAGACGACGATCAGCGGGAGCCCCGCCATCAGGCCGCCCGCCATCAGCTGCGCCCACTGGATGCCGTAGGAGTTCATGACCGTCGCGATGCCGTTCGGCATGGTCATCAGGTCGGGGTTGTTGGTCACCATGTAGGGCCACAGGAAGTTGTTCCACGACGCGATGAAGGTGAAGATCCCGACCGCCGCGAGGGACGGCCGCGACAGCGGCAGCACGACGGTGAAGAAGACCCGCCAGCGCCCGGCGCCGTCGATGAAGGCCGCCTCCTCCAGCTCCCTCGGGATGCCCTGGAAGAACTTGTGGAGGATGTAGACCATCGCGGCCGGCGCGCACTGCGGCAGGATCATCCCCCAGTACGTGTCGACCATCCCCATCGACTGGACGGTGCTGAACAGCGGCACGCCGAGCACCGCGGGCGACACCATGAGGCCCGCCATGACCAGGCCGAGCAGCGCGTTCTTGCCGCGGAACTCGGTGCGTGCGAAACCGTACCCGGCGAGCGCGCTCACCAGCACCACGACGAAGGTGACGCAGACCGAGACGACGACGGAGTTCACGAACCAGTTGGTGATGTTGCCGGTCCCGAAGATGGCCCGCCACGCCTGGAACGTGAAGTCCTCCGGCACCCAGTGGGTGGGCACGGCGACGGCCTCGGTCTCCGACTTCAGGGAGGTGAACAGCGCCCACAGCAGGGGCGACAGCCACACCGCCGAGACGACGGTACCCAGACCCGTGAGCACGATCTGCCCCGCGGTCCACTTCCTCATCGCACGTCCCTCGCTCATCGCACACCCTCCTCGCGCTTGCGCAGCAGCCACATGCGGCCGAGGGCGACGGCCGCGATCAGCGCGAAGAAGATGATGGAGACCGCGGAGGCGAAGCCCACGCGGTAGCTGGTGAAGCCCTCTTCGAGGGTGTACTGCACGAAGGTCCGGGTCGATTCCTCGGGGCCGGGCCCGAAGTCCTGCATCACCACGACTTGGTCGAAGACCTGGAGTGAGGCGAGGACCTGGAGGGTGATGACGAGGCCGGTGATGGTGCGCAGCATCGGCAGGGTGATGTGCACCACGCGCTGCCAGGCGTTCGCGCCGTCCAGGGATGCGGCCTCGTACAGGTGCCGCGGGATGTTCTGCAGCGCGGCGAGGAACAGCAGGAAACTGAAGCCGACCGTCCACCACAGGGTGGTGATGACCACGGCGAGCATGGCGGTGGACTTCTGGGTCAGCCAGGGCGTGTCCAGGCCGAAGACGTGGTTGATCATTCCGGTGCCGGGGTTGAACAGCCACTGCCAGAGGTTCGCGGCGACGGTGGACGGCAGCAGGAACGGCGCGAAGAAGCAGAGCCGCCACAGCCACTTGGCGCGCTCGATGTGGTGGGCGAGCATGGCGAGGAGGAAGGCCAGCAGGACGATGCACGGCACCACGAGCAGTGTGAAGTACGCGCTGTGGCCCAGCGACTCCCACATCAGCGGGGTGTCGAGGGCCTCCCGGTAGTTGTCGAGGCCCACAAAGCGCTCGCCCGTACCGGAGATGTTGGCGTCGGTGAGGCTCAGCCACACCCCGCGCCCGATCGGCACCAGCACGAACAGCGCGAACAGGACGAGGAAGGGGGCGACGAACCAGCCGCCGTGCTGGAAGCGGCGGGCCAGGCGGGCCCGCGCCGAATCGGCGTGGGCGGTGGTCATGGGGCGTGCGGCGGGCGGCCGCAGGGCGGTGTCGACGGCGCTCATGCGGCGGAACCTGCTCCCGTGGTCATGGGGTCCTTCATCGCGAGCAGCCTCTCGAAGACGCCCCGCATCCGCCGGGCCGTGGCGTCGGGCCTCGCGGAACCGGAGTTGGAGGCGGCGACGACGGGACCGACGCGCTGGGCGAGGGTGCCGGTGGAGCCCGCGAACCACACGTGCGGCTCGACCGCCATGTGGTCCATGGCGGACACGTACTCGGACTGCGGTCTCAGCGCCCGGTAGTCGGCGTCCTCCAACGACGGCTTGTAGGCGGGGATATGGCCGCCCCGCGCCCAGTCCAGGGCGTGCCGGACGACGTACGCGGCCAGCTGGTGGGCGGCCTCGTCGGTGGGCCCGCCGCGCTCTTCCTGGTGGGGGAGGACGAAGCAGTGCGACTCGGCATGGGTGGCGGCCCTGCCGAAGACGGGCGGGAGCGGGGTGGCGCCGTAGTCGAGTTCCGCGCCGCCGAAGACGGGGACGGACCAGTTGCCCTCCCAGGTGAAGGGGGAGCCGTTGATGAACATCTCGCCGTCGGCGATGCCGACCGGCGTGGTGTAGCCGTCGGTGACGTGCTGCCGCAGGAACTCCAGGACCTCGGCGGCCTTGTCGGTGTCGAAGGTGACGTCCCGGCCGTCTGCGCTCAGACAGGTGCCGCCGAGCTGGGTGTAGAAGGAGAGGAAGAACCACCAGCTGAAGTTGGGTTCGTTGGCCTTCATGCCGAGGGTCTGGAGCCCGCCCTTGGTGGCCTTCTTGGCGGCGCCCAGCATCTTGAACCACTCCTCGGGGGAGGTGGCTGCGGCCAGTTGACCGTTCCCGCCGAGCAGCCCCGCCTTCCCGCACACGTCACGGCGGTAGAAGCAGAGCTGGGCGTGGATGTCGAGCGGCAGGCCGTAGAGCTTGCCGTCGATGACGGCGCGCCTCCACAGCAGTGGGTCGAAGTCCGCCTCGCGCACGCCGTACCGGGCGAGCAGCTCCACGTCCCAGGGGTCGAGGAGCCTGCCGGGCGCGAAGCCCGGGATGCGGCCCAGGTGCATCACGGCGAGGTCGGGGGCGCGGCGGCCGGCGGCCGCCATGGCCAGCTTCGTGTAGTACGGATTTCCCCACTGGAGCGTCGAATCCTTCACCTCCACACGGGGGTTGGACCGCCGGAACGCGTCCAGCATGGCGATCATGTTGACGCCGTCGCCGCCGCTGAAGAGGTTCCAGTAGCGGACGCGTACGTCGGCGTCCGAGGCGATGGCGGAGGCGCCACGGCCCGATGCGGCGACGCCGAAGCTGCCCGCGACGGCGAGCGCTCCGAGACCGCCGAGCACGCCGCGGCGGCTCGGTAGGGGTGGAGGCACGGCGGCTCGTCCCTCTCTCTGAGACGGAAGTGTTCGAAACGACGCATGTTCGGGATATCGAATGCTGCTCGTCAGTTCGAACGGACCGTAGAGTCCAACTTCCGTCGCGTCAACGCTTTGCGCAGGGTTGGTCCCAGACGTTGACGTGGCTCCCTCGGGTTCCTAAGTTTCCGTTCGAAGTGCTGATCAATGTCTGATATTTCGAACAGATGGGGATGACGTGGCACACAGACGAGGGAGACTCGCTCTCGCCGTCGCAGGTCTCACCGCCGGAGCCCTGCTGGCCGGCACGCTCGCCGGGGTCCCCAGCGCGGCGGCCGAGCCGACCGACTACACGATCGACGTCGACGCGACCGGCACCGGCGCGAAGATCGACGACTCGATGTACGGCGTCTTCTACGAGGACATCAACCGGGCGGCCGACGGCGGCCTCTACGCCGAGCTGGTCCAGAACAGGTCCTTCGAGTACGAGCCCGCCGACAACCGGTCCTACACGCCGCTGACCTCGTGGGACACCAAGGGCGCCGCCAAGGTCGTCAACGACGGCGGCCGGCTGAACGAACGCAACCGCAACTACCTCTCCCTGGAGACCGGTTCGGCCGTCACCAACTCCGGCTACAACACCGGCATCGCAGTCCAGAAGGGCAAGCGCTACGACTTCTCCGTCTGGGCCCGCGCGGACCGCGCCGGCGCGCCGCTCACCCTCACGCTGCACGACGCGTCGGGCGAGCTGGCCGCCGCCCACCGCGTCACCGCGCGCGGCGGCTGGGCCAAGTACAAGGCGACCTTCACCGCCACCCGCACCTCAGCCGCCGGCCGGCTGACGGTCGCCTCGGGCGCCCCCGCCGCGCTCGACATGATCTCCCTCTTCCCCCGCGACACCTACAAGGGCCGCGAGAACGGCCTGCGCAAGGACCTGGCCGAGAAGATCGCCGCCCTGAAGCCCGGCTTCCTGCGCTTCCCCGGCGGGTGCCTGGTCAACACCGGCAGCCACGAGGCGTACGACGAGAAGTCGGGCTGGCAGCGCAGCCGCTCCTACCAGTGGAAGGACACCATAGGCCCGGTCGAGCAGCGCGCCACGAACGCCAACTTCTGGGGCTACAACCAGAGTTACGGGCTCGGCTACTACGAGTACTTCCAGTACGCCGAGGACACCGGCGCCATGCCGCTGCCCGTCGTGCCCGCCCTGGTGACCGGCTGCGGCCAGAACAAGGCCACCGACGACCCTGCCCTGCTCAAGCGGCACATCCAGGACACCCTCGACCTCATCGAGTTCGCCAACGGCCCGGTGAGCAGCGAATGGGGCAGGAAGCGCGCACGGATGGGCCACCCCAAGCCGTTCGGCCTCACCCACCTCGAAGTCGGCAACGAGGAGAACCTCCCCGAGGAGTTCTTCACCCGCTTCAAGGAGTTCCGTACCGCCATCGAGGCCGAGCACCCGGAGATCACCGTCATCTCCAACTCCGGCCCCGACGACAGCGGTCCGGTGTTCGACAAGGCCTGGCAGCTCAACCGCGACGCGAACGTCGCGATGGTCGACGAGCACTACTACAACAGCCCGCAGTGGTTCCTGGAGAACAACGACCGCTACGACTCCTACGACCGGCGCGGTCCCAAGGTCTTCCTCGGTGAGTACGCCTCACAGGGCAACACCTTCGGCAACGCTCTCTCCGAAGCCGCGTTCATGACCGGCCTGGAGCGCAACGCGGACGTCGTGAAGCTCGCCTCGTACGCCCCGCTGCTCGCCAACGAGGACTACGTGCAGTGGAAGCCGAACATGATCTGGTACGACAACGACCAGTCGTGGGGCTCGGCCAACTACGAGACGCAGAAGCTCTTCATGCGCAACGTCGGCGACGAGGTCGTGCCGTCCAGGTCGTCCGGCACCCCCGCCACATCGGGCCCGATCACCGGCGCCGTCGGCCTGTCCACCTGGGCGACCAGCGCCTCGTACGACGACGTCTCGGTCACGGACGCGGACGGAAAGCCGCTGTTCTCCGACGACTTCTCCGCCGGTGACGGCAAGTGGGCCGAGGCGGCGGGCAGGGGCGAGTGGGCCGTCGAGGACGGCGCGTACGTCCAGTCCGACGAGGCCGCCGAGAACACCCTGGTCACCGCGGGCGACAAGGGCTGGCAGAACTACGACCTGAAGGTGAGGGCCACCAAGAAGTCCGGCAAGGAAGGCTTCATGGTCGCCTTCGGCGTCAAGGACACCGGCAACCACTACTGGTGGAACCTCGGCGGCTGGAACAACACCCAGTCCGCCGTCGAGAAGACCGTCGGCGGCGCCAAGCAGACGGTGATCCAGGACTCCACCAGGATCGAGGCGGGCCGCGCCTACGACCTCCGCGTCGAGGTGCGCGGCCGTCAGGTGACGCTCTACCTCGACGGCAAGAAGTGGGGTTCCTTCACCGACGACAAGCCCGCCGAACCGTTCCGCCAGGTCGTCACGCGCGACAAGGCGACCGGTGACCTCATCGTGAAGGTCGTCAACGCCCAGGCGGAGCAGGCGCGTACGAAGGTCGACCTCGGCCGGCAGGTGAAGGTCTCCCCGAAGGCCCGGGTGACCACGCTGACCGCGGACCCGGCCGCCGAGAACACGAAGGACAGGGCGCCGGTGAAGCCCGTCGAATCGGTCCTCGACGGGGTCGACGACTCCTTCTCGTACACCTTCCCCGCCCATTCCGTGACGTTCATGAGGATCAAGACCGACTGACGGAGTCCGGGCCGGCCGCACAGGTCACTCTTCCTGAGCCTGTGCGGCCGGCCCGCCGCCGACCCCCGCGCGCATCACCGCTCCAGAGCAGCCGACCTGTTGAGGAACCGCCCATGACGCGTCCCGACCGCCCCGCCCGTACCGCCTCTCCTGCCTCTCCCGCCTCTCCCGCCTCTCCCGCCTCTCCCGTCCGTACCGCCCGCTTCACCGTCCACCCGGACTTCGCCGTCGGCGACGTCGACCCCCGCCTCTTCGGCTCCTTCGTCGAACACCTCGGCCGCTGCGTCTACACCGGGATCCACGAGCCGGACCACCCCACGGCCGACGAGGCGGGCCTGCGCGGCGACGTCCTCGACCTGGTCCGCGAGCTGGGCGTCACCGCCATCCGCTACCCCGGGGGCAACTTCGTCTCCGGATACAAGTGGGAGGACTCCGTCGGCCCCGTCGACGAACGGCCGCGCCGCCTCGACCTCGCCTGGCGCTCCACGGAGAGCAACCGCTTCGGGCTCTCCGAGTTCGTGCGCTTCGTCCGCGGCGTCGGCCCGCAGGCGGAGCCGATGATGGCCGTCAACCTGGGCACCAGGGGAGTGGCCGAGGCCCTCGAACTCCAGGAGTACGCCAACCACCCCTCGGGCACGGCTCTTTCGGACCTGCGCGCCGCCCACGGCGACAAGGGCCCCTACGGCATCAGGCTCTGGTGCCTCGGCAACGAGATGGACGGCCCCTGGCAGACCGGGCACAAGACCGCCGAGGAGTACGGGCGCCTCGCCGCCGAGACGGCCCGCGCCATGCGGCAGATCGACCCGTCCCTGGAACTCGTCGCCTGCGGCTCCTCCGGGCAGTCCATGGAGACCTTCGCGGCCTGGGAGGCGACCGTCCTCGCCGAGACGTACGACCTCGTCGACCACGTCTCGCTGCACGCCTACTACGAGGAGATCGACGGCGACCGCGACTCGTTCCTCGCCTCGGCCGTCGACATGGAGTCCTTCATCGAGAATGTCCTCGCGACCTGCGACCATGTGGGCGCCCGGCTCAAGTCCAAGAAGCGGATCAACCTCTCCTTCGACGAGTGGAACGTCTGGTACCAGCGGCGCACCGCCCTGCGGCCCGACGAGGACTGGCAGGAGGCCCCGCGCCTCCTGGAGGACAACTACACCGTCACCGACGCCGTCGTCTTCGGCTCCCTGCTCATCGCCCTGCTGCGGCACGCCGACCGGGTCACCGTCGCCTGCCTCGCCCAGCTCGTCAACGTCATCGCGCCGATCCTCACCGAGCCCGGCGGCCCGGCCTGGCGCCAGACGACGTTCTTCCCCTTCGCGCAGGCATCCCGGCACGGCCGCGGCCGGGTCCTCGACGTCCGCGTGGACTCACCGACGTACGACACGGCGAAGTTCGGCGAGGTGGCGCTGCTGCACGCCACGGCGGTACGCGCCGAGGACGGCACCGTCACCGTCTTCGCCGTCAACCGCGGCCAGACGGAGCCCCTGCCGCTCGAAGTCGTGTTCGCGGGGCTGGAGTTGATGTCGGTCGTCGAGCACAGCGCCGTCGCCGACGCCGACCCGGAGGCCCGCAACACCCTGGACGACCAGGAGCGCGTCACCCCGCACGACGTGCCGGGCACGGAGCTGCGGGACGGCACCCTGACCGCCACGCTGGAGCCCCTCTCCTGGAACATGATCAGACTGTGCTGACCTCGGCCAAGGAGGCCCGTGTGAGCCGCACTCCCCCGCGCACCGACCGCCCCGCGAGACGCCGCGCGCTTCTCGCCCTCCCCGCCGCCGCACTGCTCGCCCTCGTGCCGGGCACCGCGGCCGCCTACCCCGACCCCGGCACCGTCACCGGCAGCACCGTCGTCCACGACCCGACCATGGTCCGCACCCCGGCGGGCAAGTACCTGCTCTACGCCACCGGCGGCGGCATCGGCCACCGCTCCTCCACCGACCGGACCGCCTTCCGGGCCGGCGCGGACGCCTTCGGCAGCCGGCCGGCCTGGTGGTCGCGGTACTCCACCGTGCCGGAGGCGTGGGCGCCCGACATCTCGTACCACGGCGGCAAGTACCTGATGTACTACTCCGTCTCCAGCTTCGGCTCCAACACGTCCGCGATCGGGCTCGCGACGTCCACCACGGGCGAGCCGGGCGGCTGGACCGACCACGGCACGGTCTACACGTCCGGCACCACCAGCGACTACAACGCCATCGACCCCAACCTCTTCGTGGACGACGACGGCAAGTGGTGGCTCTCGTTCGGCAGTTGGTGGACGGGGATCAAGATGATCCGCGTCGACCCGTCGACCGGCAAACAGTACGCGGGCGACACGGCCCGGCGCTCGCTCGCGTCCCGGCCCACGGGCACCAAGGCCGTCGAAGCGCCCTACATCGTCAAACGCGACGGCTACTACTACCTCTTCGCCTCGTACGACACCTGCTGCGACGGAATCAACTCGACGTACAAGATCAAGGTGGGGCGGGCCACGAGCGTGACCGGCCCCTACCGCGACAGGAACGGCGTCGCGATGACGGAGAACGGCGGCACGCCCGTCCTTGAGTCGCACGGCCGCTACATCGGGCCCGGCGGCCAGTCGGTCATGAAGGACGTGGACGGCGACCTGCTCGTCTACCACTACTACGACGGCCAGGACAACGGCACGCCCAAGCTGGGCGTCAACCTCCTGAACTGGGACGGTGGTTGGCCTGTGGCCTACTGACCCCGCCGGAGGGGCGCGGGCCCCGTGGGGGGTGGCCCGTTCGTCAAGGATCAGCGCGGGGGGACGGTAAGGAGGGTGCGGTAGGTGGCGGTGTCCTCGGGTTCCCCGACAGGACGGCCCTCGGCCTCGACCCAGGCGTGTGCGGCGAACGGCGAGGTGCGCACGCCGGTGCACCAGGTGGGCCAGGCACCGCCGAGACGGCACAACAGCGCCGTGGCCAGGGAACGCTGGAGGCAGTACCGCCCCGAGCACAGCGTGCTGACGGCGGTCACGTCCTGGCGGGCCCGCAACGCGCGGGCGTAGTCGGCGGGCGGGGCCCCGCGGTGCGCCACTCGCAGCAAGGCCCGGATACGGCGGGGCGGCAGCCGCGCGAGCAGCCGGGCCGCGGCCACGGCGGCGCGCGCGGCGAGCCGGCGCCCGAGCGGTGGGCGGGTGCCATCGGTGTCGAGGACCTGTCTCATGGCGCGCTCACCACCAGTCCGGCGCGGGTGAGGCCCTCCAGCAGGGCCGCGACATCGGCCGCCGCCGGCTCGCGGTTGACGGGCCGGACGGCGGCGAGCCGGTCGGCGACCTGGCCTGGGGCCGCACCGCCCAGGAGAGCCTGGACGACGGCCGCGCCGGTGCCGTTGAGCTGCCAGTAGCGGCCGTCGCGTTCGTCGAGCAGGACCATGCCGTCCTGGGTGGGGCAACAGACGACGTCAGTGCGCAGCTGAGTCAATGAGGGGCTCCTGGTACGGATGGCGGGGGGTGAGGGTGAGATAGGCGGGTACGGGGTGGGCGGCCACGTCGCGCAGCCATGCCTCAACGCCCAGGGCGTTCTCCAACTCGGTACCGCCGCCGGTCTGAAGGCCGGGGCTGAGCAGAGCGCGTCGCAGCCCGTTTTCTTCCGCGACGCCTGCGGCGACCAGGTGCGACGTCTCGGCCCATTCGGCGAGTTGGCGCCGGTGCTCTCTGATGCCGCGGTACCACTCGATGTCACAGTGGTCCTTGGTGGTACGCAGCAGGAGGTGTTCGGGCACCAGGCCCCGCATCGCAGCGGCCAACAGGGGTTTGTAGGACCAGGGGTGACCCGCCTGGTGGGAGCGTACGGACAGGCAGGCGTCCAGCACCGTGTCGTCGCAGAAGGGGCTGTCCGCCGGCAGTCCGTCGGCCGTGGTGTCATCGTTGATGAGCCCGGCGATCCTTCCGGCGTCGCGCATCTGGTGGATCCAGGCGTGCCGGGAGAAGTCGGTGGCCAGCGGGACCGCCTGCTCGGCGGCGGAGCGCAGCAGTGTGGCGACCTGGTCGGCGGCCCGTGTGCTCGCCCACTCCGGAAGTGCCGGCCGCGGCCCCCACGTCTCGCATGCGGGAAGGGGAACTGCGGCTTCGCGGAGCCTGCCCCTTGCCGTGTTGAGCCAGTCCGGATAGGAGCCGCGCCTCAGCAGCATGCGGGCGGTCGCGCCCAGCGGCCAGCGCCGTTGCGCTTTGAACCCGGCCGTATGCCGTAGCGCCAGTGCGGGATTGCGGCGCAGCAGGGCATGGATGTAGGAGGCGGGGGGCACGACGGCGTGGTCGCCTCCGTGCCCCGTGAGGCGCAGCGGGGCTCCCCGGGCGCGCAACGCGCGGGTGATGTGCTGCTGGATCTCCCGGTCTCGCAGTGAGGGGGAGGGCTCCTCCTGGGGGTCCTGGCGGCGCTCCAAGCCCGTGAAGCAGGGGGGAAGTTCGGCGGACGGGAAGACCAGGGACTCGACGTCGGGCAGGCGGTCCGCCGCATACCGGGCGTAGTGCTGGTCCTCGTTGCCCAGTGCCTCCCAGTGCAGGGTCGCGGTGACCAGCGATGCGCCGGCCTCGGCGGCCAGGAAGCACAGGGAGGTGGAGTCCATGCCGCCGGACAGGTCCGCGGCGAGCACTCGCCCGGGGCGCACCCGCAGGGCGACCGCGTCACACAACGCCTTACGCAGCGCGAGCGCCGCCTCGGCCAGAGGCAGTCCGGCCTCCGGCGCCTGCCACCACGCGACGGTACGGCAGCTTCCGCCGGGTTCCAGGTGCAGTGCGTGACCCGGTGAGACAGTCTCCACTCCGCTCCACATCGCCGCGCCCGCCAGCGGGTGCGGCAGGGGGGAGGCAAGGCGGGCGGCGAGTTGGGCGGTGTCCGGCCCGGCGTCGGTGAGCCAGGCCAGAGTGCGCGCCCGGTCCGCGCACACCGTCACACCATCGACCACGGCCCGGTGAACGCGACGGGCCCCGGAGGCACTCCCGCGCACATAGCCACGCCCCTTCAGGGACGCGACCACATGGAAACTGCCGTGCACGCCACGCAGCGCCCCCTCCACGTCCGCGACCGCGCTCACGCCCTTCAGACGAGCCCGCAGATCTGTGGTGGTCACCGAGGACGTACCCGCCACGGCCAGCAACTGCCCGCCCGCCGACGCCACCACCATCCGCTCCGGCGCCCAGTCACCCAGCAGCCACGGCCGCCCCGACGGGTAGCGCACCACCCTGCCGACTCGCGGCCTCAACCGGGTCAGCAGACCGGGGGGCAGTTCCTGGTCCGGAACCACGATGAACCAGCTCCGCGAGGTACCACTCGCCATACTCAGCTCCTCATGCCTGCCGCGAGATCTCACCCATGGACGGCGATCGGCCGTGCTCCGTGGTGTAGCGGCGGACGAATGGCAGGCGGAGGCGGCGAAGACGCACACCCATGAGACCGGTCAGCACCAGTAGTATTTGTTGTACATACCTTCGGCACATCCCGTGTACGAGGTGCCCTGAGTGGCTTCGGCGAACTCGCCCGCCTCGACCAGCAGCGGCGGCTCGTAGACGTCCTCGGATTCGATGTTCGCCAGCGTTTCGCTCACGGCACTCACCTCCATCGGATGGGAAACGGAATCTCCGTCTCCTTTCATTCAGTAAGACAGGCTGCGCGGAGCCTGACCAGAGATGCCCAAGCCGGTCCACCCGTATGGAGGTGCCGCGCGTGAGGCACGACACCAACCGGAACGCACACTGGGCGCCTCCGAATGCTTCACCTTCGGCCTCGTGCGCCCTATCAGGCTGACGACGCCCGATGGGCCCTGGTGGAACCGCTGTCGACGAGCCGACGGGACGGCAAGGCCCGCCACGGGCTCAACATCGGAAAACACGGTCTACGGCTACTTCGGCAGGTGGGAACGCGACGGCATCCTCGAGCACCTCAACGCCCTGCCCGCCGAACTGGACCGTTCCCTCGGTTCGTTCATGGTGCTGCTCACCGCGGGCCGGATGCTGGTGGTCCCGGCCGCCCGCGCCTGGCTGCCCGACCTGGTCGAGGACCGCAGGCTCGGGTTCTTCACCGGCGCACTGTCCGCGCTCTCCGGCGCGGTGGTACTGGCGGGCGGCGCGCCGGTGGGGGCACTTCTGGAGCGCGGCGGGGCGCTGCCGTGGCTGGTGCTGGCGGCGGTGCCACTGGTGGGGCCGGCGGCGGTGCCGCGCCGGTGGTGAGCGCGGAGTTCGGATGTCGTGGTGCCGAAGACTCTGCCCCGGAGAAGTCCGTCCCGAACCGTTGACCTCCTCCTATCCCGCCCTTACCGTTTCGGCGTTCGGTATAGCAGATGTTGTTCGATATATCGAATCCACCTCCTGGCCCAGGAAAGGCAGAACAGATGAACCACAACGCCGGCGAACTCCCGAGCCGCAGACTCCTGTTGAAGGGCTCACTGGCCGCGAGCGCCGCGGCGGCGGGCGCCCTGGGCATGGCCCAGGGCAGCGCCCACGCCGCCGACCCGGCCGCCGCGCCGCACGCCGCCAAGGCAGCCCGGCTCTCCAACCCCCTCGTCCCCAACCGCGCCGACCCGCACATCCACCGCCACCGCGACGGCCGCTACTACTTCACCGCCACCGCCCCCGAGTACGACCGCATCATCCTGCGCCGCTCCCGCACGCTGCGCGGCATCGCCACCGCCGAGGAAGCCGTCGTCTGGCGGCGGCACACCAGCGGCGACATGGCCGCGCACATCTGGGCACCGGAGATCCACCACATCGACGGCAAGTGGTACATCTACTTCGCCTCGGCGCCCGCCGACGACGTGTGGAAGATCCGCATGTGGGTCCTGGAGAACGCCCACCGCGACCCGTTCAAGGGGGAGTGGGTGGAGAAGGGGCAGATCACCACGGCCTGGGAGACCTTCTCGCTGGACGCCACCACCTTCACGTACGAAGGCTCCCGCTATCTGTCCTGGGCACAGCACGAGCCCGGCATGGACAACAACACCGCCGTCTTCCTCTCCAGGATGGCCGATCCCTGGACGCTGACGGGGCCTCAAGTACGGCTCACCACACCCGAGTACGACTGGGAGTGCGTCGGCTTCAAGGTGAACGAGGGTGCCTCGTTCCTCCAGCGCAACGGCCGCGTCTTCATGACGTACTCCGCGAGCGCCACCGACGCCAACTACTGCATGGGGCTGCTCACCGCCCGGGCGGGCAGCGACCTGATGGACCCCGGGTCCTGGACCAAGTCGCCCCGACCGGTCTTCACGAGCAACGACAGGACCAAGCAGTACGGCCCCGGCCACAACTCCTTCACCGTCGCCGAGGACGGCCGCACCGACGTCCTCGTCTACCACGCCCGCCAGTACAAGGACATCGTCGGCGACCCCCTGAACGACCCGAACCGCCATACGCGCGTCCAGCGCCTGGGCTGGAAGGCGGACGGAACCCCGGACTTCGGCGTCCCCGTCGCGGACTGAGCGGCTGGTCCGGTGAGACAGGACCGGCTACGGCTCACCCCTCGCGTCCCATCGCGTGGAGGAACCGCAGCCGGTCCTGCTCGGATGCGTCCGGCCTCGTGTCCTCCGTGCGAGGGCCGTAGTAGCGGTGGCCGTCCGGGAGCCGGCTCTCGCTGACGTCCACGTAGAGGAGCAACGCCTTGTCCGTGTCACCGGCGGCCCCCGCTCAGCGCGCCGAGAAGCTGTGCACGGTGCTTGACCGGTACGTCTCGCCGGGGCGCAGCACCGTCGAGGGGAACGACGGCTGGTTCGGGGAGTCGGGGAAGTGCTGGGTCTCCAGACAGAGGCCGTCGCCCTGGCGGTAGGTGCGGCCGGAGGGGCCGGTCAGGGTGCCGTCCAGGAAGTTCCCGGAGTAGAACTGCACACCCGGCTCGGTCGTCGCGATCTTCATCGTGCGGCCCGACTCCGGGTCCCGCAGCGTCGCGAAGTGCTCGGCACGGTCCGTTATGCCCTTGTCGAGCACCCAGTTGTGGTCGTACCCCTTGGCGGTCACCAGCTGGGGGTGCGCGGCGCGGATGTCCTCGCCGACCGTCTTCGTCCGCCGGAAGTCGAAGGGCGTACCGGCCACCCTCGCCAGCTCGCCCGTGGGGATCAGACCGGCGTCGGTCGGGGTGAACCGGCCGGCGGCCAGGGTCAGTTCGTGGTCGTAGACGCCGCCGCTGCCCTCGCCCGCCAGGTTGTAGTACGTGTGGTTGGTGAGGTTCACGACGGTCGCCTTGTCCGTCCGCGCCGCGTAGTCGATCCGCCAGTCGCCGCGCGCGGTCAGCGTGTACGTCACCTTCACGCGCAGCGTCCCCGGATAGCCCATCTCGCCGTCGGCGCTCACATACCGCAGCACCAGTCCGATCCCGGTCGAGTCGGTGAACGGCTCCACGTCCCACACCCGCGTGTTGAAGCCCTTGGCGCCGCCGTGCAGGCTGTTCTCCCCGTCGTTGACGGACAGCTGGTGCGCCGTGCCGTCCAGGGTGAAGCGGCCGCGGGCGATCCGGTTGCCGTAGCGGCCGATCAGCGCGCCGAAGAACGTGGTGCCCGCGGCGTACGCCTCGATCGAGTCGTAGCCGAGCGAGACATTGCGGTACGTGCCGTGCCGGTCGGGCAGTTCCAGGGACTGCACGATGCCGCCGTAGGAGAGGACCTTCAGCCGCGTGCCGCCGTTCGCCAGCGACCAGCGGTGGACCTTCGTGCCGTCGGCGAGCTTGCCGAACAGTTCCTTCGTGGGCTTGGCCAACAAGCGTGCGGGCTGTGCGGGCCGCACTGGCTTTCCGCCTTCCGATGCGTACGAGGTGCCGGCGACGGCGGCGGTGAGACCGGCCGCGGCCGCGGTGGCCAGGACAGTGCGTCTGCTCGTTTCCATGTGCGGCTCCAGAGGCGAGAGGTGAGAGGTGAGAGGTGAGAACAGGGGAGGGTTATCGGCCGGCCTTGCGCTTGTTCCATACGTCGAAGCCGACCGCCGCCAGCAGCACCAGACCCTTGATGACCTGCTGGTAATCCGTGCCGATGCCGACCAGCGACATACCGTTGTTGAGGACACCGAGCACCAGGCCGCCGATCACCGCGCCCATCACCGTGCCGACACCGCCGCTCATCGACGCGCCGCCGATGAACGAGGCCGCGATCGCCTCCAGCTCGAAGTTGAGACCGGCCTGCGGAGTGCCCGCGTTCAGCCGGGCCGCGTACACGCAGCCCGCGAGCGCCGCGAGGACACCCATGTTGACGAAGACCAGGAACGTGACGCGCTTGTCCTTGACGCCGGAGAGCATCGCGGCGGCCTTGTTGCCGCCGAGCGCGTACACATGACGGCCCACGACGGCGTTGCGCATCACGTATCCGAGGCCGATGAGCAGCCCGCACATGATCAGCATGACGACCGGCACACCGTGGAAGCTGGCCAGCGTCAGCGTGAACGCCACCACCGCCGCCGTCATCGCCACACACTTGGCCACCCACAGGCCGGTCGGCAGGACCTCCAGCTCGAACGCCACCTGCCGCTTGCGGTCCCGCCACTCACGGATCAGCAGGAAGGCGACCGTGGCCAGACCGATGAGCAGCGTGGGGTTGTGGTACTGCGTGTACGGGCCCATCTCCGGGATGAAACCCTTGGCGATGTTCTGGAAACCGTCGGGGAAGGGCGCCAGCGACTGGCCTTCCAGGACGATCTGCGTGAGGCCGCGGAAGAGCAGCATGCCGGCCAGCGTCACGATGAACGAGGGGATACCGACGTACGCGATGAAGAAGCCCTGCCAGGCACCCGCGACCGCGCCGATCAGCAGCGACAGGACCAGGGCGAGCACCCACGGCATGTCGTGTCTGACCATCATCACCGCCGACATGGCGCCGACGAAGGCCACCAGGGAGCCGACGGACAGATCGATGTGGCCCGCGATGATGACGATCATCATGCCGATGGCCAGGATGAGGATGTAGCCGTTCTGCTGGATCAGGTTGGAGACGTTGTTCGGCAGCAGCAGCGTGCCGTCGGTCCAGATCTGGAAGAGGACGACGATGAACGCGAGCGCGATCAGCATGCCGTACTGGCGCATGTTGGAGCGCATGCTGTCGATCAGCAGCGCACCGGCCGACCGCACGGCGGGCGGCGGCGCGGAGGACGAGTCCCGCGGGGGAGTGGTCGTGGTGGTCATGGCGGCCCTCAGCTCTTGCTTCTGGTCTTGGTCATATGGCGCATCAGCACTTCCTGGGTGGCCTGTGCGCGCGTGACCTCACCGGTCAGGCGGCCCTCGGCCATCGTGTAGATCCGGTCGCACATCCCGAGCAGCTCCGGCAGCTCCGAGGAGATGAACAGGACCGCCTTGCCCTGCGCCGCGAGCTTGTCGATCACGGTGTAGATCTCGTACTTGGCGCCCACGTCGATGCCGCGCGTCGGCTCGTCGAGGATCAGCACCTCGGGGTCGGCGTGGATCCACTTGCTCAGGACGACCTTCTGCTGGTTGCCGCCCGAGAGCCGGCCCACCTGCTCGAACACCGTGGGCGTCTTGATGTTCATCGACTTGCGGTACCGCTCGGAGACCTGGCGCTCGTGGTGCTCGTCGACGACACCGCGCCGCCGCATGCCCGGCAGCGACGCAAGCGAGATGTTGCGGTTGATGTTGTCGATGAGGTTCAGGCCGTAGCGCTTGCGGTCCTCGGTGACGTACGCGATTCCGGCGTCGACCGCCGCCGGAACCGTCTTGGTGACCACCGGACGGCCGTTCACCGCCACCGTCCCCGCGACGTACTGCCCGTACGAACGCCCGAACACGGACATCGCCAGCTCGGTGCGGCCCGCGCCCATCAGCCCCGCGATGCCGACGATCTCACCGCGCCGCACCGTCAACGACACGTCGTCGACGACTGTCCGCTGATGGTCGACCGGATGCCGCACCGTCCAGCCCGCCACGGCCAGCGCCAACTCTCCCGCGTCCGCGCCCTCGTACGGCGTGCGGTCCGGGAAGCGGTGGTCGAGGTCGCGGCCGACCATGCCCCGGATGATCCGGTCCTCCGACAGCTCCGCGTCGTGCGCGGGGCTCTCGCGCACCGCCAGCGACTCGATGGTCCGCCCGTCGCGCAGGATCGTCACGGCGTCGGTGATCTGCCGGATCTCGTTGAGCTTGTGCGAGATGATGATGCTCGCGATGCCCTGCTCCCGCAGCTCCACGATCAGGTCGAGCAGCTTCGCGCTGTCGTCGTCGTTGAGCGCGGCCGTCGGCTCGTCGAGGATCAGCAGCTTCACCTCCTTCGACAGCGCCTTCGCGATCTCCACCAGCTGCTGCTTGCCGACACCGATGTCCGACACCGGCGTCTGCGGCTTCTCCCGCAGTCCCACCCTCTTGAGCAGAGCGCTCGCCCTGCGCAGGGTGTCGTTCCAGTCGATGAAGCCGCGCTTCGCCTGCTCGTTGCCGAGGAAGATGTTCTCGGCGATCGACAAGTACGGGACCAGCGCCAGCTCCTGATGGATGATCACGATGCCGTGGCGCTCGCTGGCCCGGATGTCCTTGAACGCCATCGACTCGCCCTCGAAGAGGATCTCGCCGTCGTAACTGCCGTGCGGGTACACGCCGCTGAGCACCTTCATCAGTGTCGACTTGCCCGCGCCGTTCTCGCCGCAGATCGCGTGGATCTCCCCCGGCCGCACGGTCAGATCCACACCGGAGAGCGCCTTGACGCCGGGGAACGTCTTCGTGATCCCGCGCATCTCCAGAATGGGCGCGCTCACTTGAGCTGCCCCGCTGTGAAGTACCCCTCGTCGACAAGGAGCCTGGTATTGGACTTGTCGACACTCACCGGCTTCAGAAGGAAGGACGGCACGGTCTTCTCACCGTTGTTGTAATCCGTGGTGTTGTTGACCTGGACCTTCTTGCCCGTCAGGACCGCGTCGCCCATCTTCACCGTCTGCGCGGCCAGCTTCCGCGTGTCCTTGAAGACCGTCTGCGTCTGCTCACCCCGGATGATCGACTTCACCGACGCCAGTTCGGCGTCCTGCCCCGTGATGACCGGCAGCGGCTCGCTCTTCGTCCCGTAACCCGCGCTCTTCAGCGCGGAGATGATGCCGATGGAAATCCCGTCGTACGGGGAGAGCACCGCGTCGACACGCTTGTCGCCGTAACTCTTGCTGATCAGGTCGTCCATGCGCTTCTGCGCCGTGCCGCCGTCCCACTTCAGCGTCGTCGCCTGGTTCAGCCTCGTCTGCTTGCTGCGCACCACCAGCTGACCGCTGTCGAAGTACGGCTTCAGCACCTTCATGGCGCCGTTCCAGAAATACTTCGTGTTGTTGTCGTCCGGGTCACCGGCGAACAACTCGATGGACCGCGCCTCGCCGGCGTTCTTGTCGGGCTTGCCGAGCTTCAACTTGTCGATCACGTACTGGCCCTGGAGACGCCCCACGCGTTCATTGTCGAACGACGCGTAGTAGTTCACGTTCTTCGTGCCGAGGATGAGACGGTCGTACGAGATCACGGGAATGCCCGCGTCATGCGCCCGCTTCAGCACATCCGTGAGCGCGGAGCCGTTGATCGCGGCCACCACGAGCAGCCGGTGCCCCTTCGTGATCATGTTCTCGATCTGGGCGACCTGGTTCTCCACCTTGTCGTCGCCGTACTGCAGGTCGGTCCGGTATCCGGCCTTCTTGAACTGCGTCGCCATGTTCTTGCCGTCGGCTATCCACCGCTCGGACGACTTGGTCGGCATGGCGAGCCCGATCGTGCCGCCCTTGCCGGAATCCGGTTTGTAGCGGCTGCCGCCCTTGGCCTCCTGACCGCAGGCGGACAGCGAGACGGCGAGCAGCGCGGCGGTGACGGCGATGCCGAGAGTGCGGGTGCGCATGGGTCAGTCCCCTTCCGGGACGGCGAAGCGGCGCAGCTCGCCCGGCAGCCGCGAACCGAGCGGCGACATGCCGCCGTCCGCGCCGTGCCGGGCCAGCAGATCCAGGGCGAGGCGGCCACGCCTGACCCGTTCCCGGGCCGTGGCGAGGGCATGGTCGCGCACGTGGGCGCCGTAGGGGTAGATGCCGGTGGCCTTGGAAAGGCCGAACTTCACATACAGCGGGGCGCCGCGCCGGATCAGCTCGGCGACCTCGTACATGCGGATGTAGCCGCCGAGGTCGTCGGGTGCCTCGACGTACATGTCCATGGGCGCCCGGCTGACCCGGCGGATCTCCGTGAGGTGGGCGGTGGTCAGATCGGACGGCACATTGAGGGAGTCGGCGCCGAGACGCTCGTACACCGCGTACGAGGCCGGGTTGACCGGCCCTGTCAGGGCGGACAGCTTGAAGGTGGTGTCGGCGGGGAGCACCCCGGTGGCGCGGAGCCTGTGCAGGGTCCACAGCACGCCCTCGTCGGCGACGAGCAGGCACCTCACGCCGAGTTCCGTGGCGCGTACGGCGTCCTCCACGCAGCCCGCGAGCGCGTCGTGGCCACGGGCGCGCAGACCGGCGCCGCCGGAGTCGGTGCGGGTGGAGCCGCCGATGTCCCAGGTGCCGCGCGGCCCGGTGAACAGGCAGAGCTCGATGTCGCGCTCGGCGCACGAGTCCACCATCTCGGTGATCTCGTCGTCACCGAGCATCCACACGCCGCTGCCCTGACTGATGCGGTGGACGGGCACGTCCAGGCGGGCGCTCTCCT
Organism: Streptomyces sp. NPDC003032; assembly: GCF_053591415.1. NCBI lineage: Bacteria > Bacillati > Actinomycetota > Actinomycetes > Kitasatosporales > Streptomycetaceae > Streptomyces > Streptomyces sp. NPDC003032. The sequence continues at coordinate 102,732 of NZ_JBSFTT010000008.1, read as the reverse complement.
TCAGGACCACGGCGAGGGCCTCGGGCCCCTCGACGGAGGGGATCTCGGTGCGCCAGGTGCCGCCGTCGGGGAACGTGTGCGGGGAGGCGTCGGCCGGATCGATGGCGGGCAGGGGATGCCCGATACGGGCGAGGGCGTCGGCGCCGGGGCGCCGGGGGGCTGACGGGGCGGTCACGGTACTCCAATGTTCGATATGCCGGACGGAGTTCGGCAATTGAGGCATGAGGCATGAGGCACGAGGGACGAGGCATATGAGGGAAAGTGCCCCATAAGGGGCAGGCTCTCAAGGCCGCAGAAGCACCTTCCCCGTCTTCGGGTCACCCCCGCCGACCAAGGCGACCGCCTCCCCGAAGCACTCCAGCGAGAACTCATGAGTGATCAGCGGCGCCGGATCAAGAAGCCCGAGCCCGAACGCCCGCACCGCGTCCGACCAGGCCGAGGACGGTGCCCCGAAGACGGAGCGCACCTCCAGCTGACTGAGGGACAGATGTACCGGATCGATGCCTACGGCCCCCGCCGTGAACATGCCGGTGAGCACGGCCCGCCCGCCCCTGCGGGCCAGCAGACAGGACGAGGCGGCGGTGGTCGCCGCGCCCGCCGTCTCCACGACCAGGTCGAAGGAACCGTTGACGGACTCCGCGTCGGCCGGGGAGAGGGCCGCGGTCGCCCCGAAGCCCAGCGCCAGCTGCCCGCGCGCCGCGCGGGGGTCGACGACGGCCAGCTCCGCGGGGTTCGACGCGGCGAGCAACTGGACCGCGAGCAGCCCGAGGGTGCCCGCGCCGACCACCGCGACCCGTTCGCCGGGCCGGGGGCGGCCGGTCCGTACCGCCGCCGCGATCACCGCGGACGGCTCAAGCAGCGCGGCGGCCCGCAGATCCGCGTCGTCCGCCAAGAGGTGCAACAGGCGGGCGGGCACCGTCAGATGGTCGGCGAAGGCCCCCGGCTCGGTGAACCCGGTCTCGGCGTAGCCGCCGGTGCACAGGCTGGTCTCCCCGCACCGGCACCGCTCGCAGACACCGCACGCCCGGAACCCCTCGGCGACGGTCCCGCGGCCGACGAGCGCGGGGTCGACGCCCTCGCCGACCGCCGCCACGGTCCCGGACCACTCGTGGCCCGGCGTCACCGGGTAGCGGACGTAGGCGGCGTCGCGATGACCGTCGTACACCTCACGGTCGCTCATGCAGATCCCCGCGGCGGCCACCTGGACGAGGACCTCGCCGGGCCCCGGCACCGGGATGTCGCCGGTGACCAGCCGGTGCTCGCCCGGCCGGTCGACGACGATCGCGCGGCTGCTCAACTCTCGGCCCCGCCCGGCGAGCGCTTCTCCCAGCCCTCGGCCCACAGGTCGAACCGGGCCTGCTGCTGGGGGAACTCGGCGGCGGCGTCGGTGTCGAGCTCCACGCCGAGGCCCGGCTCGTGCGACAGCTCGAAGCAGCCCGTCTCCGCGTCGACCTGCGGCGCGCCCTTGATGACCTTCTTGATGTCCGCGTCCGCGAAGTCGTTGAAGTGCTCCAGGATCTTGAAGTTGGGGGCGGTGAACCCGACCTGGAGCGAGGCGGCGGTCAGCACCGGGCCGCCCACGTTGTGCGGGGCGACCAGCATGTAGTGCGTCTCGGCGGTGGCGGCGAGCTTGCGGGTCTCCCAGATGCCGCCGATGTGGCCGACGTCCGGCTGGATGATGTCCACGGCCTGGCTCTCGAACAGCTCCCGGAACTCGATCCGGTCGTGGATGCGCTCACCGGTCGCCACCGGCATGTCGACCTTCGCGGCGACCTTCTCCAGGGCCTTGAGGTTCTCCGGCGGGACCGGCTCCTCCAGCCAGGCCGGGCGGAACGGCGCGAGGTCGCGGGCGAGGCGGATCGCCGTGGCGGGCGAGAACCGGCCGTGCATCTCCAGCATCAGCTCGGCGTCGGGCCCGATGGCGTCCCGTACGGCCTCGATCAACGACACGGCGTACAGGCTCTGCTCGTGGTCGAGTTCGTAGTGACCGGTCCCGAACGGGTCGATCTTCAGGGCACGGTAGCCGCGCTCCATGACGCCCTGGGCCGCCTTGTGGTACGCCTCCGGGGTGCGCTCGGTGGTGTACCAGCCGTTCGCGTACGCCTTGACGCGGTCGGTGACCTTGCCGCCAAGCAGCTGCCAGACGGGGACGCCGAGGGCCTTGCCCTTGATGTCCCAGCAGGCCATCTCGATGACCGCGATGCCCGACATGACGATCTCGCCGGCGCGGCCGTAGTCGCCGTACTTCATCCTGCGGACGAGGTCCTCGACCGCGAACGGATCGGACCCCGCGATGTGGTTGGCCTCCGCCTCGCGGAGATAGCCGATGAGCGCGTCGGTGTGCCCGAGCATGCGCGTCTCACCGATGCCGGTCAGGCCCTCGTCGGTGTGCACCTGGACGTAGGTGAGGTTACGCCAGGGCGTTCCGACCACATGCGTACTGATTCCCGTGATGCGCAAGGCAGTTGTCCCTTGACTTGTTCGGTATTTCGTCACACGTTCGAAATGCTGGCGTGACGTTATTCACCCTGGCCGGAAGGTGTCAATGGTTCGCGCGAAACGGTCTTGAGCCGCCGTGCCATTGCGTCGCGAACGGCGCCATGCCTAACCTGTGTTCGTCATATCGATCAGCGGCCGAGGTTTCGGACGCACAGGGTGGGAGGCCTCATGGGACGACTGGTTCCCGCGGTGACCAGGTCGCTGGACATACTCGAACTCTTCCTGGAAGGGGACGGGACGTTCTCCGCGCCCGAGGTGACGCGCAGGCTCCAGCTGCCGCGCACCACCGTGCACGAGCTGCTCACCACCCTGGCGGCCCGTTCGTACCTCGTACAGATCCCCGACCAGCCGGGCCGCTACCGCCTCGGCGTGCGCACCTACCAGCTCGGCAGCCGTTACGCCGAGCAGCTGGACCTCGCGGCCGAAGGGCAGCAGGTGGCGCGCGAGGTCGCCGAGACCTGCGACGAGACCGTCCACGTCGCCATCCTTGAGGACACCGACGTCATCTACATCGCCAAGGTGGACTCCACGCACGCCGTGCGCATGGTCTCCGCGGCGGGCCGCCGGCTCCCGGCGCACTGCACGTCGGTCGGCAAGATGCTGCTCGCCTCGCTGCCGCAGCCGGAACTCGAAGCCCGCCTGGACGGCCGCGAGTTCGCCGCGATGACGCCCGACAGCATCACCGACCCGGACGAGCTGCTCACCGCGCTCACCGCGGTCCGCGAGCGGGGCGTCGCGGTCGAGCACCGGGAGTCCAACCCGGACGTCAGCTGCGTGGCCGCGCCGGTGCGGGACAGCGCGGGCCGCGTCGTCGCGGCGCTCTCCATCTCCGTACCGATGATCCGCTGGAGCGAGGAGCGCGAGAGCGAGCTGGCCGAACTGGCGGCCAAGGGCGCCGGCGACCTGTCGGTCCGCCTCGGCCACCGAGGCGGCGCGCGATGAGAGCCGCGTACGAGGTGGCGGTGCGCGAGCAGGCGCTGCTCGGCGAGGGCCCGACCTGGGACGCGGCGACCGAGCGCCTCATCTGGGTCGACATCCTCGCCTCGCGCGTCCATACGTACGCACCCGGCGACGGCCGCCGCACGGTCATGGCCACCGAACAGCACGTCGGCGCGGCGAAGCCCCGCGCGGGCGGCGGCCTGGTCGTCAACCTGCGCGACGGCATCGGCCTGTACGGCCCAGGCGGTACGCCCTTCTCGTGGCTGGTGCGCGACCCCGTGCCGGGTCGGCGCGGCAACGACGCGGCCGTCGCGCCCGACGGCGCCCTCTGGGCGGGCACCATGCGCTACGACGAGGCACCGGGCGGCGGCGGCCTCACCCGCGTCGCCGCCGACGGCACCGTCACCGGACAGTCCGGACCGCTCGGCGACGTGGCCGTCAGCAACGGCACGGGCTGGAGCCCCGACGGTCGGCTCATGTACTACGTGGACAGCCCCACGCGCCGCGTCGACGTCCTCGACTTCGACGGACGCCGCGCACACGGCCGGCGCCCGTTCGCGGTGGTCGAGGACGGCGCGGGCGACCCCGACGGGCTCACCGTCGACGCGGACGGCTGCGTCTGGGTCGCCCTCTGGAACGGCGGAGCCGTCCGCCGGTACACCCCCGACGGACGGCTCGACCTGACCGTCGACCTCCCGGTATCCCGCCCCACCGCCTGCGCCTTCGGCGGCCCCGGTCTGCGCGACCTCTACATCACCACGGCCGCCGTCGGCCAGGAGCGCCCGCATCCGCTGGCGGGGTCGGTGCTCGTGCTGCCGGACGCGGGCCGGGGGCTGCCGGGCACGCCCTTCGCGGGCTGAGCCGCACGGAGACGGCGACGGTCAGCAGCGGCGATGGTCAGCGCTTCAGCTCCCGCAGGTACTTCCCGAACTTCTCAAGGCCGTCGATGTTGCGCGGCCCGCTGATGCCCTCGTTGTAGTCGAGGACGAAGAAGTTGTTCTTCTTCACCGCGGGCAGCTCCTTGGTGTGCGGGGACTTCTTCAGGAACTCGATCTTCTTCTTCGCGGGCTGGTCGCCGTAGTCGAAGATGATGACGACCTCGGGCTCGGCCTGGGTGACGGCCTCCCAGTTGACCTGGGTCCAGCGCTCGTCGAGGCCGTCGAAGACGTTCCTGCCGCCCGCGGTCTTGATGATGTCGTTCGGGGGGACCTGGCTGCCCGCCGTGAAGGGCTGGTCGGTCCCGGAGTCGTAGAGGAAGACCGGCACGGGATCACCCTTGGGCGCCTTCTCCTTCACCGCCGCCACCCGCTTCTTCAGGTCCCCGACGACTTTGTCGGCCTTCTTCTCGACGCGGAAGATCTTCCCGAGCCGCTCCAGATCGCTGTAGAGCGCGTTGAACGGCGACACCTTCTGCGGGAAACCCGGGTAGTTGAAGCAGCTCTCCGTGTGCATGAAGCTCTGGACGCCGAGCTTGTCGAGGATCTTCGGGGTGATGCCGCGCTGGTCGCTGAAGCCGGAGTTCCAGCCCGCGACGACGAAGTCGGACTTGGCCTGGACGACGATCTCCTTGTTGAGCAGGTCGTCGCTGAGCATCTTCACCTTGGCGTACTCCGACGCCCAGGGGGACTCGCTCACCGGCGGGTTGGCGGGCGGCATCACGTACCCGTGGACGTGCTCGGTCAGACCGAGGCTGAACAGCTTGTCGGCGCTGCCGCCCTCGTAGGCGACGGCGCGCTGGGGCACCTTGTAGGGGACGGACTCGCCGCATCTCTTGACGGTGACCTTCTCGGACGCCTTCGCGTCGCCGTCCGATTCGACCTCGGCTCCGCAGCCGCTCAGCAGCAGCGTGGCCGCGAGCGCGGACCCCAGGGCGATGGACCGGGTGTGGGACATGGGGATGTGGTGCCTTTCAGAGGTGTTACGGCAAGGGTCGGTGTTACGGCAAGGGTCGGTGTTCCGGCAGGATCAGAGGGAGGGGCGCAGCGCGTAGAGCAGCTGGGGGTCGCCGGTGAGCGGATGCGGGACGACGGTCGCCTTCACACCGAACACATCGGCCACGAGCCCTTCGGTGAGTACGTCCTCGGGGGTCCCCGAAGCCACCAGGCGCCCCTGGGAGAGCACACCGATCCGGTCGCAGGCGGCGGCCGCGAGGTTCAGGTCGTGCAGCACGACCAGGACCGTGAGCCCGGCGCCCCGCAGATGGGAGAGCATCTCGATCTGGTGGCGTACGTCGAGGTGGTTGGTCGGCTCGTCGAGCACCAGGATCTTCGGTTCCTGGACGAGAGCGCGGGCGAGCAGGACGCGCTGGCGCTCCCCGCCGGACAGGGTGAGGACGCCCCGCCGGGCCAGGTGACGGATGTCGAGCCGCTCCATGGCCCACTCGCACAACTCCCGTTCGCGTCCGCTGAGCGCCTGGTTGCCCCGCTGGTGGGGTGCCCGGCCGAGCGCGACGACCTCCTCGACGGTGAAGTCGAGGTCGACGGCGCCGTCCTGCGTCATGGCGGCGACGAGCTGCGCGCTACGGCGCATCGGCAGGCGTGAGATGTCGTCGCCGCCGACCCGGACGGTGCCGGCGGCCGGGCGCAGCGCGCGGTAGACACAGCGCAGCGCGGTCGACTTGCCGCTGCCGTTCGGGCCGACGAGGCCGACGACCTCGCCGCTGCCCACGTCGAGCGACAGCTCCCGTACGAGGCTCTTGCCGTCGATGTCGACGCCGAGCCCCTCGATTCGCAAGTCCATCTCAACGGCCCCCGAACACATAGCCCTTGCGGCGCATCAGCGCGATGAACACCGGCACCCCGACGAGCGCGGTGATGACACCCAGCGGCAGTTCGCGCGGCGCGACCACCGTGCGGGACAGCAGATCGACCCAGACCATGAAGACCGCGCCGACGAGCGGGGCGACGGCGAGGACCCGGGCGTGCCCGGCGCCGACCACCATGCGCACCAGGTGCGGCATGACGAGCCCCACGAAGCTGATGGCGCCGCTCACGGCGACCATCACGCCGGTGATCAGCGAGACGAGCACGAGCAGGGACCTGCGGTGCCGGTCGGGGCTGTATCCGAGGCTCGCCGCGGTCTCGTCGCCGAGCGCGAGGACGTCCAGGGCCCGGCCGTGGCGGTGGAGCACGGCCAGGCCGAGCAGGACGACCGCGGCGACGACGGGCAGCGACCCCCAACTGGCCGCGCCGAAGCTGCCCATGGTCCAGTACAGGACCATGCTGGTCGCCTCGCTGTCCGGCGCGAAGTAGATGATCACGCTCATGACGGCCTGGAAGCCCAGCGACATGGCGACGCCCGTCAGGACGAGCCGCAGCGGTGAGAGCACACCCCGGCTCGACGAGGCGACGTACACGAGGAACGAGGCGACGAGCGCGCCGATGAACGCCCCCGCCGACACGGCGTAGACGCCGAGCGCGGCGAGCCCGCCGGTGACCGTCACGCCGACCGCGCCCACCGACGCCCCCGAGGAGACACCGAGGACGAACGGGTCGGCGAGCGCGTTGCGCACCATCGCCTGGATGGCGACGCCGACCGCGCTCAGCCCGGCCCCCACCATCGCGGCGAGCAGCACGCGCGGCGTCCGGATCTGCCAGATGATCTGGTACGTCGTCGTCTCGTCGGCGCCGATCCGCCCACCGCTGAGCGCCGCCCACAGATAGCGGGCGGTCTCGGCGGGCGTCACGAAGGCGGCGCCGAGCCCGATGGCGACGACGACGGAGACGACAAGGACGAGGAAGAGCGCGACGCAGGTCACGACGAGGGCCCTGGGCGAGGCGAGCCGCTCCCGCACGGTGGCCCGCGCGGGTGCGGGTGCCGCCTCCACGACGGTGCTCACGGGGTCTCGGCCTCCGTCTCCTCGTCGTCGCCCCGGTGCGCGCGCGGCACCAGGACGGCCGCGCCGAGCGCCGCGACGACCAGGGCGCCGAAGACGACGGCGGTGCCGGGGTAGCCGGCGAGGCCGAGGCCCGCGCCGCCGAGCGCCGCGCCGGCGAACACGCCGAGGCTCTGTCCCGCCGCGTTCAGGCTCAGCGCCGAGCCGCGCAGCGTCGTGCCGCAGCGCCGCACGATGAGGCTGACCACGCACGCGGCGACGATCGCGTGGCTCGCCGCGTGCAGCGCGGTCATGGCGAGGGCGAGCGGCAGCCAGTGCGTGAAGTAGAAGCCCACGACGGAGACGAGGGCGGCGACCAGGCCGAATACGAGCATCCGCTCCGTGGTGACGCGCGGCGCGGCGGAGTTGGTGACGCGGCCGGTGAGCAGATTGCTGACGAAGAACGCCGCGCCGCTCAGCGTCCACACGAACGCGAAGAGCCCGGCGTCGAGATCGAACCGCTCCTCATAAAAGGCCGCGAGATACGACAGATAGCCCATGAACACGGCGGTGCGCAGGAACCCGATGAGCAGCAGCGGCACCACGCCGCGCACCGCCGCCAGGGCCTTGAACGAGGCGAGGTAGCCGAGGCGCCGCTCGGGCGGAGTGCCGACCGGGGACGCCTCCCGCTGCTTCCTGCGCCGGGCCACGAAGACCACCGCGAGCAGCAGCGACACCACCGTCACGCCGAACAGGTCGCCCTGCCAGCCCCAGAACAGCGCGGGCAGCGCGATGACGGGCGCCGCGAGCATGGCGGTCATCGACTGGGTGGCGGTGACCAGGGTCGCCGCGCGGCCCGCGGCCTTGCCGGTGCCGAAGCGGTCGGCGGCGGCGGCCGTCAGCGCCGGGTTGAGGACGGCCGTACTGGCGCCGATGAGCAGGCAGAACACGGCGAGCAGCACGAAGTCGCCGCTGGCGCCGAGCGCCGCCGAGAGGCCGAGCGCGGCGAGCGCGCCCGCCACCGCCCACTCCCTGGGCACCCGGTCGATCAGCGGGGCGAGCGCGGTGCCCACGAGGAGGGCGGCGAGACCGCCGAGTCCGCGCAGACCGCCCATCGCGGCGACGCCGCTGCCCGCCTCGTCGGCGATCGGTACGAGGTAGGTGCTGAAGACGGTGAACGGGAGCAGGCCGACCGCGGAGGCGAGCAGGACCGGCCACAGGGTGCGGGCCATGCGCAGATCGCCCGGTACCGGCTCCTCGACCTTGTCCGCCGCGGGGCCCTTGACGGCGTCGACGCTCACGCGGCCGCTCCGTTCGGGAGGGCGGCGCGGTAGCGGTACATCGGCGTGGCGTCGGCGCTGAACTGGGAGAACGTGAACGGCTCCGCGTTCAGTCCGGTGACCCCCGCGCCGAGGAAGGCACGGGCGACGGCGCTGCCGCTCTGGGCGTACACGGTCAGCGGCACCTGGTGTTCGACGCAGTGCTGGAGGATCAGGTCGAAGGTGCCGTTGCTGAGCGTCATGCCGGTGGCGACCACCGCGTCCGCCTGCGCGAGCACCTCGGTCATGTCGTCGCTGACCGGCTCGCCCCACGCGGTCGTACGCAGATTCAGATCGCAGGGCAGACAGACGCCGCCCCGCTCCCGTATCGCGGCGACGAGGGGGTTGACCACGCCGATCAGGGCGACCTTGGCGCCGGGCGCGATGTCGAGGAGCCCCGCCACGGCGGCGTCGCGGGCCTCGGCGCGGACCTCCGGAGTGCCGGTGGGCAGCATGACGCGCTCGGCGTCGTCGGCGTCGCGGTGCGGGCGCACCCGCGCCAGATAGGCGTCGAGGGCGGCGGTCCGCACCGGCGCGGACTCGTTGCGCAGGAGCTTGTCCAGGGAGTGGCCGGAGGCGTTCTCACAGAACTCCGGGGCGAGTTCGCCCGCTTCGAAGGAGCAGGCGCCGAAGGAGTCGCCGACGCGCAGCAGCAGGTAGTGGTTGTGGTACGTGACGTCGCCGCCGGCCAGCCGAGTGGTGTTGTACAGCCAGAACGCGCTGGTGACGGTGAGCTCGGCCGGGTCGGGCCCGTGGGCGCCCGCGAGGACGGCTTCGGTGAGCTCGGCGACGGTGTGGGGTGTGGGGTGCGGCATGTGTGTTTCTCTCTGGGATCGCCGGGCGGTTCAGGGGTGATTCAGGAAGTGGTGCAGAAAGCGGTTCAGCGGGTGGTTCAGCGGGTCGTTCAGGAGGTGACGGGGGGCCAGGCCGTGGTGGACCAGGGGTGCTTGAGCTGGTCGAGCGAGGTGATCTCGTGCGGCTTCAACGTGTCGATGCCCAGGGCCTGTTGGTGCCGTGCGTAGGCGCTCTCGACGTAGCGGTGGCCGGTGTCGGCCGCGATGAAGACGTACGTACGGGAGTCGTCCCTGCGCCGCTCCCACAGGGCGCTCAGATACGAGGCGCCCGCCGAGAGCCCGGCGAAGATGCCGCTGGTGCGCAGCAGGGAGACCGCTCCGGAGACGGCGCTGTCGAAGTTGACCCAGTGCACGCGGTCGTACAGCTCGTGCCGGACGTTCTGGAACGCGATGGCGCTGCCGATCCCGGCGATGATCATGTCCGGGTCCGCGACGTGCTCGGAGCCGAAGGTGACGCTGCCGAAGGGCTGTACGCCGATGAGCGTCACATCCCGCCCTGCCTCGCGCAGATACGTGGCGACGGCCCCCGTCGAGGCCCCCGACCCCACGCCGCCGACCAGCGCGAGGGGCCCGGCGGGGAGGTCCTCGTCGACCGACTCGGCGACCTCGCGGTAGCCGTGGTAGTGGATGGCGTCGTGGTACTGCCGCATCCAGTGGTACGTGGGGTTGTCGGCCAGGATCTCGGCGATGCGGCGCACCCGCAACTCCTGGTCCAGGCGCAGGTTCTTGGAGGGTGCGACCTGCTCCAGCGTGGCGCCGAGTATCTCCAGCTGTACGCGCGTGGAGCGGTCCACGGTCGTGGAGCCGACGATGTGGCACTTCATTCCGTAGCGGTGACAGGCGAGTGCGAGGGCCTGGGCGTAGATGCCGCTGGAGCTGTCGATGAGGGTGTCGCCGGGTTCGACGGCACCGGTTTCGAGGAGGTGGCGGACGGCTCCGAGAGCCGAGTAGATCTTCATGGTCTCGAACCGGAGGCACGCCAGATCCGGTTCGAGGGATATGAGATCGGGTCTTTTCACGGCTTCGGCGATGTGTGGGTGCATGGCGGAGATCCCCCCGTTGGGACGTCGGAGCGGAAGACGCCGAGAGCATCACACTAGATGAAAATGATTGTCAAGACCGGGTAAGGTCGCCACACTGGTCCTTACTGGTCCGTGAGGGGCGGCGGTGCCGTTGTGTGCCCCGCCGTGTCGAGAGGAGTCGCGTGAAGCTGTCCCAGGAGGCCGGAGCGGGGGCTCGCCTGCCGAGGCAGGGCCCGTTCCCTGGAGGAAGGCCGGGAGCGGGGGTGGGCATGGGAACCGGGGTGGGCATGGGAACCGGGGTGGGGACGGCTTTCGGCACCTTCGGTGAGCTGCTCCAGGGCGTGCTGCCGGAGGAGGACGGGGACTTCCTCGTGACGCTGCCCGTCGCCCGCTGGACCATGGCGACGTTCCGGCAGGAGTCCGACTCGGGAGAGCTGGAGGTCTGGCCGCCGCGCAAAACAAAAGCCCTCCGACTCACCCGCATGATCGCGGAGTTGGCGCCTCGCGGGGCGCGGTCGGCGCGCGGCGGGGTGCTCACCGTCAGCAGCGTGATCCCCGAGGGCAAGGGGCTCGCCAGCTCCTCCGCCGACCTCGTCGCCACGGCGCGGGCGGTCGGCCGGGCCCTCGGCGTCGCCATGCCGCCCGCCCGGATCGAACGGCTCCTGTCCCGCATCGAACCCACCGACGGCGTGCTCTACCCCGCGATCGTCGCCTTCCACCACCGCAGCGTGCGGCTCCGCGCGGTCCTCGGGTCGCTGCCCGCCATGGCCGTGGTCGGCGTCGACGAAGGCGGCTCGGTCGACACGGTGGACTTCAACCGCATCCCCAAGCCGTTCACCCCGGCCGACCGGCGCGCCTACGCCGACCTCCTCGGCCGGCTCACCGAGGCCGTACGCGCCCGTGACCTAGCGGAAGTGGGCCGCATCGCGACGCGCAGCGCCCTGATGAACCAACGCCTGCGGCACAAAGCCCTGTTGGAGCCGATGCGGGCGATCTGCCGCGATGTCGGAGGCCTCGGCGTGGCCGTCGGACACAGCGGTACGACCCTGGGCATCCTGCTCGACGCCACGGACCCGGCGTACACGCGCCGCGTCACGGCGGCGGCCCAGGCATGCGGGGAGCTCGCCGGCGGCGTAACGGTCTACAGAACCCTGAGCTTCGGGAGCGCCGCCTGCGCGACGCCCACCCTGCCGACGCGGCCCGCCCCGTTCCCGGCACCTGGCCTACCGACGGCCCCCGCCTTGACGGCGCCATCCGCCCCATCCTCGGCGTCCGCCCTGCCCGGGCCATCTGCCCTGCCCGGGGCACCCGCCCCGCCCCCGGTCTCCACCGCGCCTGCGGCACTCGCCCCGCGTCCCGTGTCCGGTTGGCCGGTGGTGTCTGGCTTGTCGACGGCACCCGCCCTGCCGGTGCCATCCACCCCGCCCTCGGCATCCACCGCGCCTGCGGCGTCCGCCCTGCCTGTGGCGTCCGGTCGGCCGGTGGTGTCTGGCTTGTCGACGGCGCCGGCCCTACCCGTGGCGCCGGCCCCGGCCGTGGTGGACGGCCCGTCCCTGGCGCCCGCCGCGCCTCCGGGGTTCGCCCGGCCCTCGGTGTCCGACCTGTCGGCGGCGCCAGCCCAGCCTGCGGCACTGGCTCCGGCCGTGATGTCCGCCCCGCCCTCGGCGTCCGCCCCGCCCTCGGCGTCCGCCCCGCCCCCGGCGGCGGGCGAGGCGTTGCCGTGAGCGGCGGGGTGCGGCGCGTGCGTGTGGGCGGGGGTGTGGGCGTGGTGGCTGAGGAGGTGGGGCGTGGGGACGCGGGGGTCGGGGTGCGTAGGACTCCGCAGCGTGTCGCCGTGCTGGAAGCACTCGGGCGGTGCCGGGAGTTCGTTTCCGCGCAGGAGTTGCACGGGCGGCTCGTCGGGGCCGGCAGCGCGGTCGGGCTCACCACCGTCTACCGCGCGCTGCGGCACCTCGACCGCGCCGGTCTCGTCGACGTCGTACGCGACGAGACCGGCGAGCGGCTCTATCTGCGGCGGCCCACCGACGAGCACCGGCACTACCTCATCTGCCGCCGCTGCGGCCGCAGCCAGCCGGTCGACGCGCGGGACGTCGAGGCGTGGGCCGAGCGCCTCGGCGAGACGACCGGCTTCGCCGAACTGGAGCACACCCTCGAACTCAGCGGCGTGTGCCGACCGTGCCGCCCTCCTGCCGCCAGGCCGAACGGCGAAGCAGGCGCAGGCCGTTGAGCCCGACCAGGACCGTGGACCCCTCGTGGCCCGCGACGCCGAGCGGCAGCGGCAGATGTCCCGCCAGATCCCAGACCACCAGGGCGCCGATGCACGCGGAGGCGATGACCAGGTTCTGCACCACCACGCGCCGGGCCCGCCGGGAGAGCGCCACGACCGCGGGCACGGTGGCGAGTTCGTCCCGTACGACCACGGCGTCGGCGGTCTCCAGGGTCAGGTCGGAGCCGGTCCGCCCCATGGCGATGCCGCTGTGCGCGGCGGCCAGCGCGGGCGCGTCGTTCACACCGTCCCCGACGACGAGGACCCGCTCGCCCAGCCCCTCCCACTCCCGTACGGCCGCCACCTTGTCCTGCGGAAGAAGCCCGGCCCGCACATCCTCGATCCCGGTCTCCTCCGCCAGGCGTGCGGCGGCGTGCGGCGTGTCGCCGGTCAGCAACACGGGGCTGGAGCCGGTGAGTTCACGCAGCCCGGCCACGGCCTCGGCGGCTCCGGGGCGCGGCAGGTCGGCGAGGCGCAGGAGGGCCGAGGGGACGCCGTCGACCACGACGAGTACAACGGTGCGGGCGTCGTCGTCCGCAGCGGTAGCGGTAGCCGCAGCCGCCGTAGTCGCCTCCCGTGTCATCGCGTCCGCCGCCATCACCGACGTACGAGAGGATTCGCCGGCGAGGAGCCGGTCCGGGCTGCCGACCTGCACCGCGCGTCCCGCGACGACCGCGCGGACCCCGCGCCCCGGAGCGGCGACGAAGTCCCGCGCGCTCTCCAGGGGCAGCCCACGTTCGCGGGCCGCGGCGACCACGGCGCGCGCCAGCGGATGTTCGCTCGGGTGCTCGGCGGCCGCGGCCAGACCAAGCACCTCGTCCTCGGTGAGGTCCGTGCCCGGCAGCGTCCGGATCTCCGTGACACGCGGCGCGCCCTCGGTCAGCGTCCCCGTCTTGTCCAGGGCGACCTTGGTCACCGTCCCGAGCCGCTCCATCACGACGGCGGACTTGACGAGCACGCCGTGGCGCCCGGCGTTGGCGATCGCGGAGAGCAGCGGCGGCATGGTGGCCAGCACCACCGCGCAGGGCGACGCCACGATCATGAAGGTCATGGCCCGCAGCAGTGTCTCCGTGAACGCGGCGCCGAGCGCGAGCGGAACGGCGAAGAGCGCGAGAGTGGCCACCACCACGCCCACCGAGTACCGCTGCTCGACCTTCTCGATGAAGAGCTGCGTGGGCGCCTTGGTCTCGCTCGCCTCCTCCACCATGGCGACGATGCGCGCGATGACGGAGTCGGACGGGTCACGGCCGACGCGGACGCGCAACGCGCCCGTGCCGTTGAGGGTGCCCGCGTACACCTCGTCGCCCACTTCCTTGGCCACCGGCAGAGGCTCACCGGTGATGGTCGCCTGGTCGACCTCGCTGCTGCCGTCCAGCACGGCGCCGTCGGCGGGCAGCCGTTCACCGGGTCGGACGAGAACGGTGTCGCCGATCCTCAGCGAGTCCGCCGACACTCTCTCCTCGCCGCCCTCGCCGCCCTCGCCGCCCTCGCCGCCCTCAGCGGTGAGCCGGAGCGCCATCGCGGGTGCCAGGTCCAGCAGGCCGCGCACGGAGTCGGCGGTGCGCCGCGTCGCGAGGGCCTCCAGCGCTCCCGAGACGGCGAAGATGACGATGAGCAGACCGCCGTCGAGGAACTGCCCGATGGCCGCCGCGCCGAGAGCCGCGACCACCATCAGCAGATCGACATCCAGGCTCCGCTCCCGCAGCGCCTGGAGCCCCGCCACGGTCGGCTCCCAGCCGCCGGCCGCGTAACAGAGGGCGTAGAGCGGCCCCCACGCCCAGGCGGGCGCCCCGGCGAGGTCGAGCGGGAACGCGAGCAGGAACGCGGCCGTGGCCAGCGCCGCCCAGCGCACCTCGGGCAGAGCGAGCAGCCGCGTACGGCGCGCACGCGCGGGCGCGGCGGGGGAGCCGGGGGAGCCGGGGGAGGGGGCCGGGGTCGGCCGGTCGCCCACCAGAGCGGAAGACATCGGAGCACACCTCGTGGTCGGGGGTCGTCGGGAGCCGTCGGGCACGCGTCAAGGCGTCCGGCACGTCAAGCCGTCGGCACCGTCACGGGCGCCTTCACACACGCCTTCACGCGCGCCGTCACACACGCCTTCACGCGCGCCGTCACACACACCGGAGAAGCGGCGCACCCCATAGCCGAACACATGAAGAGGTCTTCAAGTGTACGCCGAGTAGGATTGCCGCATGGGACACGGAGTCGACAGCAAGATCACCCCTGCGACGCACCTCGACGCGGACTCCGCCGCCACGATCGCCGCCACCCTCCAGGCGCTCGCCACCCCGTCCCGGCTGATGATCCTCACCAAGCTGCGCCAGGGACCGTGCGGCGTCGGCGCGCTCGCCGAGGCGGTCGGCATGGAACAGTCGGCGGTCTCCCACCAGTTGCGCCTGCTGCGCGCCCTCGGCCTGGTCACCGGCTCACGGCAGGGCCGCCGCATCGTCTACAGCCTCTACGACAACCACGTGGCCCAGCTCCTTGACGAGGCCGTCTACCACATCGAGCACCTGCGCCTCGGCGCCCGCGACCTGCCCGCGGCACGGGACGACCTCGACTGAGCCGGTACGCCCTGAAAACAGAGAAGGTGGGCGGGGCCGAGCCGCCCACCTCAACGGTGTACCGGTGTCGTTCATACGGTGCCGCTCACACGCTCAAGGGCACCTGGTGGACCTCGTCGGCCCGGTGGCCGGCACGTTCGTGGATGCGTTGGACCGCGTCGGCCGAGGGTGCCTCGGAGAGGCAGTAGACCGTGCCGGACTGCGGGTCCGCCCAGGCTTTCTGGAAGTGGACACCTTCTTCCTTCTCGATGGCGAGGTCGGCCTGGTGGGCCTGTTTCAGCTGGTCGGCCGTAATGCCCCGCATCCCGTGGTGGACGTCCATGAACTGGGACATGGCGTCGCACCTCCTTCCGGCATACCCGTGCATACCCGTTCGTTCGTTCCGGCTCCGCTATCTCCATCGTGCGCCCGTACGGCCTTGAGGGCGACTGTGCGCCTGGGCTCGAACCGAGCAGGCCGTGGGCTCTGACGACGGCTGTTACGGGCGCGGCTCCAAGGTGATGTGCGGGGACAGCGACCTCAGGAAGTCGGGCGCGTCGAAGAGCTTGCCGGCGGAGGCGACGCCGACCGTCCTGGTCCGCCCGGTGAGGATGCGGTCGACCGCTTCCACCGTGAGCGGCGCGGTGACGGCGTAGATGTCCTGCCCGCTTGCCACGGCGCGCCGCTCGGTGTCCCCGGAGCGTACGACGACGTCGACGAGGAAAGTCTGCGCGGACCGCCCCTGCTCGTCGACCGCGGAGGGGGTCGGCGTGTCCGGAGCCGCGACGCCGCCGGCCGCCTCGACCGTCATATACGTGCGCACTTCGGGGATGGGCAGATGGCTCGGGACGGTGACGACGTCGGCCATCGTGAACTCGCCGATGACGGCCCTCGGGCCCACGGGCTCGGGGAAGGACCACTTCAGGGTGGGCAGTTCGTCGTTGTGGTACTCCAGCCGCCCGTTGGCGAAGCGGACGCGGCGGCCGCCACGCCGCTCGACGGAGATTCTGCCCGCGGCGCGCGTCCCCTCGGTGGGCTCCCAGCTGTTCAGGCCGTACGCGATGTGCGCCTCGTCGGCCTTGTCCCAGTCGCCCATGGCGGCGGTGACCAGCAGGTCGCCGAGGCCGCCGTAGAAGGCCATCGCGGGGACGATCACCGTGCCCGCGGCACGGGCACGGTCCGCGAACCGCGCGAAGGTGTCGGCGTTGGCCTCGATCTCCGCCGCCACATCGACGTACGGGATCCCGGCGCGCAGGGCCGCCTCGATCACGGGTGCGGCCGTCGTGGCGAAGGGCCCCGCGCAGTTGATGACGGATGCCGCCCCGGCCAGCGCGTGGTCGAGCGAGACCGGGTCGTCGACCGACGCGGGGCGGACGTCGAGTCCGGCTCCGGGGTGTTCGTCCGCCAGCGCCCGCAGCTTGTGGGCGTCACGCCCGGAGAGGACCGGGACGAATCCGCGCTCTCGCAGATGTGCCACCACGAACCGGCCGGTGTGCCCGTATGCGCCGTACACCGTCACTGTCTGCCCCGTTGCCATGTCTTCTCCCTGTGTTCTGTGCAGAGCTGCTGTTCTGTGCAGTTCCGCGCTCGGCTGATGGGAACAGCCTGTCGTAGTTGAACCATCAACTGTGAGTGTCTGGAACGACATGCCCCATACACTTTCGGACATGGCCACTGTCGCGCTCGCCGTCACCGACGGGATGCTGCACTTCGAACTGTCCATCGCCCATGAGGTCTTCGGCTCCGCCCCGGCCGCCGTCACCGTCCCCTGGTACGACCTCACCGTCTGCGGGCAGGACACCGTGCCCTTCGGCCGGT
Organism: Streptomyces sp. NPDC003032; assembly: GCF_053591415.1. Lineage (NCBI taxonomy): Bacteria > Bacillati > Actinomycetota > Actinomycetes > Kitasatosporales > Streptomycetaceae > Streptomyces > Streptomyces sp. NPDC003032. The sequence goes on along the minus strand of NZ_JBSFTT010000008.1, from coordinate 85,661 downwards.
TCCGCCTGGAGCCCGACCATGGTCTCGACCACCTCAGGTACGCCGACACCGTGATCGTCCCCGGCTGGGCCGACGTCGACGTGGAACCGCCCGCCGAACTGGTCGACGCGGTACGAGCGGCTCACGCCGCGGGCGCCCGCGTGGCCTCCCTGTGCACCGGCGCGTTCGTACTGGCCGCCGCCGGCCTGCTGGACGGAGGGCGCGCCACCACGCACTGGGCGCACACCGACGTCCTGGCCGCCCGCCACCCCGAGGTGGAGGTCGACCCCGGCGTCCTCTACGTGGACAACGGCAGCGTGCTCACCTCCGCCGGCAAGGCCGCCGCACTGGACCTGTGCCTGCACCTCGTCCGCCTCGACCACGGCTCATCGATCGCCAACACCGTCGCGCGCCGCCTGGTCGTCCCTCCGCACCGGTCCGGCGGTCAGGCCCAGTTCGTCACCGCCCCGGTGCCCGCGCGGGACGACCACCCGCTCACCGCCCTCTTCCCCTGGGTCATCGAACGGCTCGACCAGCCACTGACCGTGGAGGACCTGGCGCGCCGGGCCCGGATGAGCTCACGCCACCTGGGCCGCCACTTCCGCGCGACGACCGGCACCACGCCCCTGCGATGGCTGCTGGCCCAGAGGATCCGCCTCGCCCAGGAGCTGCTGGAGAAGTCCGACGACAGCGTCGACACCATCGCGGCCGCCACCGGCATGGGCACCGCCACCACACTGCGGCGGCACTTCAACCGCACCCTCGGCGTGCCCCCGGACAGCTATCGCCGTACGTTCCGCTCGTCGGCCGCGAGGGCGGAACGGTCCGCATGCGCCCCGCTGGTGCCTCCGTGCGTGCATCCGCCCGCGGGCCGCTGACACCGCCGTGCCCCGGAGTGGCCTGTGACTACACTCACGCTGCGCTGCGGGCTCTGTCAGCGACTGATGTCAGCGTGAACTGTTTGCTCCTCCGACGTGAGGGGATGGTGGAAGGTTATGAAGATCCTCATCAGCGCCGACATGGAGGGCGCGACCGGAGTGACCTGGCCGGCCGATGTGCTGCCGGGCACCGCGCAGTGGGAGCGGTGCCGTGGGATGTTCACCTCGGACGTGAACGCCGCCGTGCTCGGGTTCTTCGACGGCGGCGCCGACGAGGTGCTCATCAACGAAGCGCACTGGTCCATGCGTAATCTGCTGCTCGAAGAGCTGGACGAGCGGGCGCAGATGCTCACCGGGCGGCACAAGTCGCTCTCCATGGTGGAGGGCGTGCAGCACGGCGACGTGGACGGCGTCGCGTTCGTCGGCTACCACGCCGGCGCCGGCATGGAGGGTGTCCTCGCGCACACCTACCTCGCCAACCAGATCACCGGCGTCTGGATCAACGGCGTACGCGCCAGCGAAGGGCTGCTCAACTCGCATGTCGTCGCCGAGTACGGCGTCCCCGTCGTGCTCGTCACCGGCGACGACCTGGCCTGCGAGGACGCTCTCGGATACGCGCCGGGCGCGCTGAAGGTCGCGGTCAAGGACCACGTCTCGCGGTACGCCGCCGTCTGCCGCACCCCCGCCCGCACCGCCGCCGACATCCGCGCCGCGGCGAAGGAGGCCGCCGCGCTCGCCGTATGCCATGAGCCGGTGGCCGGCGGCCCGTTCACCGTGGAGGTCGAGTTCGACGCCGAACATCTGTCGATGGCCTCGACCGTCGTACCGGGAGTGCGCCGTACGGGGGAGCGCAGGGTCGCGTACGACAGCGAGACGATGTACGAGGGGATCCGTACCTTCAAGGCGGTTACGACGATCGCCGACGCCGCCGTGGAGGAGCAGTATGGCTGACCCGGCTCAGGGCCAAGGGCACGACGATCAGGAGCACGACAAACGCGTGGACGACGACCAGGAGCACCACCACGACCGGGAGCGCCACGACCAGGCGCACCACGAGCGTCCCGACCAGGTGGACGCGCGGGCGCTCGACGAGGTCGTGACCTTCACCTCCGAGCTGATCCGCATCGACACCACCAACCGCGGCGGCGGCGACTGCCGCGAGCGGCCCGCCGCCGAGTACGCCGCCGAACGCCTCGCCGACGCGGGCCTCACCCCGACGCTCCTGGAGCGCACCCCGGGGCGTACGAACGTCGTCGCCCGCATCGAGGGCACGGACCCGGGCGCCGACGCGCTGCTCGTCCACGGCCACTTGGACGTCGTGCCCGCCGAGGCTGCCGACTGGAGCGTGGACCCGTTCTCCGGGGAGGTCCGCGACGGCGTCGTCTGGGGCCGCGGCGCGATCGACATGAAGAACATGGACGCGATGATCCTGTCCGTCGTACGGAGCTGGGCGCGCACCGGGATCCGGCCGAGGCGGGACATCGTGATCGCCTTCACCGCCGACGAGGAGGCCAGCGCCGCCGACGGCTCCGGGTACCTCGCCGACCGGCACGCCCCGCTCTTCGAGGGCTGCACGGAGGGCATCAGCGAGTCCGGTGCCTTCACCTTCCACGACGGCAGGGGCAACCAGATCTACCCGATCGCCGCCGGGGAGCGCGGCACGGGCTGGCTCAAGCTCACCGCGCGCGGCAAGGCGGGCCACGGCTCCAAGGTCAACCGCGCCAACGCCGTCAGCAGACTCGCCGCCGCCATCGCCCGCATCGGCGAGCACCGGTGGCCGGTGCGGATCACCCCGACCGTGCGCGCCGGGCTCGTCGGACTCGCCGCGCTCTACGGCCTGGAGAGCGACCCCGAGGCACCCGGCTTCGACGTCGACGCCTTCCTGGAGAAGCTCGGCCCGACCGCCGCGCTCGTCGAGCCGACCGTCCGCAACAGCGCCAACCCGACGATGCTCCAGTCGGGTTACAAGGTCAATGTGATCCCTGGGGAGGCCGTGGCCTACGTCGACGGCCGTTTTCTGCCCGGCGGCGAGGAAGAGTTCCGCCACACGCTTGACCTGCTCACAGGCCCTGACGTCGACTGGGAGTTCCACCACCGCGAGGTGGCGCTGCAGGCGCCGGTCGACTCGACGACGTACGCGAGGATGCGGGCGGCCGTCGAGGAGTTCGCGCCCGAAGGGCACGTCGTGCCGTACTGCATGTCGGGCGGTACGGACGCCAAGCAGTTCTCGCGGCTCGGCATCACCGGCTACGGCTTCTCGCCGCTGAGGACACCGGAGGGCTTCGACTATCAGGCGCTCTTCCACGGAGTCGACGAGCGCGTCCCGGTGGACGCCCTGCACTTCGGCGTCCGTGTCCTCGACCGCTTTCTGCGCACGGCCTAGGAAAAATGGGGGAAGTAAAGGACATGATGCAGACCCGGGCGTACGGATCATGGCCGTCACCGATCGACGCCGAACTCGCCGCCACCCACGACGGCGCCGCGGGGTACGTGGGCTTCGTCGGCGCCGAGACATGGTGGACCGAGCCGCGCCCCACCGAGGGCGGTCGCCGCGCACTGGTACGCCGGCTGACCGACGGCGAGGAGCGCTCGGTGCTGCCCGCGCCGTGGAACGTGCGCAGCCGCGTCGTCGAGTACGGCGGCCGCCCCTGGGCCGGGGCAGAGGGCCCCGAGGGGCCGCTGCTCGTCTTCGCGAACTTCACCGACCAGCGCCTGTACGCGTACGGGCCCGACGCCCCGGACACCGCGCCCCGGGCGCTGACCCCGCTCTCCGCGGTGGGTGGCGGCCTGCGCTGGGCCGATCCGGTGCTGCGCCTGGACCGGGGCGAAGCCTGGTGCGTCCTTGAGGAGTTCACCGGCGACGCGCCCACCGACGTACGCCGCGTCATCGCCGCGGTGCCGCTCGACGGATCGGCGGCCGACGACCGCGGCGCGGTGCGCGAACTGTCCGACGGCGCCCACCGGTTCGTCACCGGACCCCGCCTCTCGCCGGACGGCACCCGCGCCGCCTGGATCGCCTGGGACCACCCCCGCATGCCGTGGGACGGCACGGAGCTGGTGCTCGCCGACGTGCGCGGCGACGGCACCTTCGGTGCCGCACGGACCTTCGCCGGCGGGCCCGAGGAGTCCGTCGCGCAGGTCGAATGGGCCGCTGACGGACGGCTGTTGTTCTCCAGCGACCGCACCGGCTGGTGGAACGTGTACCGCGCGACCCCGGACGACGCCACCGGCGTACAGGCGCTGTGCCCGCGCGAGGAGGAGTTCGCGGGACCCCTGTGGCAAGTCGGCCTCAGCTGGTTCGCGCCGCTGGAGACCGGGCTGATCGCCGTCGTGCACGGCAAGGGCGCCACCGCGCTCGGCATACTCGACCCCGAGACCGGCGAGGTCGTCGACGCGGCGGGCCCCTGGACGGAGTGGGCCCCGACCGTCGCCGCGCACGGCCCCCGCGTGGTCGGCGTCGCCGCGAGCCCGCGCAGCGCGTACGAGGTCGTGGAGCTGGACACCGGCACCGGCCACGCCCGCGTCGTCGGCGCCGCCCACGACGACCCCGTCGACCCGACGTACTACCCGGAACCCCAGATCCGCGCCTTCTCCGGCCCGGCCGGACGCACCGTCCACGCGCACATCTACCCGCCGCACCACCCCGGCCACGTCGCGCCCGACGACGAACTGCCGCCCTACGTGGTGTGGGCGCACGGCGGCCCCACCGGCCGCTCACCCCTCGTACTGGACCTGGCCATCGCCTACTTCACCTCGCGCGGCATCGGCGTCGCCGAGGTCAACTACGGCGGCTCCACCGGGTACGGGCGCGCCTACCGCGACCGGCTGCGCGAGCAGTGGGGCGTCGTCGATGTCGACGACTGCGCGGCCGTCGCCCTCGCGCTGGCCGACGAGGGCACCGCGGACCGCGCCCGGCTCGCGATCCGCGGCGGCAGCGCGGGCGGCTGGACCGCGGCCGTCTCCCTGACCAGCACCGACGTCTACGCCTGCGGGACGATCATCTATCCGGTGCTCGACCTCGCCGCCTTCGCGTCGGGGGAGACCCACGACCTCGAATCACGCTACCTGGACTCCATCGTCGGACCGCTCGACGAGGTGCCCGGGCGGTACGGGGAGCGGTCGCCGCTGGAGCACGCCGAGCGCGTCACCGTCCCCTTCCTGCTCCTCCAGGGGCTCGACGACGTGGTCTGTCCGCCCGCGCAGACCGAGCGGTTCCTCGCCAGGATGGAGGGGCGCGGCATCCCGCACGCCTACATCGCCTTCGAGGGGGAGGGCCACGGATTCCGCCGCGCCGACACGATGGTCCGCGCCCTGGAGGCCGAACTCTCCCTGTACGCACAGGTGTTCAGACTCGACCTGGCCGGGTCCGTGCCGACCCTGGAGCTCGCCAAGTGAGAGCCCGCGCACGGCCCGCGCGCCTCACGCCCGGCGCGCGGGTGGCCGTCATCGCCCCGAGCGGACCCGTCCCGGAGGGCTGTCTCGAAGCGGGCCTCGACATCCTGCGCGGCTGGGACCTCGACCCCTTCGCCATGCCCCATGTACTGGACCGGCACCGGGAGTTCGCCTACCTCGCGGGAGCCGACGCCGCCCGCGCCCGTGACCTGGAGCGGGCGTGGTGCGACCCGTCCGTGGCCGCCGTGTTCTGCGCGCGCGGCGGGTACGGCGCCCAGCGCATGGTGGACCTCGTCGACTGGGCGGCGCTGCGGAAGGCGGCCGGGGCGGCGCGGGCGGCGGGTGCGGCCGGGCCCAAGGTGTTCCTCGGCTACAGCGACATCACCGCGCTGCACGAGGCGTTCGCCACACGGCTCTCGGTGGCCACCCTGCACGGCCCCATGACCGCCGTGACCGACTTCCTCAAGAACGCGGACGCCCAGGACCACCTGCGCACGACCCTCTTCACGCCCGAGGCCGCCCAGGTGATCCCCGCCGCCGGGCGCGCGAGGGCGCTGGCCGGCGGCCGGGCCCGGGGCGTCACGCTCGGCGGCTGCGCGTCGCTGCTCGCCGCCGACCTCGGCACACCCGGGGCGCGGGCGTCCGCGCGCGGGGGCCTGCTGTTCCTGGAGGACATCGGCGAGGAGCCGTACCGCCTGGACCGGATTCTCACCCAACTCCTGCGCTCGCGCTGGCTGGAGGGCGTCGCCGGGATCGCGCTCGGCTCATGGGAGCAGTGCGAGCCGTACGACGATGTGCGCGCGCTCTTCGCCGACCGGCTCGGCGGGCTCGGTGTGCCCGTGGTCGAGGAGTTCGGGTTCGGGCACTGCGCCGGGGCGCTGACCGTGCCGTTCGGGGTGCCGGGCGAACTGGACGCGGACGCGGGGACGTTGACGCTGGACGTCCCGGCGCTCGTCTGACCGGCACCGGCCGGTGGTGCTGTCCGACGCCGTAGTGCGCCGTGGGGTGCCGTGGGGGTGCCGTGGGGGTGCCCCTTCGACCGGTTGCCTACCGGCCAGTAGCCCGACCCGCCCGCGGCCGACGGCCTCCGTCACCCGTCCGGCCCACCGCCCCACTCCGGAGACACGCCCACCGCGCGCGAACCCGCCCCGGCCGCCCATGCTGGTGCCGGGGGAGGCCGGAACGACGTACCACCGACGGAAGGGTCCACATCATGAGCCCCAAAACCTCCACGGGCGGCTCCAGGAGCGGCGGCTCGGGCGGCGGGCTGATGACCCCCGGCAGGGTCGCCGTCGCCGCGGTCGCCGTCCTCACCCTGGTCTTCATCTTCGAGAACACCCGCAGCACCAAGATCCGACTGCTGATCCCCGAAGTGACCATGCCCCTGTGGATGGCCCTGCTCGGCACGGGACTGATCGGCGCCCTGTGCGGGGCCTACTTCATCCGGAGGCGCGGATAGCGTAGCCCGATGTCCGACACCGCCGACACCGCCGACACGGCCGCACATCTCGCCGAGGGCCCCCGCGTGGGCATACGTCACTTCACCTGCGCGGACTCCGCGGAATTCACCGCCCGTACGCGCGAGAGCCGGGAGCTGCACCGGCCCTGGCTCTTCCCGCCGTCCACGGACGACACCTACCGCGCGTACGCCGCGACGCTCAACGAGGACCCGGCCAAGGCGGGGTTCCTCGTGTGCGAGCGCGACAGCGGGGCCATCGCCGGGTTCATCAACATCAACAACATCGTCCGGGGCGGCTTCCGCAGCGGGGCACTCGGATACGGCGCCTTCGCGCACGCCGCCGGACGGGGCCTGATGGCCGAGGGGCTCGGCCTCGTCATGGCGTACGCCTTCGGGGAGCTGCGACTGCACCGTCTGGAGGCCAACATCCAGCCGGGCAACGCCCCGTCGATCGCGCTCGTGCGCCGGCGCGGCTTCCGCCTGGAGGGCTTCTCGCCGGACTTCCTCTACGTCGACGGGGCCTGGCGCGACCACGAACGCTGGGCGTTCGTCCACGGCAGGGACGCGGGGCCGCCGCCGGGCCGGGTCAGCGGCGCGACGGCTTCCGGTTGATCTTCATGGTGTCCATGTCCGTCACCGTCGACCTCAGACCGCGGAACCCGTGGCCCAGCTCCCTCAGCCGGGCCTCCGCCTGCTCCTCGGCGAGCGCCCCCGCCATCTCGTCGCCGTCCTCGGCGTCACAGAGCACCACGTAGCGCAGGGAGAAGTGCTTGAGCGCGCGGTCGTACGTGAGGGAGCCCTCGGGCGTGAACTTCATCCGGGCCAGGCCGTGCTCCTCGACCTCCGCGAGAAGCGTGGCACGTGACGCGTCCGTCAGCTCGTCCCACGTGCCCCGGACGATCACCCGGTAGGTGTGCTGCGTGCCCATGTCGTTCGCGTCCCTCTCTGTCGACTGCCCTGCCCACGGCCGATCACGGCCGTTGCCGGATGCAGCGTACGTCGCCGAGGATGGGCCGCATGCGGAATATCGTGGTCGTCGACGCACCCTCCAACCTGGGCCTTCGCCCACCGGCCCCCGGCACCGTGCCCGGCTGCCACAAACTCGCCGGAGCGATGCGGGAGCGGGGCGTCCTGCGGCGTCTCGGCGCCTTCGAGGGCGGCGTCGTCGTCCCGCCGCGCTACGACCGCGGCGACTGGCAGGAGGGCGACGGCGTCTTCAACGCGGCCGCCATCGCCTCGTACACCGTGAAACTCGCCGACCGCGTCGAACACCATGTGCGCGCCGGTGACTTCCTCGTCGTGCTCGGCGGCGACTGTTCGATCCAGCTCGGGGCGGCGCTCGCGCTGCGCCGCGTCGGGCGGTACGCGATCGCCGCTGTCGACGGTTCGGCCGACTTCCGCCACCCCGGCAACTCGGATCACATCGGCGCCGCGGGCGGCGAGGAGCTGGCCCTCGCCACCGGGCGCGGACAGGACGATCTCACCGACATCGAGGGGCTCAAGCCCTATGTGCGCGATGAGGACGTACGCCTCTTCGGGATGCGCGACGAGGACGAGGACCGCGCCGAGTTCACCGCCCTGAAGATCTCCCACGCCACCGTCGGCGAGATCAGGGAGTGGGGCGCCGACGACATCGCCCGCGCCGTCACCCAGACCCTGGAGGTGCCCGTGCTCGACGGGTTCTGGGTGCACCTGGACGCCGACGTCCTCGACCCGTCGGTGATGCCCGCCGTCGACAGCCCCGACCCCGGCGGACTGCTCCCCGACGAACTCCTGGCACTGCTGAGGCCCTTGGTGAACTCACCCCGCTGCGCGGGCCTCAACCTCACCATCTACGACCCCGATCTCGACCCGGACGGCACGGCCGGTGACCTGCTCGCGGACCTGCTCGTGGCGGCCATCGACCGGCCCTGAGCGGCCTCGGGGCAAACCTGACCCGAAGAGGCCCTGGTCGGCGCCGCGGCGGCGGTGTTCCATGGTGATCGTGAAGACCACCGTGCGCCGTGACGTCATGACCCTGCCCGTCGCTCCGACCGGTCCCGAGAATCCTCTGCCCCCGCTGCGTCCCCTCCACGAAGTGCATACCTTCGACGAGGGGGACGAGCGAGCCGAGCGGGCCAAGGACGGCCTGCCGCGCGACATGGCGCGCCAGCTCGGGTACGAGCCGCTGCGCGGCGTCCTGCCCGTACGGCTCCTCGACGGGTACGGGCGCGAACGGGCCGACACGGAACTCGACACGCTCGTCATCGAGAACGACCGGCTGCGCGCCACCGTCCTGCCCGGATACGGCGGCCGTATCCACTCCCTCTTCCACAAGCCGACCGGGCGCGAACTCCTCTACCGCAACCCGGTGTTGCAGCCCGCGGGCTTCGCGCTCAACGGCGCGTGGTTCTCCGGCGGCATCGAGTGGAACACCGGCGCCACCGGCCACACCGCCCTGTCCTGCGCGCCCGTGCACGCCGCCCGCCTGACCGCGCCCGACGGCGGCGAGATGCTGCGCCTGTGGGAGTGGGAGCGGCTGCGCGACCTGCCCTTCCAGGTGGACCTGTGGCTGCCCGACGGCTCCGACTTCCTCCACGTCGGCGTGCGCGTCCGCAACCCCCACGAGCGGCCCGCGCCCGTCTACTGGTGGTCGAACATCGCGGTGCCCGAGGAGCGCAGGGTGCTCGCCCCGGCCGACGAGGCCTGGCGGTTCGCGTACCCGGGCGGGCTGCGGCGGGTGCCGGTGCCGGAGTGCGACGGCGCCGACCGGACGTACCCACTGCGCAGCGAGCACCCCGCCGACTACTTCTACGACGTACCGGACGGCGCCCGCCGGTGGATCGCCGCGCTCGACGCGTCCGGCAGCGGGCTCGTCCAGACCTCCACCGACCTGCCGCGCGGCCGCAAGCTCTTCGTCTGGGGCACCGGCAGCGGCGGCCGGCGCTGGCAGCGGTGGCTCACCGAGCCCGGCACCGGCGGCTACGCGGAGATCCAGGCGGGCCTCGCGCGCACGCAGTTGGAGCACGTGCGCCTGGACGCCGAGTCCGAGTTCAGCTGGCTGGAGTCGTACGGGCCGCTGTCCGCGCGGGCCGACCTGGTGCACGGCGACTGGGCGGGCGCGCGTGGCGAGGCAGAGGCGCGGCTCGCCGACGCCCTGCCGCGGGAGGCCGTCGACGCCGCGTACGCGGCGTGGCTGACCCGAGCCGACACCGAGCCCCGGGACGTGCTCGCGGTGGGCTCCGGCTGGGGCGCGCTGGAAGTCCTGCGCGCCGGGTACAAACTGCCGGGCACGCCCTTCGGCGAGTCGACGCTCGGCCCCGAACAGGCGCCGTGGCTGGAGCTGCTGCACACCGGCGCCGTTCCCGAGCCGCGCAAGGTCGCCCCGCCCGGTCCGACGCTCGTGGCACCGCACTGGCGCGACATGCTGGAGACCGCGCCCGCGCGCCCGCTCGCCGAGTACCACCTGGGGGTCGCCCAGTGGCACGCGGGCGACCGGGCACAGGCCGTCCGCAGCTGGGAGCGCGGCCTCGAACTGGCGCCGTCCCGCTGGCCGTTGCTGCGCTGCCTCGCCGTGGCGGACAGCGCCGAAGGACATCTGGAGCGGGCCGCCGACCGGTACGCGGAAGCCTTCGACGACCTGTGCCAGGAGCGGCGCGACGACGGCGTCACCTGGACGGCGGCGACGGCCGCGCTCGGCCGCGAGGCGATATCGGCGCTGCTCGCCGCGGACCGCCCGCGAGCGGCCCGCGCGGTCTGGAACCGCCTCCACGAAGCCACCCGCGCCGAGGGCCGCTTCCGCCTCGTCGAAGCCCGGCTCCTCCACGCCGAGGGTGACATGGCGGCGGTGCGCGCCGTCTTCGACGAGGGCTTCGAGGCGGCGGACCTGCGGGAGGGCGCCGAGACCCTCGGCGACCTGTGGACGGCGGCGACGGGCGGTGAGGAGGTCCCGGCGCGGTACGACTTCCGGATGCGGCCGCCGGGGAGTGGGACGGCGGGGGAGTGAGACACCGCGGCGCTCGTCGGGGCGCGGCCGCGCCTGCGGTGCCGTCAGGTCGCGGCGGTGCGGCGGTCCACGTACTCGAAGACGGCGCCGTCCGGGTGCATCGCGATGAGGTTGCGGCCGGCGGGGGTCGGGACCGGGCCCGCGATGACGCGGGCGCCGGAGGCGGTCAGAACGGCGTACGCCTCGTCCACGTCCTGCACCGCGATGGTCGCCGCGACCTTGCGCAGCACCTCAAGATCCTGCTCCGGGCCGCTCATCAGCAGGAAGCAGCCGACCGCGGCCACGGACACGCCGCCGCGCTCGAAGCGCATCGCCTTGCCGCCCGCGAGCCGCTCGTAGAACGCGACGGAGGACTCCAAGTCCTCGACGCAGACGCGCAGCGTGGTTCCCAGGATCTCCATGATCGGACGCCCTCACCTCTGTGACCGGCCAACGGCTCCGCAACGATTTCATGATTGGCCGCTCCCTCGCCACCGCCTCCGGCGTGGGGACCTGTCGCATCCCGTTACCCGTCGGGGCCCGCGGGTACCCGTCGCCCATGACTGGGCCCGAGAAGAATCCACTGACCGGCCTCGACAAGCAGCCGTTCGACAAGGCTCTGACCGACGAGCTGGTCCGCACGATCCGTACCGAACTCCGCGAAGAACTGCGGGAGCAGACCAAGAAGCAGCGGCGCAAGGCCGCGCTCTACGCGGGCTCCGGCGCCACCGCGCTCTATGCGGGCGCCGCGGTCGCCCTGGCTGTCGGCCTCGCCCTCGCGCTCGTCCTGCCCGACTGGGCGGCCGCGCTGATCGTGGGCGCGCTGCTCGGCCTCGCCGCGGTGCTGCTGCGCAAGGCGGCACGGCCGGGCTCGGGGCGGCCCGACGCCCACCCCGGTGGCTACGCGGACCCCGCGGACCCCATGGGCAACGCCCCCGCCGCCCCCGTGGTCGCGCCGGGTGGCCTCGCCGCGCCCGCGCCGCCGCCGATGCCGCCCACCGCGCCCGCGACCGACGCCGCCCCCGGCCGGCTCCGCGTCCCGGGCCAGGAGCTGCCGCGGCGCGACGAGCACTGAGGGCGTCGCTCCGGGGGGTGTTCAGCGGTCCGCCCGCACAGCACCTCACAGCTCGCACCTCACACCACCCGGAACCGTTCCACCTCGTCCGTGCGCAGCTGCAGGCCGTGCCCGACCCCGCCGTCGGGGCGGACGACGCCGCCGGTCGGGTCGAGCGCCCCGTCGAAGAACATCGACTCGATCCGCACATGGTCGTGGAACCACTCGATGTGCCGCAGGTTGGGCACGCACGCCGCGACCGCGGCGTGCGCGTGGGGCGCGCAGTGCGCAGAGACCTCCAGGCCGTGGGCCTGCGCGAGTGCCGCCGCGCGCAGCCACTCGGTGAGGCCGCCGCAGCGTGTCGCGTCCACTTGGAGACAGTCCACCGAGGGGATCATGCGTGCGAAGTAGGGCAGGTCGTAGCCGTACTCGCCCGCCGTCACGTCACACACCATCGCGTCCCTGACCAGCGCGAGGCCCCGCAGGTCGTCCGAGGACACCGGCTCCTCGAACCAGCCCACGCCGTGCTCGGCGAGCACCCTGCCGACCCGTACCGCCTGCTTGCGGGTGTAGCCGCCGTTCGCGTCGACGTACAACTCCGCCTGAGGGCCGATGACCTCACGCGCGGTACGGACCCGCGACACGTCACGGGCCGCCGCCCGGCCCCACCCCTCGCCGATCTTGATCTTCACGCGCGGGATGTTCTGGCCGTGCACCCAGCCGTTCAGCTGCGCCGCCAGATGCGTGTCGTGGTACGTCGTGAAGCCGCCGCTGCCGTAGACGGGAACCTCGTCGCGGGCCGCTCCGAGGAGACGTACGAGAGGCAGTTCCAGGAGACGGGCCTTCAGGTCCCACAGGGCGATGTCGACCGCCGAGATCCCGCAGGCGGCGGCGCCGGGGCGGCCGGTGTTGCGGACCGCCTTCGCCATCGCGTCGTGCGCGGCGGGGATGTCGAGGGCGTCCCGCCCGAGGACGGCCGGAGTGAGCTGCTCGTCGACGAGGGCGGCGACGGAGGCGGGCGCGTAGGTCCAGCCGGTGCCGGTCGCGTCGCCCGCGGTGATCTCGGTGACGACGACCGTCGTGGTGTCCCAGGCGAAGGTGCCGTCCGCCTCGGGTGCGTCCGCGGGCACGGTGTACGCGGAGACGGCCGGCCGTTCGATGGAGACTGCGTCCTTCATCTGGGACTTCCTAGGTTCATCGTGCGCGGGGCGGCGGGAGGCGGTGCGGTGGAGACCGGGGGAGCGAGCGCAGGGCACGTCGGCCGGGGGCATGGTGGGGCGCGCCTCCGGTGCGGCGGGCGGAGCTGGTCGGATACGGCTTCGAGTAACCCCGAGAAGCGGTGACAAACGGTGCCCGAGGCGTCACGGACCTCGGATCTTCTACGCTTCTCGGCCTTGTCGTCGGAACGCCCTCGTCCCTGCCCGCCCGGTGATCTCGGCCTTGCTCCAGGGCGCCCGCCAGGCTCGCTTCCGGGTGGCCGCCGGGCTCGCCCCCGCGCCCGGCATCCGGAGTTTGGTGCCCGTCGGCCTGGGGCACGCGGGAGGTTCCGACCCCGCCGGAGGCGCATCGTGAGCCGATCCCGCACCGTCACCGTCATCGTCGGAGCCGGTTCTGCCGGGCGACGGCGTGCGCGTCGCCGCAGACTGGCTCCTGGACGCCGTTCTGCCGCGTAGGCCGCTTGCCCAAGGACATCCCCACCAAGACCCTCTCCGCCCAAAGCCCCGGCCCCCCAAGGAGCAGCCCCCCATGCCCCAGACCACCACCCCCAGCGACCGCGACCTCGCCGCCCTCGCCCAGCAGCTCCGCGTCGACTCCGTTCGCGCCTCGGCCGCCGCCGGCTCCGGGCATCCCACCTCGTCGATGTCCGCCGCCGACCTGATGGCCGTACTCCTCGGCCGCCATCTGCACTACGACTTCGACCGGCCCGACCATCCCGGCAACGACCGTTTCATCCTCTCCAAGGGCCACGCCTCACCGCTGCTCTACGCGGCGTACAAAGCGGCGGGGGCGCTCACCGACGAAGAGCTTCTCACCTTCCGTAAAGAAGGCAGCCGCCTCCAGGGGCACCCGACGCCCCGCGCCCTGCCGTGGGTGGAGGTCGCCACCGGCTCGCTCGGGCAGGGACTGCCCGTCGGCGTCGGCATGGCCCTCTCCGGCAAGCGGCTCGAACGCATCCCCTACCGCGTCTGGGTGCTCTGCGGCGACAGCGAACTGGCCGAGGGCTCGGTCTGGGAGGCGGCCGAGCACGCCGGGTACGAGCACCTCGACAACCTCACCGCCATCGTCGACGTCAACCGCCTCGGCCAGCGCGGCCCGACCCGCCACGGGTGGAACCTGAAGGCCTACGCGGACCGCTTCAAGGCCTTCGACTGGCACGTCGTCGAGACCGACGGGCACGACGTCGAGGCCATCGACCGCGCCTGCCAGGAGGCGGGCTCCACCGCCGGGCAGCCGACCGTCATCCTCGCCCGCACCCTCAAGGGCAAGGGCGTCGCCTCCATCGAGGACCGCGAGGGCCTGCACGGCAAGCCGCTGCCGGAGGCGGAGGAGGCGGTCGAGGAGCTGGGCGGCGTACGCGACGTACGCGTGGAGGTCCGCAAGCCCGCCGCGGCGCGGACCCTGCACGCGGTACGCACCGGGCACCTGGAACTGCCCCGCCACGAGGTGGGCGAGGCCATCGCCACCCGCGACGCCTACGGCGAGGCGCTGGCCGCGCTCGGCACCGCCCGCGGCGACGTCGTGGCCATCGACGGGGAGGTCGGTGACTCGACACGGACGGAGCACTTCGCCAAGGAACACCCCGAGCGCTACTTCGAGTGCTACATCGCCGAGCAGGAACTCGTCGCCACCGCCGTCGGCATGGCCGCCCGCGGCTGGGTGCCGTACGCGACGACGTTCGCGGCGTTCCTCACGCGCGCCTACGACTTCGTACGGATGGCGGCGATCAGCGGCGCGGGCATCAACCTCGTCGGCTCGCACGCGGGCGTCGCGATCGGGGCGGACGGCCCCTCCCAGATGGGCCTCGAAGACCTGGCGCTCCTCCGCGCGGTGCACGGCTCCACGGTCCTGTACCCGTGCGACGCCCACCAGACCGGGCGGCTCATCGCACAGATGGCCGAACTCGACGGCGTCCGCTACCTGCGTACGTCACGCGGGGACACGCCCGTCATCTACGGACCCGGCGAGGAGTTCCCCATCGGAGGGTCCAAGGTCCTGCGCTCCTCCGACGCGGACCGGATGACCCTCGTCGCCGCCGGAGTGACCGTCCATGAGGCGCTCTCCGCGGCCGAGTTGCTCGAAGGCGAGGGCATCCCGGTGCGCGTCGTCGACCTGTACTCCGTCAAGCCCGTCGACCGCCGCACCCTGCGCGAGGCGGCGGCGCGGACCGGCTGCCTGGTCACCGTCGAGGACCACCGCGAGGAGGGCGGCCTCGGTGACGCGGTCCTCGACGCGTTCACCGACGGCGGCCCGGTGCCGCGCCTGGTCCGGCTCGCGGTGCGCACGATGCCGGGCTCGGCCTCCCCCGAGCAGCAGCTGCGCGCGGCGGGCATCGACGCCCAGTCCATCGCGGCGGCGGCGCGACTGCTGGTGGAGGAGGCGGTGGTCCGGTGAGGCAGTCACCCTCCCGACCAGGGTGAACGCCACCACATCGGGGGGTTGAGGCGACTGGCGGGACCGCCCGGGGGTACTCGTCAGGTCCGTCCCGACCTGACGGGACGAACGGAAGGACACGCCTATGACCGACGTACGGACAGTGCGGGCGGGCCGCCGCACCGTGGAACTGCACCGGCCGGAGAAGATCCTCTTCCCGGCCGGCGGCGATGAGGGCAGAGGCAAGAGCAAGGGCTACACGAAGGCGGACCTCTTCGACTACTACCGGTCCGTCGCCTCCTTCATGCTGCCCCACCTGCGCGGCCGCCCCCTGATGCTGGAGCGCCACCCCGACGGCGTCGACGGCCCCCGCTTCATGCAGAAGGACACCCCCGACCACTACCCGGACTGGATCACCCGCGCCGAGGTCGCCAAGCAGGGCGGCACCGTCACCCACACCGTGTGCGACGACACCGCGACCCTGCTCTTCCTCGCCGACCAGGCCTGCCTCACCCTGCACCGCTGGCTCTCCCGCACCAGCAGGATCGACCGCCCCGACCGGCTGGTCTTCGACCTCGACCCCGCGAAGGACGACTTCGGCACCGTGCGCGACGCGGCCCGGCTCCTCGGTGAACTCCTCGACCACATGGGCCTGCCGTCCGCCCTGATGACGACCGGCTCACGCGGGCTGCACGTCGTCGTGCCCCTCAACGGCCACCACGACTTCGACGACGCACGCGACTTCGCCAGGGACGTCGCCGACACCCTCGCCGCCGCCCACCCCGAGCGGTTCACCACGGCCGCCCGCAAAGAGGCGCGCGGGGACCGGCTCTACCTCGACGTGCAGCGCAACGCGTACGCGCAGACAGCGGTGGCCCCGTTCTCGGTGCGGGCCAAGCCCGGCGCCCCGGTGGCCGTCCCCCTCGCCTGGGAGCAGCTCGACGACCCTGCGGTGCACGCCCGCCGCTGGACCATCGAGGACGCCGTGGAGCAGGCCCGCACCGACCCGTGGGCCGGCGTCCTGCGCGCCGGACGCGCCCTCGGACCGGCCCGCCGCAAGCTCCGCGCCCTGCGCGGCTGAACACCTCCCGCGCCGCCGGGGGATACACACCGGCGAGGTTTGGCCAAGGGCCACCGGGACACCCGGGCCGGGAGGTGGACATGGCCAATACATCACGTAAGACAACAGACTCGACGACAGACACCAAGAAGACGGACGCCGCGCGGAACGAAGAACTGCCGGGCCCCATGGCAGTGCTGCGCGCCGCCCAGGACCAGCTCGCCGAGCTCACCGGTATGACGGCCGAGTCGGTGTCGTCCTTCGAACGCACCGACGACGGCTGGCAGTTGGAGATCGAGGTGCTCGAACTGGCCCGTGTCCCCGACACGATGAGCCTGCTCGCGAGCTACGAGGTGCGGCTCGACCCCCAGGGCGAGCTCACCGGCTACCGGCGGGTCCGCCGCTACGAGCGCGGCCGTTCGGACCCCCACAGCAAGTAAGGGAAGCACGAAAGCCGAGAAAGACACAGCAGACAAGGCAAGGAGGCACAGTCGGTATGACCGTGGTCCCGGCACAACAGTCCGGCGGCGGAGGCGGCTCCAGTGGCCTGTACGACGTCGTGGAACTCATCCTCGACCGAGGACTCGTCATCGACGCCTTCGTACGCGTCTCACTGGTCGGCATCGAGATCCTGAAGGTCGACGTCCGTGTCGTCGTCGCGAGCGTCGACACCTATCTGCGGTTCGCCGAGGCGTGCAACCGCCTCGACCTGGAATCCGGGCCGAAGAAGAACCCCGGCCTGCCCGACCTCGTCGGCGAGATCACCGAGTCCGGCGCCAAGGGCAAGTCCAAGGGCGCGCTCTCCGGAGCCGCCGAGACGATATCGGACGCCTTCAAGCAGTCCCGTGAGGACGGCGAGCGTCAGACCGAGGAACGCCCGCGGGCCCGGCGCTCCACGACCTCCCGCCGGAAGGAGGAGAAGGAGTGAGCACCTACGTCTACGGCATCGCGAGCAGCTCCCACCCGGCCCTGCCGGACGGCATGGAGGGCATCGGGAAGCCGCCGTGCACCGTGCGCGTCCTGAAGCAGGGTGACCTCGCCGCCATCGTCAGCGATGCTCCCGAGGGCCTGAAGCCCAAGCGGCGTGACCTGCTCGCGCACCAGAACGTGCTGTCGGAGGCAGGCGCCGCCGGTTCCGTGCTCCCGATGCGCTTCGGCAGCCTCGCGCCGGACGACGAGACCGTCGTATCCGTGCTGGGGGAGCGGGCCGATCACTACACGGAGCGGCTGCGCACCCTCGACGGCAAGGTCGAGTACAACGTGAAGGCCTCGCACAACGAGCAGGCCGTGCTGCACCAGGTGCTCGCGGAGAACCCGGAACTGCGCGCCATGGTGGAGGCCAACCAGCGCCAGGGCGGCGGCAGCCACGAGCAGAAGCTGAAGCTCGGTGAGGCGGTCACCGCCGCGGTGCGGGCCCGGGAGGCGAGCGACGGCGTCGAGGTGCGGCGCGCGCTGGAGCCGACGGCCGAGGCGGTCGCCGAGGGGCCCGAGGGCACCGGCTGGCTCGCCAACATCTCGTTCCTGGTGAGCCGCAAGTCGGCCGAGGGCTTCGTCGCCGCGGTGGAGGAACTCCGGGCCACGCAGCCTCACTTGGAGCTCAAGGTGCACGGTCCGCTGCCGCCGTACAGCTTCGTCGACCCGGGACCCGCCAAGTCCGCGGAGTGAGGGCATGGGACTGATCGGCGAACTGCTGTTGCTGCCCCTCGCCCCGGCCCGTGGCTCCCTCTGGGTGCTGAGACAAGTGGTCGACGAGGCGGAGCGGCAGTACTACGACCCCTCGGCCATCCGTCGCGAACTCGCCCGCCTCGAGGAGCTCCTGGAGGCGGGCGAGATCGACGAGGACGAGTTCGAGCGGGCCGAGGACGAACTCCTCGACCGGCTGCAACACAGCACAGGACAGGACTTCAGACAATGAACCGACTCGCAGTGGGCCTCGCCGTGGGCGCGGGGTACGTGCTCGGACGCACGAAGAAGGCGAAGTTCGCGTTCGCCGTGGGCACGATGGTGGCCGGGAAGCGGCTGCGTCTGAGCCCCAAGGCGCTGGGCGCGCTCGTGACCCAGCAGCTGGAGAACAACCCGCAGTTCAAGGAGATCGGCGATCAGCTGCGCGAGGACATGCGGGGCGTGGGCAAGGCCGCCACCGGCTCGCTCCTGAACCGGCAGCTCGAAGGCCTCGCCGACCGCCTGCACGACCGCACCCTGGACGTCCAGGACCGCATCTCCGGCGTGGTGCCGGACGGTGCCAAGAGGGCCGTCGGCCGGGATGAACAGGACGAGGACGAGGACGAGGACGCGGAGTCCGAGCCGGCCGGTCGGCGCGGGAAGGCGCCGGCGAAGCGGACACCCGGCTCGAAGCCGAGGTCCGCCGACAAGCCGGAGCCGAAGTCGGGCCCGGAGTCGAAGTCGGACGCGAAGTCGGCTACGAAGTCCGCCGCGAAGAAGGCCCCGGCGAAGAAGACCGCACAGAACACATCCCGCAAGTCCGCCCAGAACAAGACCGCCCAGAACAAGACCGCCAAGAAGTCCACCTCGGCCGCCCGCGGCACCGCCCGCAAGACGGCTTCGGCCGCCCGCACGGGCGGCGGGGCGAAGGGAGGCGACCATGGCTGAGTCACCCCTGAGCAACATCACGCGCGGCCCCGCGGCCGACCGCGTGAAGGAAGAAGCGCAGGCCTACCTGATGGCGCAGGTCGAGCGCATGCTCATCGGCGTGGGCCACCGCCTCGGCGACGCCACCGTCAAGCTGAACGACATCGCGGACGGCAAGAGCCCCGGCTTCGGCAAGCTGGCGGCGCAGGCGGGCAAGAAGCTCGCCGAGGGCAAGGGCCCGGTGCGCGGCGCGCTCGAACTGGGCGGCAGCCACCTCAAGGACTCGGTGAAGAACGCCGTCAAGGGCATCGGCGGCGGCAAGCGCAAGAAGGGCGGCGCGGGCCAGAAGCCCACGGTGATCCTGGAGTACGTCGACGTGGGCGTCCCGATCCGTGAGGCGTACGACCAGTGGACCCAGTACCAGGAGTTCTCCACCTTCGCCAAGGGCGTCAAGGGCGCCACCGTGGCGAACGACACGGACTCCGACTGGAAGCTCAAGGTCTTCTGGTCCAACCGCAGCTGGAAGGCGCACACCACCGAGCAGGTGCCCGACCAGCGGATCACCTGGACGTCGGAGGGCGCCAAGGGCACGACCAAGGGCGTCGTCACCTTCCACGCGCTCGCGGAGAACCTCACGCGGGTGCTGCTCGTCGTCGAGTACTACCCGAAGGGTCTCTTCGAGAAGACCGGCAACATCTGGCGCGCCCAGGGCCGCAGGGCCCGCCTCGACCTCAAGCACTTCGCCCGGCACATCTCGCTGCGCGGCGAGGCGAGCGACGGATGGCGCGGTGAGATCCGCGACGGCGAGGTCGTCCGCAGCCACGAGGACGCGGTGGCCGAGGAGGAGGGCGAGGAGCCCGAGGAGCAGCGGCCCGAGGACGAGTACGACGAGGAAGAGGACGTCCGGGAGGACGAACCGGCGGAGGAGTACGAGGACGAGGACGAGCCCGCGGACGAGCAAGAGGAAGAACTCGACGACGAGCCCGAGGGCGAGTACGACGAAGAGGCCGAGGGCGAGTACGACGAAGAGGCCGACGTCGAGGCCGACGACCAGGCTGACGAGGACGTCGACGACGAGGCCGACGACCAGGCCGATGTCGACGCCGACGAGGAGAAGCAGCGCGAGTACGCCGGGTCGGCCGGCGGTGGACGGGGCCGTCGATGACGGCCACCCCCGGCGGCGGACTGCCCGGCCCCTACGGCAGCAGTGGCGGAGGCGCCAACCTCGCCGACATCCTCGAACGCGTCCTGGACAAGGGCATCGTCATCGCGGGCGACATCAAGATCAACCTGCTCGACATCGAGCTGCTCACCATCAAGCTCCGCCTGATCGTCGCCTCCGTCGACAAGGCCAAGGAAATGGGCATCGACTGGTGGGAGGACGACCCGGCGCTCTCCTCCGGGGCGCGCCGGGCGGAACTCTCCCGGGAGAACGCCGAGTTGAGGCGCCGCGTGGAGGAACTGGAGTCCCTGGAGACCCTGGAGCCCGCCGAAAAGGAGTCACGTGAGCCTCGCAAGTGAGCAACTGCGCTACGTCTACGCGGTGTGCCGCCCCCTGGACGCACCGCTCGCCGCCGACCTGACCGGGGTCGGCGGCGTCCCGCCCCGGCAGCTCGCCCACGAGGGCCTCGTCGCCCTCGTCGGCGCCGTGCCGGAGCGGGACTTCGCCGAGGAGCCCCTGCGCGCGCACCTGGAGGACCTGGACTGGCTCGCCGACACCGCCCGCGCCCACCAGCGGGTGATCGCCGCGCTCACCTCCGTCACCTGCCCGCTGCCGCTGCGGCTCGCGACCGTCTTCCGGGACGACAGCGGCGTACGCGCCATGCTGGAGGACGGGGCGGAGCGCTTCCGGCGCGTCCTGGACCGGATCGACGGGTGCGTGGAGTGGGGCGTCAAGGTCCACATGGGCGGCGAGGAGACGCCGGGGGAGGGGGAGGCCGCCCCGCAGGAGCCGCCGGCGCAGGAGAAGCCCCGCTCGGGCCGCGACTATCTGCGCCAGCGGCGCAGGCAGCGCTCGGCCCAGGAGGAGAGCTGGGAGCGAGCCGAGACGTTCGCGCGGCGGCTGCACGAGTCGCTGTCCTCGCACGCCGACGACTCCCGGCTGCACGCCCCGCAGAATTCGTCCCTGTCCCGTACGCCGGGCCGCAACGTCCTCAACGCCGCCTACCTGGTGCGGCGTTCGCACTCCGAGGAGTTCGTCGAACTCGTGGACCGCACCAAGGACGAAGAGCGGGACACGGCCGACCTGCGGGTGGAACTGACGGGCCCGTGGGCCGCCTACTCCTTCACCGGCGACGAGACGGAACGCAACGGCGTAACGGGGACCGGAACCGGGACCGGGACCGATACCGGAAGGGGCCGCTCGCGATGACCGTCGTGGAACGCCGCGAAATCGCCCTGGTCGATCTGCTCGACCGCCTTCTCGCGGGCGGCGTCGTCATCACGGGCGACATCACCCTGCGGATCGCGGACGTCGATCTCGTACGCATCGACCTGAACGCCCTGATCAGCTCGGTGAACGAGCAAGTACCGTCGCCGTGGCCGGAGTTGGAGTGAGTGAACCGTGGAACGTGACCGTGTGGAACGTGACCGTCGCAACCGCATGGACCTCGACCCCGACACCGTGGAGCGGGACCTGGTGAAACTGGTCCTGACCATCGTCGAACTCCTGCGCCAGCTCATGGAGCGCCAGGCCGTGCGCCGCTTCGACACCGGCGATCTGACCGAGGAGCAGGAGGAGCGGATCGGGCTGACGCTCATGCTGCTGGAGGACCGGATGGCCGAGCTGAGGGGGCGGTACGGGCTGCGGCCCGAGGACCTGAATCTGGACCTCGGGCCGCTGGGCCCCCTGCTTCCCAGGGAGTAGTGCTCACCCGGCGCTCAGGGGCCGGTCACCACCGGTACCAGCGGGACCTCGTGCCCGTGGCCGACGTGCTGCGCATCAGGAATCCGAGCAGCCAGACGACGAGCACGGCAATGGCGATCCACCAGAGAACCTTCACGGCGAAGCCCGCTCCGAAGAGGAGAAGGGCCAGCAGAAGGACCAGCAGAATGGGAACCATAGTGTGTACCTCCTGCTGACCGAGTGACCCCAACGCGCCTGTTTACGCCGCCAGTTGGGGAAATGGGCGCGCTATTTCCGGCAGAGCAGCTCGCCGTGCAGCACCACGAACCACCCGTCCTTGTGGCCGCCCCACGCCCGCCACGCCGCCGCGATGGCCTCCAGCTGCTCCGCGTCCGCGTGCCCGCCCGTCACCGCCCGCTCGGCGTAGGAGGAGGCGACCGTGCGGTCCGCCCACATCCCGCTCCACCAGGCGCGCTCCTCCTCGGAGGCGTAGCACCAGGTGCCGGCGCTCGCGGTGACGTCCGTGAAACCGGCCTCCAGGGCCCAGGACCTGAGGCGGCGCCCCGCGTCGGGTTCGCCGCCGTTGGCGCGGGCCACCCGCAGATAGAGGTCCAGCCAGTCGTCCATGCCGGACACGTTCGGGTACCAGGTCATCGCCGAGTAGTCCGCGTCGCGGACCGCGATGACGCCGCCCGGCTTGCATACCCGCCGCATCTCGCCCAGCGCCCGCACCGGGTCGCCCACGTGCTGGAGCACCTGATGGGCGTGGACGACGCAGAAGGTGTCGTCGGGGTAGTCGAGGTCGTGGACGTCCGCGACGGCGAACTCGACATTGTCCAGGCCGCGTTCGGCGGCCGTGGCACGCGCCGTGCCGAGGATGTCCGGCGCGTGGTCGACGCCCGTGACATGGCCCTCCGGGACCAGCTCCGCCAGGTCCGCGGTGATGGTGCCGGGGCCGCAGCCGATGTCGAGGATTCTCATGTGCGGCTTCAGCGAATCGAGGAGGTACGCGGCCGAGTTGGCGGCGGTGCGCCAGGTGTGGGAACGCAGCACGGACTCATGGTGCCCGTGCGTGTAGACGGCGGTCTCCTTCGGCATGGCGGAACTCCTCCAAGTGCGCTGCGTACGTGCTGAGGTACGTTTGAACCGTACGCCGCCATGCCGAATAATGAGACCCGCGTATCAGTATATGGTCGCCCCCATGGTCACTCCCATGGTCAATCGGCGGTCAGTCGGCGGTCGGGAGCGGGCGGTACACGATGAGCGCCTCCGGCAGCTTGTCGATCACCAACGCCCCCTGCACTCCGATGACTTCACCGTCGTACGCGGCCACCGTGCCGGGTCCGACGTCGTCCACCCGCAGACTGCGCAGCCGCACCGCCGCGGGACCGGCCAGCGCGGCGGCGAGCAGCCGCGCGCCGGGCCTGCGGCCGCCGTGCACGACGCGCACGTCCAGCAGCCCGTCCGCCAGATCGAGCCGGCGCCCAGGCCCCAGCCCGAACCGGTGGTACGTGCCGTTTCCCACCACGAGCAGCCACAGCGCCCGCCTGCGGCCCCGGACCACGGCACTCATCGGCTCCGGCACCGACCCCGGCGCCCGCAGGGCGGCGACGGCGGCGAAGACGGCCGCGGGCCTCTCACCCAGACGATGGGCCCAGCGCTCCCGCCGCCGAACCAGCTCCGGGCGGACACCGACGCTGAAGGTATTGAGAAAGACCCCCTCGACCCGACGCCCGGCGGCGGCGTCGTCCGGTGAGCTGAATCGGCCCACGTCCACCGAGACCGCGGCGCCCTCCTCCACGGCGCGGCACATGTCGCGTGGCTCCTCGACGCCGATGTCGTACGCGAAGTGACCGAGGGTGGCGCCCGGCAGTACCGCGAGTGGCAGGCCGTGGCGCAGGGCGGTGTCGGCCGCGGCATTGACGGTGCCGTCGCCGCCGCACACCCCGAGTGCCCGCGCGCGGGCCGCCGCCTTCTCCAGTTCGGCGGACAGTTCGGTCCGTTCGCAGGTGATGACCTCCGCCAGAGGCAGGGCGGCGCGCAGGGCCTTCGTACGCTCGTCGGTGCGCGGCGCGGACTCGGCGACCAGGACCAGGCCCTCACCGCCCGGCAGCGCGGGGGCGTCGGCGCGCGGCCTGCCCGGCGCCGGCAGCTGTGCGCGGGTCGGCGCGAGGCCGCGTACCGCGAAGGCGGCGCCCGCGCCGAGGGCCGCGCCCGCGAGGACATCGCTCGGGAAGTGCACACCGGTGTAGACGCGGGACAGCGCCACCGCGCCCGCGACGGGCGCGACCCCGGCGCCCCAGCCCCGCGACTCCAGCGCCACCCCCGTGGCGAAGGCCGCGGCGGAAGCGGAGTGCCCCGAGGGGAACGACGTGGTGATGGGCTGCCGCTTCAGCTGCCGGATCAGCGGCACCGAGTCGAGCAGCGGCCGGGCACGCCGCACCGAGCGCTTGCCGAGCGTGTTGATGGTCGCGGAGGCCACCGCGAGCGAGGCGACCCCGCGCACGGCGGCGCGGCGGGCCCTCGGCGTGCCGGTCGCCGCGATCACCGCCGCCGTGCCGAACCAGAGCAGCCCGTGGTTGGCGCCGCGGCTCAGCCGGGGCAGGAGGCGGTCCGCGCCCGGCCAGTGCCGGGAGGCGACGGCGTCGAAGACCCGGCAGTCGAGGGCGAGCAGGCGGGCCCGCAGGCCGTCCTGACATGTGACGGAGACGTCTGTGGTCATACGCTCCGGGTACCCGGGGCGGTCGCGGCCACTACCACCGGGGAAACCGGTTTGCCGTGGCGGCGGCCGGACACGGAGAATCCCGCCCATGGGACATCTGGAAGCCGCGCACCTCGAGTACTACTTGCCGGACGGGCGGGCGCTGCTCGGTGATGTCTCCTTCCGGGTCGGCGAGGGCTCGGTGGTCGCCCTGGTCGGGGCGAACGGCGCGGGCAAGACCACGCTGCTCCGCCTGATCTCCGGCGAGCTCCAGCCGGACGGCGGCAGCGTCACGGTGAGCGGCGGCCTCGGCGTGATGCCGCAGTTCGTCGGCTCCGTACGCGACGAGAGCACCGTGCGCGACCTGCTCGTCTCCGTCTCCCACCCGCGGATCCGGGCGGCCGCGAAGGCCGTGGACGCCGCCGAGCACGCCATCATGACGGTCGACGACGAGGCCGCGCAGATGCAGTACGCGCAGGCGCTCTCCGACTGGGCGGAGGTCCAGGGCTACGAGGCCGAGACGCTGTGGGACATCTGCACCACCGCCGCGCTCGGCGTCCCCTACGACAAGGCACAGTTCCGCGAGGTCCGCACGCTCTCCGGCGGCGAACAGAAGCGGCTCGTCCTGGAGGCCCTGCTGCGCGGCTCCGACGAGGTGCTGCTCCTCGACGAGCCGGACAACTACCTCGACGTGCCCGGCAAGCGCTGGCTGGAGGAGCGGCTCAAGGAGACCCGTAAGACCGTCCTGTTCGTCTCCCACGACCGGGAGCTGCTCGCCCGCGCCGCCGAGAAGATCGTCAGCGTCGAGCAGAGCCCCGGGGGCGCCGACGCGTGGATGCACGGCGGCGGCTTCGGCACGTTCCACGAGGCCCGCAAGGAGCGCTTCGCCCGCTTCGAGGAGCTGCGCCGCCGCTGGGACGAGAAGCACGAGCAGCTGAAGAAGCTGGTACGCACACTGCGCCAAGCCGCCGAGGTCAGCCATGAAATGGCATCCCGGTACCACGCGGCGCAGACCAGGCTCCGCAAGTTCGAGGAGGCGGGCCCGCCGCCCGAGCCGCCGCGCGAGCAGGACATCACCATGCGCCTGCACGGCGGCCGCACGGGCGTACGGGCCGTCACCTGCGAGGCGCTCGAACTCACCGGTCTGATGAAACCCTTCGACCTGGAGGTCTTCTACGGCGAGCGGGTCGCCGTCCTCGGTTCGAACGGCTCGGGCAAGTCGCACTTCCTGCGTCTCCTCGCGGGCGAGCCCGTCGACCACAGCGGCCTCTGGAAGCTCGGCGCGCGCGTCGTGCCCGGCCACTTCGCGCAGACCCACGCCCACCCCGAGCTGACCGGCCGCTCCCTCCTGGACATCCTGTGGCGCGAGCACGCGCAGGACCGCGGCGCCGCCATGTCCCGGCTGCGGCGCTACGAGCTGACCGGCCAGGCCGAGCAGAACTTCGAGCGCCTCTCCGGCGGCCAGCAGGCCCGCTTCCAGATCCTGCTCCTGGAGCTGGAGGGCTGCACGGCCCTGCTCCTGGACGAGCCCACCGACAACCTCGACCTGGAATCGGCCGAAGCCCTGCAGGAAGGTCTCGAAGCCTTCCAGGGCACGGTCCTCGCCGTCACCCACGACCGCTGGTTCGCCCGCTCCTTCGACCGCTATCTGGTCTTCGGCAGCGACGGCCGGGTCCGGGAGACCCCCGAGCCGGTCTGGGACGAGCGCCGCGTGGAGCGCAAGCGGTAGCCGCGGCCTGCGCGGCGCGGCCTTCGCGCCGCGCGCCGGGAGCGGGCGCGGTGCATGCTGGGGTAGTACGCGCCGAGCGGGTACCCGGGGGGCACCGGAGCGACGCGACAAGGAGCGATCCATGAGCAACGGAGTCGACCCGGGCCAGCTGGACGACCAGCAGCTCATCAAGGAGCTGGAGGCGATCCACCGGACCCGGCACACCACCCTGCTGCACGGCTCGGACGACGCCCTGCGGACCCACGACGAGCGGATGGCGGAGCTGGAGGGCGAGTACCTGCGCCGCCACCCGCGCAGGTCGGTCGCCCCCGGGCGGACCCGTACGGGCGCACGGGAGCGGGGAAGCGGGGACTCATGACGGACAGCACCGCCCCGTCCGTGCTCGACCGGCACGGCCAGGCGCTCGACCTCTTCACCGACCGGGTGCACGCCGTCCGCGCCGACCAGTGGGGCGCGCCCACGCCATGCACCGACTGGACCGTGCGCGACCTGGTCAACCACCTCACGTCCGAGCAGCTGTGGGTGCCGCCGCTGGTCCGCGACGGCGCCACCGTCGAAGCGGTCGGCGACACCTTCGACGGCGACCTGCTCGGCCCCGATCCGGCCGCCTCCTGGGACACCGCGGCCACCGCCTCCCGCGCCGCGTTCCATGAGCCGGGCGCCCTGGACCGCACCGTCCACCTGACCTCCGGCGAGACCTCCGCCGCCTTCTACTGCGGCCAGATGACCACCGACCTGGTCGTCCACGCCTGGGACCTGTCCCGGGCGATCGGCGCCGACGAGACGCTGCCCGACGACCTCGTCGACTTCGCCGTACGGGAGATCTCGCCGTACGCGGCGGAGTTGGCGAAGAGCGGCCTGTTCGACCCACCGGTGGAGCCGCCGCCGGGCGCCGACGCGCAGACCAGGCTGCTGAGCCTGGTCGGCCGCCGGGTGTGAGAACGGCGGGCACGGCGCGGGCGGCGGCCGATTCCTTTCGCGCGCATCGGGGTACCGGATCTGCCATGAGAGTTGGCGTGGTGGACGTGGGGTCGAACACGGTGCGGCTCGTGGTCGCGGACGCGGACGGGCAGGTGCCGCTGCCCGTCCACACGGTGAAGCGCCGGCTGCGGCTCGCCGAGGATGTGGAACGCGACGGGCGGCTCGGCGACGAACCCGTACAGAGGCTGGCCGACGCGGTGCGGGACGTACGGGCGCAGGCGCGGCGGTGGGGAGTGGCGGAGCCGTTCGCCTTCGCCACGTCGATCGTGCGCGACGCCCCGAACCGGGCGGAGGTGCTCGACGCCGTGGAGGCCGGGACGGGGCTGCGGCTGCGCACCCTGACCGGTGAGGCCGAGGCGGAGCTGACGTTCCTCGCCGCCCGGCGGTGGATGGGCTGGCGCGCCGGACCGCTGGTGCTCTTCGACATCGGCGGCGGCACGTTCGAGGTGGCCTTCGGCCGCAGCCGCCTGCCCGACTACGCGGCGTCGTTGCCGCTGGGCGCGGGCCGCCTCACGCGGGACTTCTTCGACGGGCAGGACCCGCCGCGCGAGCGGGACATCAAGGCCGTGCGCCGCCAGGTCCGCCACCAGCTGCGGGACGTGGCCGCGCGGATCCGCTGGGAGATGCCGCACACCGCCGTCGCCACCTCGCGTACGTTCCAGCAGCTCGCCCGGTTGTGCGGCGCCGCCCCGGGGCGCTATGGCCCCTTCGTCCAGCGGGAGCTGGGCCGCGCCGAACTGGGCGCGGCGCTCAAGGAACTCGCGCGGCTGCCCGCCGACCGGCGGGCGCAGCTGCCGGGGATCTCGGCCGCGCGGGCGGGACAGTGCCTGGCCGGCGCGGTGGTGGCCCACACGGCGATGAAGCTGACCGGCATCGAAGTGATGACGGTCAGCCCGTGGGCGCTGCGTGAGGGCATCCTGCTGCGCTACATCGAGGACGGCGACGCGGCCTGGTGGACCAGGGAGGAAGCGAACGCCGCCGACGGCGACGGCGAGGGTACGCGCGACGACGCCACGCCGCTGCGGCTGGCCGCCTCGCCTCAGGCCTGATGGATGCCCGGCCAGCTGTCCGGATCGGCGCGGCTGATGTCGGCGAGGGCGGACGACGGGTCCTGGGAGAGCGCCAGATCGCCGAGGCTCACCATTCCCACCGGGTGGCCGTCCTCGACGACGGGCAGCCTGCGGACGGCGTGGTCGCGCATCAGACCGACCGCGTCCGACACGGCGTCGTCCGGCGCCACCACGACGGGGTTGGGCGTGCACACGGCCTGCGCGCTGACGGTGAGCGGATCGGCCCCGTCGGCCACGGCGCGCAACGCGATGTCCCGGTCGGTGAGCACACCGACGACCTGACCGTCCGTGGCGACGAGCACGTCACCGATGTCCTGGGCGCGCATGAGCTGCGCCGCTTCGACGAGAGAAGCGTCGGGGCGTACCGCCACGACGCCCGGCGTCATGACGTCCCTTACGAAAACAGCCATGGCTGAGCCCTTCCTGCATGCGTTCGTCGGACATTCGTCGGGGTGACTTCGCCCGCAGTACCCCTGTGCCACAGGGCTATGCCTCGCCGCTGCCCGCCCGGCCTACCCACGGCGGCCCCCGCCCCTCTTGTCCGAACCGGGCAGGAACTCCTGCATCTTCGCCTTCAGCCCCTGCTTCACCATCGACGACCGGTCCGCGTCGCCCTTGAGTACCGCCTCCGCCGTCGCCTCCATCTGCTCCCACGTCGCGTGCGGCGGGATCGGCGGCACCGCCGGGTCGGTGCGGAAGTCGAGGACCACCGGCCCCTCCGCCTCAAGACCGGCCCGCCAGGCCGCCTCGACGTCCTCGGGGCGCTCCACCCGGATCCCGGCCAGCCCGATGGAGCGCGCGAACTCCGCGTACGGCACGTCGGGCAGCTGCTGCGACGGCAGGAAGGACGGGGCGCCCGCCATGGCCCGCATCTCCCATGTGACCTGGTTGAGGTCCTCGTTGTTCCACACGGCGACGATCAGCCGCGGATCGTCCCAGCGGTGGCGGTACTTGGCGGCGGTGATCAGCTCCGCCATGCCGTTCATCTGCATCGCGCCGTCGCCCACCAGGGCGATGACGGGACGGTTGGGATGGGCGAACTTCGCGCCGATCGCGTACGGCACACCGCACCCCATCGTGGCGAGCGTGCCCGACAGCGAGGCGCGCATGTCGCCGCGCATCGTCAGGTGGCGCGCGTACCAGTTCGCCACCGAGCCCGAGTCGGACGTGATGATCGCGTTGTCGGGGAGCAGCGGATCCAGGGCGCGCGCCACGTACTCCGGGTTGACGGGGTCCGCGGACTGCTCGGCCCTGCGCTCCATCACCCCGTTCCAGCGCCTGACGCCCGCGCAGACCTCCTCCTGCCACTCGCGGCTTACGGCACGGCGGTCCTTGTCGATCAGCGGGATCAGCTCGCGCAGCGTCGCCCGCGCGTCACCGACGAGATTCACCTCGTACGGATAGCGCATCCCGACCATGTGCGGATCGATGTCGATCTGCACGGCGCGCGCCGAGCCGAACTCCGGCAGGAACTGCGCGTAGGGGAAGCTCGACCCGATCGTCAGGAGCGTGTCGCAGTCGCGCATCAGCTCGTACGAGGGGCGGGTGCCGAGCAGGCCGATCGAGCCGGTGACGTAGGGCAGCTCGTCGCTCAGCGCGTCCTTGCCGAGCAGCGCCTTCGCGACGCCCGCGCCGAGCAGCTCCGCGATCTCCTCGACCTCGGCGCGCGCGCCCGCCGCGCCCTGGCCGATCAGGATCGCCGCCTTGTCCCCGGCGTTGAGCACCTCCGCGGCCCGCTCCAGGGCCGTGGGCGAGGGCATCGCCGTCCAGCCGCTGCGGTCCAGGCTGGAGGGGACCATCTTGAACTCGTGCGACGGGGGCGAGTAGTCGAGTTCCTGAACGTCACCGGGGATGATCACGGCGGTCGGGCAGCGGCGCGCGTACGCGGTGCGGATCGCGCGGTCGAGGACGTTCGGCAGCTGCTCGGGCACCGTCACCGTCTCGACGAAGTCGGACGCCACGTCCTTGAACAGCGTGTGCAGATCGACCTCCTGCTGGTACGAGCCGCCCATCGCGCTGCGGTGCGTCTGGCCGACGAGGGCGAGCACCGGCACATGGTCGAGCTTCGCGTCGTACAGCCCGTTGAGGAGATGGATGGCGCCAGGACCCGACGTCGCCGCGCACACACCGAGGCGCTTGCCGAACTTGGCGTACCCGACGGCTTCGAACGCCGACATCTCCTCGTGCCGCGACTGCACGAACCGCGGCCGGTCCTCGGCCCTGCCCCACGCGGCGAGCAGGCCGTTGATGCCGTCACCGGGGTAGCCGAATACCTGCTCCACCCCCCAGGCGCGCAGCCTCTCCAGGATGTGGTCGGCGACCTTGACGCTCATGACGTAACCCTCCGGACGGGTCGGGGTGGGAGCGGTCACCCCCGGGTGTCCGGCGGGACCCGTAGGAAACCTACGGCGCGATGGGGGGCGTTTGGCCCCTCACACGCGGGGCAGGCGAAGAAACAGTGCTTCGGACCGGAGGCACGTCCGTGGGAGCTGTCGCATCGCTCGCCCCGGGTGTGTTTCCGTCGTGGCCCGACGCCAGCGCACTCCCACGGTGACCGTCCATCCCCAGGCACCTCAAGGGAGTTGCGACGCACCATGCGTTCCCACACGAACACGCGTCCCCAGACGAGCACCGCAGTAACACCCGGCAGCACAGCAGTACAGGCGAGGAGTGCCACCGCGGTACCGCCCAGGAGCACCGCGGCGCCGGCCAGGAGCAAGCGTCACTCGCACGACGACGCACCGGACACCGCCGAGGCCTTCGCCCGCCTCGTCGAGCTGGACGAGGGCCCCGAGCGCGACGCCCTGCGCCAGGAGATCGTCCAGGCCTGGCTGCCCATGGCCCAGCGCCTCGCCGGCCGCTTCCGCAACCGCGGTGAATCCCTCGACGACCTGCGCCAGGTCGCCGCCCTCGGCCTGGTCAAGGCCGTCGACCGCTACGATCCGCGGCGCGGCACCGCCTTCGAGAGCTACGCCGTACCGACCGTCACCGGCGAGATCAAGCGGCACTTCCGCGACCACATGTGGACCCTGCACGTGCCGCGCCGCGTCCAGGACCTGCGCAACCGCGTGCGGTTCGCCCGCCAGGACCTCTCCCAGACGGTCTCCGGGCGCGCCCCCACCATCGCCGAGATCGCCGAGCACGCGCACATGAGCGTGGAGGACGCGAAGACCGGTCTGGAAGCGCTCGACAGCTTCACCGCGCTCTCCCTGGACGCCGAACTCCCCGGCAGCGAGGACGGCTACTCGCTCAGCGACGCCCTTGGCGGCGCCGACCCCGCCCTCGACGTCGTCGTCGACCGCGAGGCCGTCAAGCCCCGCATCGCACAGCTGCCCGAGCGGGAACGGACCATCCTCTACATGCGGTTCTTCGGCGACATGACGCAGAGCCGCATCGCCGACGAGATGGGCATCTCCCAGATGCACGTCTCACGGCTGATCAGCCGCTGCTGCGACCGGCTGCGCGACCAGGTCATGCGGGACGCCGCCTAACCCGCGGCCCGCCCGGGCGCGGCGTCGCCGCGCCGCAGGGCGAGCGCCAAGTGCCGGGACAGCACGTCGACCGCCCGTGCCTCGGCCATCGAGAAGGCGAGGCGGGCTCCGCACCGGAAGAGCGTGAGGACGCCCTCCACGGGGCCGTCCGTGCGGTCGGCCAACGGCACGCACAGCAGGGACGTGACCTCGGCGCGCACCAGCACGTGCGCGCCGGTCGTGTCCCGGCCGAAGGCGTCCGGGTCCTCCGGGCGCACCTGCAGCGACGCCGCCCCGCCGCGCGCCGCCTCGACGACGAGGGGGCACGCGGCGGGGTCCTGCGCCAGCACGTCGGCGGTCGCCGCGTCGGGCGGCCCGAACACGGCGACGCGCCGCGGCCGCACGCTCCCGGCTCCGGCTCCAGCTCCGCTCCCGGCTCCAGCTCCGGCCCCGGCCCGCTCTCCGGCTCCGGCCCCGGCCCGCTCTCCGGCTCCGGCCCCGGCCCGGTCTCCAGCTCCGGCTCCGGCTCCGGCCCGGTCTCCAGCTCCGGCTCCGGCTCCGGCCCCGTCTCCAGCTCCGGCTCCGATTCCGGCCCGGTCTCCAGCTCCAGCTCCCGTTCCGGCCCGGTCTCCGGCTCCGACCCGCTCTCTGGGCCCGGTCCCGGCTCCAGCTCCGGTCCTGGCTTTGGTCCCGGCTCCGGTCCCGGCTCCAGCTCCGGCTCCGGTCCCGGCTCCAGCTCCGGCCCCGGCCCGGTCTCCAGCTCCGGCTCCCGTTCCGGCCCGGTCTCCAGCTCCGGCTCCGGTTCCGGCCTGCTCTCCGGCTCCAGCTCGGGCCCCGGCCCGGTCTCCAGCTCCAGCGCCAGCTCCCGTTCCGGCCCGGTTTCCGGTTCCGGTTCCGGCCGGGTCTCCCGCTCCCGCTCCGGCTCCGGCTCCGGCTCCGGCTCCGGCCCGGTCTCCGGTCCCAGCTCCGGCCCGGTCTTCGGCCCCGGCTCCGGGCCGGTCTCCCGCCCCCGCCCCCGCCCCCGCCCCGGTCCCGGTCCCGGCCCCGGTCCCGGTCCCGGCCCCGGTCCCGGCTCCGGCGACGCTCCAGTCGTCGGCGACGACCCAGTCGGCGAACCGTCCGTGCAGCACCGCGGCGGCCCGCTCGAGGATGGCCTTACGGTCCCCGGTGGGCGCCGTGAGCAGCGCCGTCGTCATCGCGTCCGCCAGGTCGAGCTGGGCCGCGTGCCGGGTCGCCTCGCCGAGGTCGGGCGCGGGGCCCGGCGGGCTCGGCGGCTGCTGCGCGCGGGTCATCGAGGGCTGCAGCACGACGAGGACCGCCGTGCGCGGCTCGGCGCCGGGGCGCAGCGCGGTGAGCGTCGCTCGGACCGGGGTGCCGGGGCTCTGCTGGAGGTGGACGACGAGGCTGCGGTCACCTTCGCCCCGGGCGACCGCGGCGGTCTGCGAACGGAACGCGACCCGGTCCGCGTGCACCAGGAACCCGGTCAGCGGCCGCCCCGCCGCGAACCCCGCGCGGATCCCCGTCAGGACCGCCCCCGCGACGTTCATCCGCCGGACCACGGTCTCCCTGTCGATCAGCGCCACCGGCAGGGGCAGCCGCTGGAAGATGGCCCGCAGCAGCCGCTGCTCGTCCCGGTCCGGTGCCGCGCCGCCCAACTGACCATCGGCGCTGAGACGTTCGTACGTGGGCCACAACTGGTCGGCCACGTGGTCCAGTTCGAAGATCGCCGCGTCGAGCACCGTACCGAGGTCGTCCCTCGGGACGGAACGCGCCGACTTCAACTCGGCGACGCGGCGCACAAAATCCGCGAGCTCTTCACCGAACTCCTCCGTTTGAGACATGTGCTGAACCTAACCGCTGAGCCAGTTTTCCGGAGGGCCAGGGGGGAAGCCGAAGAGAAGAGGAGGAACACCCCATGGCGCCCTTGCCGGACCCGGACCTGCTCCGACCGGAATCAGCTCTCCCCGGACGCAGGCTCTCCGAGCTCGCCGAACAGGCCGTGCGCTGCACCCCCGCGTGCTGCGGCGCGAGCACCACGGTCTCCGACGGCGGCGACGAACACCCCGCCGCCGTCACCCACCCCGACCTGGCCGGGCTCGTCTCGGTGCAGCTGCGCTCGGGGGAAGGGCCGATCCCCGCCGCCGAGGAGCAAGGCGCACCGGTCGACTCCGGGGACCTGCTGCGGGACGGGCGATGGCCCGAGTACCGCGCGATGGCCCTCGACTCAGGCGTGCGTTCCAGCGTCACGCTGCCCTTCCAGCGCGCGGGCCTCACGGTCACCCTGACCCTGTTCAGCTTCCGCCCCGGCGCGCTCGACGACGCGCGGCACGGCCCCGCGCGGGCCCTCGGCGACCTCGCCACGGCGAGCTTCGTGCGCGACCGGCACTACCGCGCCGCGCTGAGCGAACTCGACCAGATGGGCACGGCGCTGCGCACACGGCCCGTCGTGGACCGGGCCTGCGGGATCGTCATGCACGTCCTGGACTGCGAGGCGGACGCCGCGTTCACGGTGCTGCGGCGGATCTCCCAGACGACGAACCGCAAACTCGCGGATGTCGCGGCGGCACTGGTGGAGACGAAGGGGCGTGGCCTGGAACGCGAACTGGTCTCCCTGGCGCGCTGACCCTCCTGTCCCTCCAGGGAGGGCGCGGCGGCACAGGCCCGTAACGGTCACCACCGACCGGTACGGGCCTGTGCCGCCGCGCGTCGACGCGCGCGGCAGCAAGACTCACCCGGGCGGGGCCCCGAGCGGGCGGGCGGGGGAGCAGCGCGTTGTGATGGACACGTACGGCCACGGCGACGGCGACGGCCACGGCCACGGCCACGTAGGGACACGTACGGCTGCGGCCAGGCAGGGACACGTACGGCCATGTTCTGGGTACACACCCGTCCGACGGGGCAGGACACAGTCACGTGAGTGCACGGAGGTACGCATGAGGCGGACGACGGGCTCTGAGGGCCGCGGCCCCGTCCGGTACGGCCCGCCCCCGCCGGAGCCGGGCCTCCCGGTCCTGCCCGAACTGGCGTCCGCCGCCGCCTCGGCCGCCGCCCGCCCCCACGGCGAACCCCCCGGCGGCGGCCCCGCGCTCCTGGAAGCCGCGAGCGGCTACTGGTCCCGCCGCGGACTGCCCGTCGAGCGAGGCCACGTCGTCGCCGCCCCCGGCGCCCCGCCCCTGCTGCTCGCCCTCACCGCGGCCGTCGGCGGCGACGTCCTGCTGCCGCGCCCCTGCCCCGCCTGCTGGGCGCCCCAGGCGAGGCTGCTCGGCCGCGGGGTCTACCACGTACCGACGCCCGCCGAGTGCGGCGGCGTCCCCGACCCGTACGCCCTTCTGGAGACCGTCCGCCGGGTCCGCGCCGAGGGCGGCGTGCCCCGGCTGCTCGTACTCGGCGTCGCCGACGACCCGACCGCCACCGTGCCGCCGCCCGAAGTGCTGCACGAGGCCGTCGAGGCGGCCGCCGGCGAGGGCCTGCACGTGGTCAGCGACGAGACCTGGCGCGACACGCTGCACCGCCCGCGCGACACGGTCCTGATCGGCCCCGCCGAGATGGACCACGAGCGGGTGACCGTCGTCTGCGACCTCGCCGGGCCCTTTCTGCCCCCGGCGCTGCCCGCAGCCGTCGCCCGCTTCCCCGCCACGGCCGAGGGCGCCGTCCTGCGCGCCCGCACCCTCGACGTCCTCACCGCGCTCGGCGCGCACCTGGCGGGCCCGGCCGCCGCGGCGGCGACGTACGCACTCGGTGAACCGGACGAGATCACCGCACGCCTGACCGCCGCTGTCCGCCTGCACGCGCGCGTGGCCGCCGCCGCGCAGCGCGCCGTCCTCGCCGCGGGCGCCCTGGTCCGGCCCCCGCAGGCGGGCCGCCACCTCTACGCCGACCTCGGCCCCCTGCGGGCCGCGCTCGCCGCGCGCGGCGTCGGCGACGCGCAGGACCTGGAGGACTTCCTCACGGCACGGCTCGGCATGCCCGCACCCGGCGGCCACCGCTTCGGCGACGACATCGACGCCCTGCGCGTACGACTCTCCACGGGCCCACTCCTGGGCTCGACCCCCACGGAACGCATGGCGTCCCTCGGCGCACCGGATCCCCTGGAATTGCCGCACGTGGCACGGGCGTTGAGCATATTGGGATCGACCTTCGACGATCTCCGCGCGGAAGCACAGCGAATGGAGCCTCCTCGGTGACCCGGCAGGCGCGACGGCAGACGCAGGAGCAGCTGCCCGGAACCGGGCAGGGGGAGCGGGCGTATGAGGAGGCTGCGCGGCAGGAGCGGACGTACGAGACCCGGCGGCGGGAGCAGGTGTACGAGGATGCCCCACGGCAGCCACAACCACTACGACCACCTCGACGCCCCGACCCTGCGCAGGCTCCCCAGGGACACCCCGGTCCTCGTGCCCGCCGGGCTCGGCCGCTGGTTCGCCCGGCGCCGCTTCACCCGCGTCAGGGAACTCGACTGGTGGGAGCGCGCGGAACTGCGCGGAGTGCGGTTCGACTTCGTACCCGCCCACCACTGGTCGAAGCGGAGCCTGACCGACACCTGCCGGACACTGTGGGGCGGCTGGGTCCTGACGGACGCCCAAGGGCAGCGCGTCTACTTCGGGGGCGACACCGGCTACGGCCGCTGGTTCGAACGGATCGGCGACCGACCCCGGCATCGACGTCGCGCTCCTGCCCATCGGCGCGTACGACCCGCGGTGGTGGCTCAGCGACGTCCACTGCGACCCGGAGGAGGCGGTCAGGGCGGCGGGCGACGTGGGCGCGCGACGGATGGCCCCCATGCACTGGGGCACGTTCCTGCTCTCCGCCGAGCCGGTCCTCGAACCCCTCACCAGAGTGCGTACGGCCTGGGAGAAGGCGGGGCGGCCCCGGGAGGACCTGTGGGACCTGCCGGTGGGCGCGTCGCGCGTACTGGACTGAGCCCCGGCCCGGCCCCGCCTCTAGGCCGGCGCCCGCCGCACCCTGCGCCACACGGTCGGCACCGCGCTGACCAGCACCGTCAGCGCGACCGCCACCGCGACGCCCTCCCACGGCTCCTTGAACAGCGAGCCGCCGAGAATACCGATCAGCTGATACGTCACCGCCCACGCCAGACACGCCGGCACATCCCCGCGCGCGAACCGGCGCAACGGCATCCTCGCCATCAGACACGCCAGCATCACCGGAATCCGCCCCGCCGGAACGAGCCGGGACAGCACGAGGACCATGACGCCGTGGTCCCTCAACTTCGCCTGCGCCTGCGCGATCCGCTCCTCCGGCGCCCGGTCGCGCAGCGCCTCCAGCCAGCGCGAACCGTTCTTCGACCGCATGCCGCGCTGCCCCAGCCAGTACAGGGCGACGTCACCGAGGAACGCCGCGGACGCCGCGACACCGAAGACGACGAGCAGCGAGAACGGCGCCGTCTGATGCAGCGCCACCACCGCCGCCGAACTGACCAGCGCGCCCGTCGGCACCACCGGCACCAGCGCGCCGATCACCACCAGCAGGAACAACGACGGATAACCGACCGCCTGCTGCGTACTCTCCGGCGGCACCTGGGCCGCCGCGGCGAGGATCACCTGGCCACCTCCGGACGCACGCTCTCGCCGTGCGCGAGCCGGTGCACCGCCACCTTGGGAGCGACCCGTGCCGCCTGGCGCACGAACTCGTGCCCCGGCGCGTGGAACTCGTGGGGGCGCACCGCGTCCATGCCGATCGGCCAGTACGTTCCGTAGTGCACCGGGATCGCGCTGCGCGGCGAGATCCGGGCGAGCGCCTCGGCGGCGCGGCCCGCGTCCAGATGCCCGTGCCCCAGGTAGGGGCCCCAGCCGCCGACCGGCAGGAGCGCCACGTCGACGTCCCCGACCTCCGCGGCCATCGAGTCGAAGAGCCCGGTGTCGCCCGCGAAGTACGTGCGCGCCTCACCGCTCACCACATAGCCGAGGGCGGGGGAGCGGTGCGGGCCCATGGGCAGACGACGCCCGTCGTGCAGCGCGGGCACCACGCGTACGACGAGATCACCGACCCGGATTTCGTCGCCCGGCCCCACCTCGGTGAAGCGGAGGTGGGGCAGCCTGCGGGCCAGGCCGGGCACCGAGCGCGCCGCGCCGCGCGGCACCAGCGCGCGGGTGCCCGGCGCGAGCCGGGCGAGGGAGGGGACGTGCAGATGATCGGCGTGCAGATGCGAGACCAGCACGGCGTCGGCGACCGCCGCGCCCGGCGTCGGCAGCGCGCCCCTGCGGCGCCGCAGGTGCGCCAGGCGCCGGGCGAAAAGGGGGTCGGTCAGTACGCGGACGCCCGAGTCCTCGACCGTGCAAGTGGCATGGCCCCACCATGTGACCTCGACGGGCACCCGGTTCCTCCTCCGTACGACTGTCTACGAGCGTACGGCCAGGAGTAGGGTCAGCGGCCGGGACCGAGATGAGGGGAACGCCATGGCAGATGCCGCGGATGCCGCCGGCACCGCCGCCGCAGCCGTGGTGCGTGCGGCGGCGATCGCCAGCCTCATGCCTCTGGAGGAACTGGACGCCGACCCCTTCCTCGTCGACTCGCGCAGCCAGCACGCGATGTGCGCGCGGTGGGCCGCCGACCAGGGGTACGTGGTCACGCGGCAGCTGCTCGTACGAGGGTTGCGCGCGGACCACGTCGTGCTGTGGGGGGATGTCGAGGCGGGCCTCGTGGACCTCTTCGTCGTGCCGAGCCGCCGGGTCCTGGAGCGGGCGCTGAGCAGCCCCGAGGAGTTCACGGCGGAGTGCGCGAGGCGCGGGGTGCGGGTGGAGACGGCGGGGCTCGCGGAGCCGGCGTACGACTCGCGCATGAAGGCGCGGGTGCATCGCCGTCTCTCCATGCCGACGGCGGGCTACGACGGCCGCTAGCCCCGACGCCTCCGGCGCCCGCTCCCCTCCCTCCCCGCCACCAGCGCCCCCGGCGCCCCCAGCAGCGCCCCACCACTGCCCCCGCCGCTCCGCGGCGTCTCTCCCACCCACCCACCCGTTACCCCGCGCCACGATGCGCTGCCGTCCCCGGGCCCGCACGGCACCCTCCGACTGCCCCCGCCGCTCCGCGGCGTCTCTCCCACCACCCACCCGTTACCCCGCGCCACAACTGCTGCCGTCCCCGGGCCCGCGCCCCCGGCACCCCTCCAGCAGCGCCCCACCACTGCCCCCGCCCGCTCCGCGGCGTCTCTCCCACCCACCCACCCGTTACCCCGCGCCACAACCTGCTGCCGTCCCCGGGCCCGCGCCCCCGGCACCCCTCCAGCAGCGCCTCACCACTGCCCCCGCCCGCTCCGCGGCGTCTCTCCCACCCACCCACCCGCCCCCCGCGACGCGAACCACTGCCGCCCCAGCCCCCACCGCCCCACGGCGACCCTGCAATGCGGGGTGAACGGGTGGGTGGGTGGGAGAGGGGGGCGCCGGGGAGCGGCGGTGTGGGGCAGCCCAGGCACGGGCACCGCCGGGAGGCGCCGGTGATCCCGGGGGCGTCGAACCGGGCCTGGCCGGTTGTGTCACGCTGGTGTCCGGTTCGGGACGAAAAACGGGGAAGGGCTGGGCGTGGGGAGAGCGCGATGGCGGAGGGTCGGCAGCGCGCTGTGGCGCGTGGTGGCCGTATGGGCCGTCAGCACACTGACGATGCTCGTACTCGCCGGCCTCCTCCCCGACTTCAAGCTCCAGTCCGACGACGGCGACAGCGCCACCCGCATCGCGATCACCGCCGCCCTCGGCGCCGGCGCCTTCGGACTGCTCTCCGCACTGGTGTGGCCGCTGCTGGTCCGCGCGCTGCTGCTCGTGCCCGCCCTCGTACTCGGACTCCTCGCCTTCTTCCTCAACGGGTCGCTCCTGCTGCTCGCCCTGAGCCTCATCCCGGAGGACCGCGGCGAAGCCGGCGCGGAGACCGCCGTCGTCGTGGCCGCCGTGATGTCCGCCGTCGCCTCCGCCGCGGGCGGCGCCCTCGCCGTGCGGGACGACGACGCGTACCGCCGGCGCCTGTACCGCCTGGCCGACCGCCGCAGGCGCCGCGGCACCCAGCAGCGGCCGGGCCCCATCGCGCCCGGCACCGTCTTCATCCAGCTCGACGGCGTCGGCCATGACGTCCTCAAGTCGGCAGTCGGGAAGGGGCTCATGCCCACCGTCGCCCAGTGGCTCGGGCACCAAGGGCACCAAGGGCACCAAGGGCACCAAGGGCAACACGGAGAACAGGAGGAACACGGGCCAGTCGGAGGACCCGCAGAACCCGGAGGCCCCAGAGGACCCGGCAACGTGCAAGGCGGCGCCCCCACCCACCGCCTCACCCCCTGGCGCACCGACTGGTCCAGCCAGACCGGCGCCAGCCAGCTCGGCATCCTGCACGGCTCCAACCACGACGTGCCCGCCTTCCGGTGGTACGAGAAGGACACCGGGGAGGTCATGGTCAGCAACCGCCCCGCCTCCGCCGTCGAGCTGCAGCGCCGCGCCGTCCGGCGCACCGGCGACGGCGGTCTCCTCACCTTCGACGGCGCCAGCCGCGGCAACCTCTTCAGCGGGGGCGCCGAGCAGCTCGCGCTCGTTCTCTCCGTGGCCGCCAGGAGAGGGAAGAAGAACCGGTCGCGCGCCGGGTACTTCGCCTACTTCTCCGACCCCGCCAACGCCGTCCGCACCGCCCTGTCCTTCGTGGCGGAGGTCTTCAGGGAGGTCGGCGAGTCCACGCGCGCCCGCGTCGAGCGGCGCCGCCCGAGGGTGAGCCGGGGCGGGCTCTACCCGTTCATCCGCGCCTTCGCGACCGTCGTGGAACGCGACGTGGTGGTCGCCGCCGTCATCGGGGACATGCTCGCCGGGCGCAGCGCGGTCTACGCCGACCTCGTCGCGTACGACGAGGTGGCGCACCACTCGGGGCCGACCGGCCGCGACGTGGAGAAGGTGCTCAGGCGCCTGGACCGGTCGCTCGCGCTGCTCGCCAAGGTCGCCGAACACGCGCCGCGCGCCTACCGCATCGTGCTGCTCTCCGACCACGGGCAGAGCCCGGGCGAGACCTTCCGCGCCCGCTACGGCCTGACCCTCGGCGACCTCGTCAGGGCCGGCTGCGGGCTCCCCGTGCCGCGCCGGGCGCAGCGCACGCACAGCGGCGCCGAGGCCCGCGCCGCGGTACGGGCGGCGCTGCACCGGCCGGTCGAGGAGGGCGCCGACGAGCGCCGCCCGGCCCGCCGCGCGGAGCCGATCGTGCTGGCCTCCGGAAATCTCGGGCTCGTCTCGTTCCCGGACGTACGGCACCGCATGACCCGCGAGGAGATCGACCGCCGCCACCCGGCGCTGCTCCCCACCCTCGCCAACCATCCGGGCGTCGGCTTCCTCCTCGTACGCAGTGCGGAACGCGGTCCGCTGGTGCTCGGGGCGCGCGGCGCCGAGGTGTATCTGGACGAGGATCCGGCCGAGCTGGGGCCGCTCGCGGAGTTCGGGCCCGGCGCGGTGGACGCCGTGCGGCGCACCGACGGCTTTCCGCACGCCGCCGACATCATGGTCAACTCCTGGCACGACCCGGAGGAGGGCGAGGTCCTCGCCTTCGAGGAGCAGATCGGCTCGCACGGCGGGCTCGGCGGCGCGCAGGCCCGCCCCTTCCTCCTGTCGCCGCTCGCGCTCTCCGCCCCGGTGGCGGACGGCGAGGAGCTGGTCGGCGCCGAACAGGTCCACCGCGTCCTGCGGCGCTGGCTGGCCGAGGCCTTGGGACCTGAGGTCCCGGTGACCGTCCCGGTGACCGTCGCGGAGGCATTCGTTCCGGTGAATGATCCCCTGTCCAAAGGTCCCGCCGGCACAGCTTTTGCGGCCCTCGACCAGGCCGCGCAGGACAAAACACGCTGATTTGGAGCAGCGTCCGCCGTGCCCGACCATGGCTTCCGCTCGGCGATCCCGGGCACCTGGCACGACGAGAGGCGCACCACCCCATGCACGACACCGGAACCGCACCGCCGTCGGCTCCGGCCCCCGAACAGGTGGAACCGGCGCAGGCGCGGAGCAAGCACGCCCGGAGCTTCGGGCTCCCGATCGCCACCTGCCTCGTGATGGGCAACATCATCGGCGGCGGCATCTTCCTGCTCCCGGCCTCCGTCGCACCCTTCGGCACGATCAGCCTCGTCGCCTTCGGCATCCTGACCGCGGGGGCGATAGCCCTGGCGCTCGTCTTCGGACGCCTCGCAGAGCGCGACCCGCGGACCGGCGGCCCGTACGTCTACACACGTGAGGCCTTCGGTGACTTCGCGGGATTCATCGCCGCCTGGTCGTACTGGATCACCACCTGGGTCTCCAACGCCGCCCTCGCCGTCGCCGCCGTGGGGTACCTGGACGTGCTCGTCCCCGTCAACGAGCACAAGTGGACCGCCTGCCTCGCCGCCCTGGCCCTGCAACTCCTGCCGGCCCTCGCGAACTTCGCGGGCACGCGGTACGTCGGCGCGGTCCAGCTCGTCGCCACCGTACTGAAGTTCCTGCCGCTGCTGCTCGTCGCGGTCGGCGGGCTCTTCTTCTTCGACAGCGCCAACCTCGGGCCCTTCCAGGCGAGCGACGACAGCCCGGTCGGCGCCGTCTCGGCGTCCGCCGCCATCCTGCTCTTCTCCTACCTGGGGATCGAGTCCGCCGCCGTCAGCGCCGGTGAGGTGCGCGATCCGCGCCGCAACGTCGGGCGGGCCACCATCTTCGGCACGCTCGGCGCCGCCCTGGTCTATCTGCTCGGCACGCTCGCCGTCTTCGGCACCGTCGCACACGACAAGCTGGTGGGCTCCACCGCGCCCTTCTCGGACGCCGTGAACGTCATGTTCGGCGGCTCCTGGGGCGGCACCGCGGTCGCGCTCGCCGCGCTGGTCTCGATGGTCGGCGCCCTCAACGGCTGGACGCTGCTGAGCGCCCAGACGCCGTACGCGGCCGCGAAGGACGGGCTCTTCCCGAGCGCGTTCGGCAGGAAGAAGCGGGGCGTGCCGACCGTCGGCGTCCTCGTCACCGTCGTCCTCGCCTCCCTGCTGACCGTCTACAACTACACGGCGGGCTCCGGCGGCGTCTTCGAGTCCCTCGTCCTGATCACCACGTTCACGGCGACCGTGCCCTATCTGCTCGCCACCGTCGCGCAGATCTACTTCCTCGTCTCCGGGCAGCGCGAGCGCGTCCACCGCGGGCGCCTCGTGCGGGACGCGGTCCTCGCGGGGATCGCGTTCGGGTTCTCCATGTGGCTGGTCGCCGGGTCCGGATACGCGGCCGTCTACCAGGGCGTGCTGTTCCTCTTCGTCGGCGTGCTCGTGTACGCGGTGATGGCGGCCCGCAAGCAGCGGGCCGCCACCG
Source organism: Streptomyces sp. NPDC003032 (assembly GCF_053591415.1). Classification (NCBI taxonomy): domain Bacteria; kingdom Bacillati; phylum Actinomycetota; class Actinomycetes; order Kitasatosporales; family Streptomycetaceae; genus Streptomyces; species Streptomyces sp. NPDC003032. The sequence goes on along the minus strand of NZ_JBSFTT010000008.1, from coordinate 42,629 downwards.
TGAACGGCTGATCCTTCTCTCAACCCCTACCTCTGAACCCCTACCTCGCCAGCGGGGCGACGACCCAGCGCTGGGTCCGGAACATGCTGTCCCGCGCACCGATCTCGATCAGCTTGCGGGCCGCCGGGTACGCCTCGTTGCCCTCCAGTTCGTAGCCGACCTCGAAGGTGCCGGGCACGTCCTGGACCCGCGGCTCCTGCTGGGCCGCCGCGCCCCGCTGCTGCGACGCGCCGGCGGTGACCGCCGTGAGGTGGGCGAGCAGCGTCTTCTGCGCCGTGTCGAGGGCCTTGCGCGGGTCGCGCTCCAGCGCCGCCGCCGCGGGCTTGCCGCCCTTGGGCTCGGGCGGTGCGACATCCGTGCTCGGCTCGCGTGTGACGCCGGTGGCCTCGCGGGTCGCGATCTGCGACTGCACGACGGTCCCGTCGTTGTCGAGACCGACGCGGATCAGGCCGCGGCCCGGCGTGATGACGGGCACGCCGTCGAAGACCTGCCGGAACGTCACATGCGTCTCCAGGGAGACCGGGCGCCCGACCTCGGAGCCGTCCTTCGTCCCGGAGTTCTGCATCAGGTCGTGCACGCTGTCGACGACCAGCTCGGCGCCGTCCGCGTGCCGCTCGGCGAACGCGCGCGCCGCCGCGACCGCGCGGTCGGTGGGCAACTGCTGGGTGTTGCGGTGGTTGGGCTCGGCGAGCCTGACCCACCGGATGCCCTGCGGGCCGGTGGAGATGACACGGTCGCCGGAGGTCGCGTTGAGCACGCCCTGCCGCTCGACCTGGACCTCTTGCAGCGCCGCCGACGGGAAGTCGGCCAGCTGCCCCAGCCGGGCGAGTTCCCCGCTCGGGTCGCGGGGCGCGAGCTGCACGATCTGCTGCTGCCCGGGGAGCTGGGTGAGCGGCTCCCTGACGCCTTCGCGGGCGTAGTACCAGCGCCACGCGTACCAGTTGTCCGGCACGTGCTCGCGGTAGAAGTTCCGCTCGGTGTTGAGTCGGTTGACGGCCTCGGCCTGGGTGGCGCCGGCCGCGGCGACCGAGGGCGCCTGGCCGTGGTAGATGTCCCAGCTGGCGTTCAGCCAGGCGTCGCAGTACGTCTGGCCGGCCCGCCACTTCTCCCAGAACTTCCTTCCGTAGTCCGGGCTGTCGATGCTGACCGTCTCGAACCCGAAGATCATACGGAAGCCGATGTTGGGTCCGGCCCACGTGCGGACCGGGGAGTGGCCGCCGGTCACCTTCAGCGAGTCGCAGGTCGACCAGAAGACGTAGTTCGCCTTCTCGTTGCCGAGGGCCATCCGGTTGGAGACGGCGTCGCTGCGGCCGTCCCAGACGGCGCCGAGCGGGGCGAAGAAGACGCCGTTGCCGTCCATGCCGCCGTGGCCCGAGTGGTAGACGGCGCAGACCGCGTCCATGCCGTACCGGTCCTGCCAGTTGTCGTAGGTCTCCTCGTACGCCCACACCTGCGCGCCGCCGTCGGCGAACCAGAAGTTGCGGTCGTAGAACTGCTGGAGGTACGCCAGCCAGCCAGTGGCATCGGCGTGCGTGTGGTACAGCGGCGACTGGTTGACGAACTTCTGGATGCTGAAGGCACCCCACCAGCCGAAGGTCGAGTCCCGCTCACCCGTCGCTCCGGGCTTCTCCGGTTCCAGCGGGGAGGGACCGCGGTCCGAGTAGTTGATGCGCATGGCCATACCCCCTGAGAGGATCTCCTCGCTGTCGTGCGCGAGGGGGCCTCAAAGTGTCACCGCCGACGCGCCTTGCACAGTTGCCATTCCGGCCATAGGGCCCCCGCCACGGCGCCCTCCCCGCACCTCACGGAACCCTGTGGCGCGGCGGCCCACACAATGTGTTCGTATCGGCCGACGCGTACCTGCGCCCTTTCCTCGAACATCTCCGAAGCGCCGGATCGCCCCGCGCGGCCCGTTTCCACCCCGGGATTCCCGGCACCGAAAAGGCCGGCCCCGGCGGGGGAGGAGCTGGATCGGGTGACGAGCGCCGTGACGTTGTCGGTTTCCGATCGTTTGATTGACGTGACTCACGGCTATCTTTTCCGCCACGACGTGGCTTTGGAGCCCGACCCCTTCATGACCCGTATGCGGCGGGAGGAGCCCATCGCCCGGGTCGACATGCCCTACGGCAGCGGCTCATGCTGGCTGGTGACCCGCTATGCCGACGTCCAGTTGGTGACCTCCGACCGACGGTTCAGCCGGGCCGCGCTGGTGGGCGAGGACTTTCCAAGGATCACGCCTGCGCCGATCGCGCAGAGCGAGGCGATCAACCTGATGGACCCACCGGTGCTGAACCGCATCCGCCGGCTCGCCACGCACGCCTTCGGGCCCCGCCAGCTCGACCGGCTGGCCCCCTGGGTGCGGGCGAAGGTGGACGAGTGCCTGGCCGCCATGGAGGCGGCCGGGCCACCGGCCGACGTCGTCTCGCACTTGGCGGACCGTCTGCCGCTGGCCACCATCTGCGAGCTCCTCGACATCCCCGCGCCGGACCGGCCGCAGCTGCGCGCCTGGGCCATGGCGATGATGGCCATGACCCCCGACAGCCGGAGCGCCGCCGCCGACGCCAAGCAGCAGCTGCGCGCCTATTTCGACGAGCTGACCGCCCGTCGGCGCGCCGAACCCGGCGAGGACCTGCTCAGCGCGCTCGCGACCGCCCGGATCGGGGACGAGAGACTCACCGACGCCGAACTGTCGGTGCTGGCCATGCTGCTGACGATCACCGGGCACGACACCACGACGTACGACATCAGCAACTTCACTTTCACCCTGCTCACCCACCCGGCGCAGTTCGGCCGGCTACAGGAAGCGCCGGAGCTGTTGGACCAGGCGATCGAGGAGCTGCTGCGCTACGTCCCCTTCCGCCAAGGGGTCGGAATCCCTCGTGTCGCCCTCGAAGACGTCACCATCGACGGCGTGACCATCCGTGCCGGCGAGACGGTCCACGTCTCCTATCTCACCGCCAACCGCGACGAGCTGGCGTACGACCGCCCCGACGAACTCGATTTCGAACGGCCCTCCCCGCCCGCGCACCTGGCCTTCGGCTACGGCATGCACCACTGCCTGGGATCCCATCTCGCCCGCCTGGAGCTGCGCACCTCGATCGGCAGCCTGCTGTCCCGGTTCCCCACTCTGCGCCTGGCCGTACCGGTGGAGGAGGTGCGCTGGAACACCCAGTCGATCTGGCGCTATCCCCTCGCGCTGCCGGTCGCGTGGTGAGCGCGATGCCGACTCTGTGCCGGCCCCATGTCGCCGTCCCCGAACACGTCGTCACGGCCGAGCAGACCCTCCATCTCGCCCGTACCCTGCACGCGGGGCACCCGCAGCTCGACCTGGCCCTGCGGCTGATCGCCAACACCGGAGTACGGACCCGCCATCTCCTCCAGCCACTGGAGGCGACCCTGAAACACCCCGGGTTCGAGAAACGCAACCTCCTCTACGAGAAAGAGGCGAAGGTACGCCTGCCACCGGTCATCGAGACCGCGCTGGAACACGCGGAGCTCACGGTCCACGACATCGACATGATCATCTACGTGTCGTGCACCGGATTCATGATGCCGTCGATGACGGCGTGGCTGATCAACAGCATGCGGTTCCGGCCCGACACCCGCCAACTGCCCATCTCGCAGCTGGGCTGCGCGGCCGGCGGCGCGGCGGTCAACCGCGCACACGACTTCTGCACCGCCTACCCCGAGCGCAACGTGCTCATCGTCTCGTGCGAGTTCTGCTCACTCCTCTACCAGCCGACCGACCTCGGCGTCGGCAGTCTGCTCTCCAACGGCCTCTTCGGCGACGCCATGGCCGCCGTCGTCGTACGAGGCCAAGGCGGACACGGAGTCCGTCTTGAGCACAACGCCTCGCATCTGGTCCCCGACACCGAGAGGTGGATCTCCTACGCGGTCCGTGACACCGGATTCCACTTCCAGCTCGACAAACGCGTACCCGGCACCATGGGGGTACTGGCACCGGCCATGCGCGACATGGCCGCCCCCCACGCCTGGGACGTCGCCAACCTCGACTTCTACCTCGTCCACGCCGGGGGCCCCCGTATCCTCGACGACCTCAGCCGCCTCCTGGACCTTCCTCCGCGGATGTTCAGGCACAGCCGCAGCACCCTCACCGAACGCGGCAACATCGCCAGTGCCGTCATCTTCGACGCCCTCGCCCGGCTCTTCGCCGAAGGCGGCCCGCCGCACGGAGGACAAGGACTCATCGCGGGGTTCGGGCCCGGGATCACGGCCGAAATGGCCCTGGGCAGATGGGCGGCACCGCGCCGACCGCAGTCCGAGCCCGGACTTTCCGGCGCCGGGCTGCGCTAAGGCGCCGGATTCGTCGCGATGCCGGTGCGGCGGACCCGCTCCGTCACTCCGCCGGGCCCCGGGGAACCAGCTCCCGGGCACCGCCGTCGTCGTCGCGCACGATCTCCATCAGCCCGACGACCGCGTCGCGGTTGACGGGACCCAGGACTCGCGGAAACAGAACCGCGGGCCCCTGGGCGAGAGGCGAGCCCGCGGCAGGGGCCACCCACTTCACCTCGGCGCCGAGCTTCCTCTCGTCGATGAGCAGGGCGACGAGAGGACCGGCCGTCCGACTGTGGAAGCGGGTAGCGGCCGCCAGGATCGCTTCCTCGTCGGGCGAGCAGTGCACGGACCCGTCCTTCGCCAACGACCCGGGCGCGTAGGGCAGCTCGGGGTCGGAAAGCCAGTCGTCGAGAGCGGCTACGTGATAGATCATGGGCCAGTTATAGCGGTCACGGTTCGTCCATGGGGCTCGGACGCATTCGTCCGGGCGACGCGGCGCCACTAACGTGCAACAGAGCCGAACCTGAGGTTGACGGCTCCGGAACGTCGGTCGGCCCCGTGGCCCGTTTGCATGCCGAGTGTGATCGGATGGTGGCAACGGAACTTCCGATCACGGAACCGCACTGAAGGGAACTGCATCGTGGCAACCACGCGCTCCGCGCACACGGTCTGGGAGGGCTCTCTCACGGAGGGCTCGGGCATGGTCACCTTCGACTCCTCCGGCATCGGCGAGCAGGCGGTGTCCTGGCCGTCGCGCGCCGAGGAGGCGAACGGCAGGACCAGCCCGGAGGAGCTCATCGCCGCCGCGCACTCCAGCTGCTTCTCCATGGCGCTGTCGCACGGCCTGGCCGGCGCCGGCACCCCGCCGAGCCGCCTCACCACGTCGGCCGACGTGACCTTCCAGCCGGGCACCGGCATCACCGGCATCCACCTCACCGTCGAGGGCACCGTGCCGGGCATCGACGAGGCCACCTTCGTCTCGGCCGCCGAGGACGCCAAGGCCAACTGCCCGGTGAGCCAGGCGCTGACGGGCACGACCATCACGCTCTCGGCCAAGCTGGGCTGAAGCGACGCCCGTTGACGATGCCGTCACCCCGCCTCCGATCGGGTGCTGGGTGGTGGCATTGTCGTGTCCGGGCATTGACAAGAGCCCGCTCAAGTTTTGTGATGGAGTACGGAGTAGACCTGGATACGGGGGACATTGGGCTCGCGGCGGAAGGGACTGGACCATGGCACGTGCGGTCGGGATCGATCTCGGGACGACGAACTCAGTGGTGGCCGTGCTGGAGGGCGGTGAGCCCACCGTCGTGGCCAACGCGGAGGGCGCGCGCACCACACCGTCGGTCGTCGCCTTCGCGAAGAGCGGCGACGTCCTGGTGGGCGAGGTCGCCAAGCGGCAGGCGGTCACGAACGTGGAGCGCACCGCGCGCTCCGTCAAACGGCATATGGGCGACGGCGGCTGGCGCTTCCCGGAGAGCGGCTCCGTGGACGGCACCCGCTACACCGCGCAGGAACTCTCCGCGCGCGTCCTGCAGAAACTCAAGCGCGACGCCGAGTCCTACCTCGGTGAGGACGTCACCGACGCGGTGGTCACCGTGCCCGCGTACTTCGACGACACCCAGCGCCAGGCCACCAAGGAGGCCGGTGAGATCGCGGGGCTCAACGTCCTGCGCATCATCAACGAACCGACGGCGGCGGCCCTCGCGTACGGCCTGGACAAGGGCGACGACCAGACCGTCCTCGTCTTCGACCTGGGCGGTGGCACCTTCGACGTCTCGCTCCTGGAGATGGGCGAGGGCGTCATCGAGGTCAAGGCCACCAACGGCGACACCCAGCTGGGCGGCGACGACTGGGACCAGCGGATCGTCGAATACCTGGTGCGGCAGTTCAAGAACGGGCACGGCGTGGACCTCGGCAAGGACAAGATGGCGCTCCAGCGCCTGAGGGAGGGCGCCGAGAAGGCGAAGATCGAGCTGTCCTCCTCCAGCGAGACGGACATCAACCTCCCCTACATCACGGCGTCGTCCGAAGGGCCTCTGCACCTGGCCGAGAAGCTGACGCGCGCCCAGTTCCAGGAGCTGACGTCCGACCTGCTCGACCGCTGCAAGGAGCCCTTCCACCAGGCCGTCAAGGACGCGGGCGTCAAGCTGTCGGCCATCGACCACGTGATCCTGGTCGGCGGCTCCACCCGGATGCCGGCGGTGAGCGAACTGGTCAGGGAACTCACCGGGAAGGACCCGCACAAGGGCGTCAATCCCGACGAGGTGGTGGCGCTCGGCGCGGCCCTGCAGGCCGGTGTGATCCGGGGCGACGTCAAGGACGTACTCCTTCTCGACGTGACCCCGCTGTCCCTCGGTATCGAGACCAAGGGCGGCATCATGACCAAGCTCATCGAGCGCAACACCACGATCCCCACCCGCCGTTCGGAGACCTTCTCCACCGCCGAGGACAACCAGCCCTCGGTCGGCATCCAGGTCTTCCAGGGCGAGCGGGAGATCGCCGCGTACAACAAGAAGCTCGGCGTCTTCGACCTGACCGGGCTGCCGCCCGCCCCGCGCGGCGTCCCCAAGATCGAGGTCACCTTCGACATCGACGCCAACGGCATCATGCACGTCTCGGCGAAGGACGAGGCCACGGGCCGCGAGCAGCGCATGACGGTGACCGGCGGCTCCGCGCTGCCCAAGGACGACATCAACCGCATGGTCCGCGAGGCCGAGCAGCACGCGGAGGAGGACCGCAGGCGGCGCGAGGCCGCGGAGACCCGCAACCAGGCCGAGCAGCTTGTCTACCAGACGGAGCGGTTCCTGCGGGAGAACGGGGACAAGGTCCCCGCGGACACCAAGGGCGAAGTCGAGGCGGCGGCAACGGAGTTGAAGGGCCTCCTCAAAGATCGCCCCGACGACACGGCGGCCCTGCGCGCCGGCGCCGAGAAGCTGGCGACGGTCAGCCAGAAGATGGGCCAGGCCATGTACGCGGCTTCTGGCGGGGGCGCCCAGGAACAGACGGAATCCACCGGTGCCTCCACCGATTCCGCCGCCGAGGAAGGCGTGGTGGACGCCGAGATCGTGGACGAGGACGACAAGGGCAAGGACGGCCAGGGCAAGGACGGCCAGGGCAAGGACGGCCAGGGCAAGGCGCCGTAGGCCCTAGGACCCCGTCCGTTCCCAGCCGCGCCGCTCCGGCCGCGCGCCCAGCCGCTTCGGGTCCCGGGCGCGGTAGACCACGTACGGGCGGAAGAGGTACTGGAGCGGCGCGCTGAACATGTGGATCAGTCGGGTGAACGGCACCAGGGCGAACAGCACCATTCCGACCACCGCGTGGATCTCGTACAGCACGGGCACGCCCGTCATCGCGTCGATGTCGGGCCGGAGCGTGAAGAGGCTGCGCGCCCAAGGGGCGATGGACTCGCGGTAGTCGTAGCCGTCGCCCGACGAGTGCGTCAGCTTGGCGACCATGCCGAGGACGATCGACGCGAACAGCACCAGGTACATCAGCTTGTCGTTGGCGGTCGTCGCGCGGAACACCGGCGTGTTGGTCCGGCGCCGGTAGAGCAGCAGCAGGATGCCGAGGACGAGCAGGACCCCGGCCGCCGTGCCGCCGTACAGCGAGAACAGGTGGTACGTGTGCTCGCTCACCCCCGCCTTGTCCGTCCACGACTCGGGGAGGAACAGGCCCACCAGGTGCCCGACGAGCACGAAGAGGATGCCGTAGTGGAACATCGGTGAGGCGATGTTGAGAAGCCTGGACTCGTAGACCTGTGACGAGCGGGTCGTCCAGCCGAACTTGTCGTAGCGGTAGCGCCAGATCGTGCCCGCGACGAGCAGGACGAAGGCGATGTAGGGGAGGGCGCCCCACAGCAGCGTTTTCATCAGTGCTCCCCGATGAGTGCGAAGGGTTCGAGGCCGACGTCCTCGCGCGGCGGCCCCGAGCGGGCGAGCGCGAGCGCCTCGGCGCGGTCCTTGGGCGTGGGGCCCGGCAGGCTCGCGCACACCGCTTCCAGCACGCCCGCGTACGGCGTGCCGAAGTCGCCGAGCGCGAGCCGCAGCAGCTCGAGGCCGCCGCGGTTCTCCAGGAGCAGCACAGGGCCCGCGCGGGCGGAGAACTCCAGGACGGCGGGGAGGAAGTCCGGCAGCTCCTCGCCGCTGAACTCCAGGCCGTGCGCGCGGTAGACCTCCTTGAAGCGGACCAGGGCCATACCGCGCCGCCGGGTGTCGCCCTCCCGCCACCAGCTCAGATACAGGCTGTGCCGGTTCTTGAAGTCGAAGACCTTCACGTAGTGCGCCGCGAGTTCCCCGGGGTCCGTTGCGGTGGCGTACGTCAGGAAGTCGCCGAGCCCGGCGGGAGCGGCGGCCCGCAGCAGCGGGAGCCGCTCCTGGAACTCCTCGTCCGGGTAGGCGAGGCAGAGCGCGGCGGCCTGGTGGAGCACGGCGTGCGGAGTCACTGGGCGTCCTCCTCGGCCGCGTGGGCCTTCTCGGCCGCGCTCGGCTGCTCGTCCGCGGTCTGCCGGGCCCGCAGCGTGTGGAAGTTCTCGACGGTGACCAGCGGCAGCTGCCTGCGGCCCGAGTCCTGTCCGAACGGGCCGTCGCCGCCCGCGCCGGGGCCGCCCTCGTAATCGAGGCTGCACGAGTCCGAGAGTTCGGGGAGGGCCGACTCCTCCAGGCGCCGCGCGTCCGCGACGGCCGCGGTCGGGATGACGTACCGCTCCTCGTACTTGGCGATGGCCAGCAGGCGGTACATCTCCTCGATCCGCGGTCCCGTCAGCCCCACCGACCGCGCCACCTCGCTGTCGGGCGTGTCGCCGAGGTTGACGGCCCGCATGTGCGCGCGCATCGCCGCCAGTTTCTCCAGGGAGGAGCGGACCGGGCCGACGTCCCCGGCGGTGAAGATTTCCGCCAGGTATTCGAGGGGGATGCGCAGGGTGTCGATGGCGCCGAAGAGGTTCACGGCGTCCTCGCCGTCGTGCCCCGTCTCCGTCAGCGCGTCGACCACCGGCGACAGCGGCGGGATGTACCAGACCATCGGCATGGTGCGGTACTCCGGGTGCAGGGGGAGCGCCACCTTGTACGTGCTGATCAGGGCGTACACGGGGGAGCGGCGCGCCGCCTGGATCCAGTCGTACGAGATCCCGGCCCGCTCGGCGTCGCGGCGCACCTCTGGGTCCTCCGGGTCGAGGAAGACGTCCAACTGCGCCTGGTACAGCTTGTGTTCATCCGGCTCGGAGGCCGCGACCGTCACCTTGTCGGCGTCGTACAGGATCACCCCGAGATAACGCAGGCGGCCCACGCACGTCTCCGAGCAGACCGTCGGCAGGCCCACCTCGACGCGCGGGTAGCACATCGTGCACTTCTCGGCCTTGCCGGTGCGGTGGTTGAAGTAGACCTTCTTGTACGGGCAGCCGGTCACGCACTTGCGCCAGCCCCGGCAGTGGTCCTGGTCGACGAGGACGATGCCGTCCTCCGTCCGCTTGTACATCGCGCCGGACGGGCAGGACGCCACGCACGACGGGTTGAGGCAGTGCTCGCAGATGCGGGGCAGATAGAACATGAACGTCTGCTCGAAGGCGAACTTCACCTTGTCGGCGGCCTGTTGGCGGACCTTGGCGACCATCGGGTCCAGATGGCCGTGCTCGGTGGTGCCGCCGAGGTTGTCGTCCCAGTTCGACGACCACTCGATCTTCATCGGCTTGCCGGAGATCAGGGAGCGGGGCTCGGCCACCGGGTAGTCGTCGCCGAGCGGGGCGTCGGTGAGGTTGCGGTACTCGTACGTCCAGGGCTCGTAGTAGTCCTTGATCTCCGGCAGCTTGGGGTTGGAGAAGATCTCCAGGAGCGACTTGACGCGGCCGCCGTTCTTCAGTTTCAGGGCGCCGCGCCGGTTCAGCTCCCAGCCGCCGCGCCACTTCTCCTGGTCCTCGTAGCGGCGCGGATAGCCCTGGCCGGGGCGGGTCTCGACGTTGTTGAACCAGACGTACTCCATGCCGTCGCGGTTGGTCCACGCCTGCTTGCAGGTGACCGAACAGGTGTGACAGCCGATGCACTTGTCGAGGTTCATCACCATCGCGATCTGAGCCATGACCCTCATCAGTACGTGACCTCCTGGCCGCGGCGGCGGATGACCGTCACCTCGTCGCGCTGGTTGCCCGTGGGGCCGAGGTAGTTGAACGCCCACGACAACTGTGCGTAACCGCCGATGAGATGGGACGGCTTGAGGATGAGCCGGGTCAGGGAGTTGTGGATGCCGCCGCGCCTGCCGGTGGTCTCCGCCTTCGGGACGTTCACGGTGCGCTCCTGCGCGTGGTGCATGTAGACCGTGCCGGCCGGCATGCGGTGCGAGACGATCGCCCGCGCCACCACGACGCCGTTGCGGTTGACCGCCTCGATCCAGTCGTTGTCCTTGACGCCGATCGCGTCCGCGTCCTGCGGCGCCATCCAGATGGACTGCCCGCCGCGAGACAGCGACAGCATGAAGAGGTTGTCCTGGTACTCGGAGTGGATCGACCACTTGTTGTGCGGGGTGAGGTAACGCACCGTCACTTCGCGTTCGCCGTCGGGCCCGAGGCGCGGCTCCCCGAAGAGGCGGTTCATGTCCAGCGGCGGCCGGTAGACGGGCATCGCCTCGCCCAGTTCGTGCATCCAGTCGTGGTCGATGAAGAAGTGCTGGCGGCCGGTGAGGGTGTGCCAGGGCTTGAGGTGCTCGGTGTTGAGCGTGAAGGCCGTGTAGCGGCGCCCGCCCGACTCGCTGCCCGACCACTCCGGCGAGGTGATCACCGGCACCGGGGCGGCCTGTGTGTCGGCGTACGTGATGCGCTTGCCCTCGTGCTCGGCGGCGAGGTGCGCCATCTCCTGGCCGGTCCGTTCCTCCAGGGTGCGGAAGCCCTGCGTGGCCAGGCGCCCGTTCGTCGTGCCGGACAGGGCGAGGATGGCGTTGGCCGCCTGCACGGCGGTGTTCAGGGCGGGGCGGCCGTCGGCGGGCCCGCCGAGCACCACGCCGTTGCGTTCCCTCAGCTCCTCGACCTCCCGGTCGGGGTGCAGGGCGATGCCCTTGGCCGGCAGCCCCAGCCGCTCCACCAGTGGCCCGAGCGCGGCGAACTTCGCACCGATCGCCGTGTAGTCGCGCTCCACGACCGCGAGGTTCGGCATGGTCCGGCCCGGTACCGGCTCGCACTCGCCCTTGCGCCAGTCCAGGACGACCCCGCCGGGCTGCGCGGTCTCGCCCGGCGTGTCGTGCTGGAGCGCGGTGGCGACGATGTCCCCGCGGACGCCGAGGTGGTCCACGGACAGCTCGCTGAGGCGCTCCGCGATCTCACGGAACGTGTCGAAGTCGGTGCGGGCCTGCCAGGGCGGGTCGACGGCCGGGGTGAAGGAGTGCACATAGGGGTGCATGTCCGTGGTCGACAGGTCGTGCTTCTCGTACCAGGTCGCGGCGGGCAGGACGACGTCCGAGAGCAGCGTGGAGGAGGTCTGCCGGAAGTCGAGGGAGACCAGCAGATCGAGCTTGCCCTCGGGGGCCTTGTCACGCCAAGTGACGGTCGAGGGGCGCTCGTTCGGTGCCGCTTCCTCGGCGCGCAGCGACGAATGCGTGCCGAGCAGGTGCTTCGTGAAGTACTCGGCGCCCTTCGCGGAGGAGCCGAGGAGGTTGGCGCGCCACAGGGTGAGGACGCGCGGCCAGTTCTCGGGGGCGTCCGGGTCCTCGCAGGCGAACTTGAGGGTGCCCGCCTTCAGTTCGTCGACGACATTGGCCACCGGATCGCCCGTCGTCTCCGCGAGGTCCAGGGGGTTGCGGTCGAACGTCGGGTACGACGGCATCCAGCCGCAGCGCGCCGACAGGGCGAGGCAGTCGGCGCCCGTCATCCCCGCGAAGCGGCCCTCGCCCAGCGGCGAGGAGAGCACGTCCGCGGCGAACTTGTCGTAACGCCACTGGTCGGTGTTGAGGAACCAGTAGGCGGTGCCGATCATCTGCCGCGGCGGCCTGCTCCAGTCGATGCCACCGGCCAGCGTCGCCCAGCCGGTGACGGGGCGGCACTTCTCCTGCCCGACATAGTGCGCCCAGCCGCCCCCGTTACGGCCCTGGCAGCCGGTCAGCTGGAGCAGCGCGAGGAAGGCGCGGTAGATCGTCTCGGAGTGGAACCAGTGGTTGGTCCCGGCGCCCATCAGGATCATGCAGCGGCCGCGCGACTTCTCCGCCGTCGCGGCGAACTCCCGTGCGATCCTGACGCACTTGGCGGCGGGCACGGAGGTGTGCGCCTCCTGCCAGGCGGGCGTGCCGGGCGCGTCCGCGTCGTCGTACGAGGAGGGCCATGTGCCCGGCAGCCCTTCGCGTCCGACGCCGTACTGCGCGAGGAGCAGGTCGAAGACGGTGGTGACCAGCGGCCCGTCCTGCCCGCCGAGCCGGGTGGCGGGCACCCCTCGGCGCACCACTTCCCCGCGGCCCTGGCCGTGCGGGCCGCCCTCGGTGTCGAAGCGGGGCAGCAGCACCTCGACGCCCGCCGCGACCGGTGAGCCGTGCAGTGACAGGAGCGGCTTGATGTCGCCGAGCTGCAGGTTCCACCGGCCCTTGCCGGACTCGGTCCAGCGGAAGCCGAGCGAGCCGTTGGGGACGGCGGGCCGCCCGGTGTTCTCGTCGAGCACGGCCGTCTTCCAGTCACCGCCTTCGCCGCCGTCGCCGAGGTCGGTGGCGCGCAGGAACTTCGCGGGTACGTACGCGCCGTCGCGCTCGGTCAGCGTCACCAGGAAGGGCAGATCGGTGAACTTGCGTACGTAGTCGGTGAAGAAGTCCGTCGGGCGGTCGACGAAGAACTCCTTCAGGACGACATGCCCCATCGCGATGGCCAGGGCCCCGTCCGTGCCGGGGTGCGGATGCAGCCACTCGTCGGCGAACTTGGCGTTGTCGGCGTAATCGGGCGCCACGACCACGACCTTCTGCCCGCGATAGCGCGCCTCGGCCATCCAGTGCGCGTCGGGGGTCCGCGTCACCGGCACGTTCGAACCCCACATCATCAGATACGCGGCGTCCCACCAGTCACCCGACTCCGGTACGTCCGTCTGGTCGCCGAAGACCTGCGGCGAGGCGACGGGGAGGTCCGCGTACCAGTCGTAGAAGGAGAGCATCGGCGCGCCGATCAGCCCCATGAAACGGGCGCCCGCCGCGTGCGACACCATCGACATCGCGGGGATGGGCGAGAAGCCGGCGACGCGGTCGGGACCGTACGTCTTGATCGTGTGGACGTGCGCGGCCGCGATGATCTCGACGGCCTCGTCCCAGCTCGCCCGCACCAACCCGCCCTTGCCGCGGGCCTGTTGGTAGGTCCGGCGCCGCTCGGGATCGCTCTGGAGGTCCGCCCAGGCCAGCACCGGGTCCTTGAGACGGGCCTTCGCCTCCCGATACATCTCAAGCAGGACGCCGCGCAGGTAGGGGTAGCGGACGCGGGTGGGGGAGTACGTGTACCAGGAGAACGCGGCGCCCCGGGGGCAGCCGCGCGGCTCGTACTCGGGGCGGTCGGGGCCGACGCTCGGGTAGTCCGTCGCCTGCGTCTCCCAGGTGATGATGCCGTCCTTGACGTACACCTTCCAACGGCAGGAGCCGGTGCAGTTCACGCCGTGCGTGGAGTTCACGACCTTGTCGTGGCTCCAGCGGTCCCGGTAGAAGGCGTCCGCGTCCCGGCCACCGGTCAGCGCGACGCTGTGCAGGTCGGGAGCGGTGGCGCCGCGCCGGAAGAACTTCCCCGCCCGCAGCAGGGCGGCGGCGGGCTCGGTCGTCTCTGTCACCGTGGAGCTCCCTAGGTCTGCCTTTCAACGAACGTAGGGGCGGGGGGCGCGGGGCACCTTTCGGTCGCCGCCGTATGGGTTGTGGGGGCGGGCTTATGGGTCCTACGAGGGCCGGGGGTGGCCGCCCCCGGCAACCGGGCCCGGCATTACCTGTGACGTAATCGACCAGGTGGCGCGGGACCGACACAGTGGTGTCACCGGATCAGACCGGCGCACCGCACAGCGCACACCGCGTACCGCGTACCGCACTCCGCGCACCGCGTACCGCGTACCGGATCATCCGCCACCGCCCGAGACCGCTCGTCCCCGCCGCTTGGAGGCAGCCCGCCATGACGACCTGCCAGCTCACCGCCCTGGCCCGCACCACCGACCCGACCACCATGCTGCGCCGCTTCCTCGGCCTCGACGCGGTCGTGACCGCCGGCAACGGTCTCGCGTACGTCGCCGCCTCCGGACCCCTCGGACGCCTCCTCGGCGTCGACTCAGGGCTGCTGCTCGGCCTCGGCGTCTTCCTCACCCTCTACGGCGCGGGCGTCGGCTACCTCGCCGCCCGCAAGAGCCCGCCGACGCTCGGCGTGCGCGCGGTGATCGAGGGCAACGCCGCCTGGGCGGTGCTCAGCGTCGTCGCCCTCGTCGCCTGGCTCTCGCCCAGCACGGCCGGCGCGGTCTGGATCCCGATGCAGGCCGTCACCGTCGGCGGTTTCGCCGCCCTGCAGTACGCGGCGCTGCGCGCGCTGCGGGCCTAGCCCATCCGGGTCTGGAGGTACTTGACCGTCGCCGGGTCGGCCGGGAGCAGCGTCTCGATGGCCAGCTCGGCGACCGTCACGTCCATCGGGGTGTTGAACGTCGAGATCGACGAGATGAAGGACAGGACGTGCCCGTCGTGCTCGATCCGCAGAGGCAGCGCGAAGTACGGCACGTCCGTCCCGGCGTCGAAGGCGTCCACCCCCGGATCTTCCACCGGATACGCGGCCACCTCCTCGTACACCGCCCGCAGGGCGTCCGAGCGCTGCAGTGCGATCTGCCGCTCCATCTGGTGCAGCAGATGGCCGCGCCACTCCCGCAGATTGCGGATCCTGCGGGCGAGGCCATCCGGGTGGAGGGTGAGCCGCATCGCGTTCAGGGGCGGGGCGAGGAGGCGCTCCGGGATGCCGTCGAGGATCATCGCGATGCCGCGGTTCGCCGCGATGACGTCGTACGCCGCGTCGACGACCAGCGCCGGATAGGGCTCGTATCCGGTCAGGAGCTGTTCGAGGCCCTCGCGCAGGGTGCCCATCGAGGGGTCCTCCAGCGGGGTCTCCCGGAAGCGGGGCGCGTAACCGGCCGCGAGCAGCAGGGAGTTGCGGTCCCTCACCGGCACATCGAGGTGGTCGGCGAGACGTAGCACGAGCTCCTCGCTGGGGCGTGAGCGGCCCGTCTCGACGAAGCTGATGTGCCGCGCGGACGAGTCGGCGCGCAGGGCCAGCTCAAGCTGGCTGACGCGCCGCCGCTCCCGCCAGCCGCGCAGCAGCGGGCCCACTCCGGTCCCGTTCCCCTTGGTGTTCCCCTTGGCCTTGTCTCTGGTGTTCCCCTTGGCGGGCGCGGCGGTTGTCATACGTAGACGGTAATCGAACTGCCCGCGGCTTCGGAGAGCGCCGACCTCCTGTGGCTCGTGCGCCTGTTCGGCATCACGGAGCAGACCGCCACGCGGCACGTCACCACTGCCCGCTTCCTGCGGTCCCAACCGCCTGGACCGCGTACTGCTTTTCATGCAAATCCCTCGTCAGGGGGACGTGCATTTGCTGGTGATGGCGTACGGACCACCATGCTCCGTGTCGGTTGTCCGAATGTCAGCTCAACGGCTGTCCGGTATGACTCTCGCATCAAACCCCTTTCTCAGGGATTTCCCGCGGGTTCATCCACGGCGGCGCTCCGGAGGCATGTGATGCCCGAGCAGAACGTATGCCCGCAAGAAGAACCCTTGGCGATCGTGGGCGCCGCATGCCGGTTGCCCGGGGGGTGTCAACGATTTGCAGAGCCTCTGGTCGGTGCTCGAACAGGGTCGCGACCTGGTGATTGAGGCGCCGCCCGAGCGTTTCGAGAGCGACCGGTTCCTCGACCGGCGCGGAAGGCCGGGGAAGACGCGCACCACGGCCGGCGGGTTCCTGGAGAATATCGCGGATTTCGACGCCGACTTCTTCATCGGTGTTTCCGGGCAGGATTACCTCGATCTGCAGGCGGCCCGTACCGGCACCGTGAACCCTTACACGATGACGGGGGGGAAGCGGGGCTGTCACCGCCAACCGCATCTCCTACGTGCTGGACTGGCACGGCGAGAGCGTGGCAGTGGACACCGCCTGCTCCTCGGCGCTGACCGCGGTCCACCAGGCCTGTGAGTTCCTGCGGTCCGGCCGGGGCCGCGCGGTGCTGGCCGGTAGCGCCCACGTTCTGCTCAACCCGTCCGGTTACGTCGGGTTCACGGCCGCCTCCATGCTGTCGCCCGCCGGGCGCTGCCGTACTTTTTCCGGCAAGGCCGACGGCTCTGTCCGAGCCGAGGGAGGCGGGGTGGTCCTGCTCAAGCGGCTGGGCGACGCGCTGGCCGATGGCGACCGCGTGCACGGCACGATTCTCGCCTCCGGTGCCACCAGCGACGGGCGCACGGCCGGTATGGCTCTGCCCAGCGACGTCGCGCAGGAGGCGCTGCTGCGCGCGGTCCACGCACGTGCCGGTATCAGTGCCGACGACCTGGCATACCTGGAGATGCACGGGACGGGTACGTCCGCGGGGGACCAGGCAGAGTGCAGGGCCGTAGGACGGGCCTTGGGTGCGCTCCGCACTTGCGGGCCGCTGTCAGTGGCCGGGCACAGTATCGGCGAGGTCGCCGCCGCCCACGTGGCGGGCGCCCTGGATCTGTCCGCGGCCGCGCGGGTTGTGGCCGCACGCAGCCGGGCCCAGGCCGCGACGGCCGGGAGCGGGAGGATGGCAGCCGTGGGCCTGTCGCCGGAGGACGCTCGCCGTGAACTGGCCGCCCTTGAGGGCACTCTGGAGCTGGCCGCCGTCAACAGCGGGCAGGACGTGACCGTCGCGGGTGACGTCGGCCAGCTCGAAGCACTCGGCCGACAGTTGGCGGACCGCGGAGTCTTCTTCCGCATGCTCGACCTGGAATACGCCTTTCACAGCCGTGCCATGGACCCCATCTAAGAGCCGCTGGCAGCTGCCTTGGTCGATCTGCGCCCTGCGGCGGCCCGCCTCCAGTTCATCTCGACGGTGACCGGCGCCCCGCTGTCGGGCGAGAAACTCGACGGACACTACTGGTGGCGCAACGTCCGTGAACCCGTCGCCTTCGACTTGGCGGTGGAGACGCTGCTGGACCAGGAGTACGACGTATTGGTGGAGATCGGCCCGCATCCGGTGCTGAGCACCTACCTCCGGCGGCTGACCGCCGGTCGCACCCGGCCTGCGGCCGTGGTGAGCACGTGCGGCCGCGACGGCACCGCCTCGGGCCCCGACGCGGTGCGCCGCGCCGTGGGGAACCTGCTGGCCTGCGGCGCCCGGCCGGACTGGAGCGCCTTCTTTCCCCGCCCGGCGCGTGTGGTGGGCCTGCCCGGCTACCCCTGGCAGCGACAGCGCCACTGGAACGGTGACCCACGCTGGTGGAACCGGACCGGCGAAGATGCCGGTGCTTCCGCGTACCGGCTACTGGGCGACCGGCTGCCCACCGCCGAACCCACCTGGTGCGCACCGCTGGAACCGGCACGGCTGCCCTGGCCGGCCGACCACAAGGTGGGCGACGCGGTGGTGCTCCCGGCCGCCGCCTACCTCGAATCAGCCGTTGCCGCCGCCCGGGAATGCCACGCCGGGCCCGTCGAGGTCCGCACCCTGAACATCACCCGCGCGCTGGTCCTTCCCCAAGACGCTGATGACCCGGTGGACGTGCACTACCAGGTGGCCCTGTCCGAGGACGACCACAGCGTGCGCATCACCAGCCGCACCGGGACGGGAGGCGAGTGGCGCCAACACGCCCGCGGCCGGGCCCGCCGCCTGCTGGCCGCCGCACCCGCCCCCCGCCCGATCGCCACACTCGGCCAGGGCTGCGTCATGGAGATGTCCGCCGCCGAGCACTACGCCCGGCTCGCAACCCAGGGCCTGCCCTACGGCCCGGCCTTCCGCATCCTCACCCACCTCACAGCAGGTGAGGACGAAGTGGTTGCCACCTACTCCCTGCGACAACCCGGGGACGGCTTCCACATCCACCCGGCCATCCTCGACGGTGCATTGCAGGCGGGCGCCGCGCTGCTGGCGGCCGCCGACACCGACCCGGTGCCGTTTCTGCCCGCCGAGATCGAGACGGCCCGGGTCTGGCATCAGCCGTCACCCACCGGGTACATCCACGTCCGGGCCCGTCACCTCGGCGCACTGGAAGCCTGCTGGGACGTGACGATCCTCGACGAGGACGGCCGGGTCACCGTGGAAATGGAAGGCTGCCTCCTGCGCCGGTACGCCGGAGCGGGCACCCTCGCCCCACCGGAACGCTACGAGACCGTGCTGCGCGCCGCCCCACGCCCGCACCCCGACGACACGGACGAGCGCTCCCTCCTGCCCGCCCCGCAGTCCCTGCTGGACGCCTCCGCCGGGGACCGGATGAGGGCTCTGGCGCCCCTGACCACCGACAGTGGGGCGGGCGCCGACCGTACCGCCGTGTCGCGGCTGAAGGAGGTATGCGCCCACTTCGCGGCCGCGGCCGTCGGCCGCTTTGCCGACGGCGCCCCGGAGTTCACCGTCGGCGACCTGGTGGCGGCCGGGGTGCAGGAGCCCTACCGGCGGCTGCTGCACCTCCTGCTGTCCCTCGCCCAGGAATACGGGCTCGCCGAACCGGCCGAGTCCGCGCCCGGGGGCGGACAGCGCTGGCGGCTCATCGGTGTTCCCCGACCGGATGACATGCACCGTTCCCTTCTGAATGACCACCCCGGGCAGGCGGTCATCGCGACCGTGTACGGACGTTGTGGACTGCACTTGGCCGACGTGCTGCGGGGCGCGCACAATCCGCATGAGTTGCTGTTCGCCGACGCCGACCGGCATCTGGTCGAACAGCTCTACCACCAGGCGCTCGGCCTGGCGGGCCACCACCGTGCGGCCCGGGAACTCCTGCGCGCCGCCGTCCGTGCCTGGCCCGCGGACCGACCGCTGCGCATCCTGGAGGCTGGCGCGGGGACGGGGGGCGCCACCGGCTGGCTGCTGGAGGTGCTGCCCCCAGAACGGACCCAATCCGTCTTCACCGACATCTCGGCCGCGTTCTTCCCCCGCGCCCGTGCACGGTTCAGGTCCTACGACTTCGTCGACTACCGCACGCTCGACCTTGACCGCGGCCTTGAGGAACAGGGCTTCACGCCCGGCTCCTTCGACCTAGTCGTCGCCCACAATGTCCCGCACGCCGCCAAGGACCTGCGGGCGTGCCTGGACCGGGTGGCGTGGCTGCTGGCCGACGACGGGCAGCTGATGGCCACCGAGCAACACGACCCGGCATTCCTCGTTCTCTGCTTCGGCCTCCTGCCGAGCTTCTCCTCACTGCTCCTGGCCCGGCGCACCGGCACCACCCGGGTGCCGTCCACGTCCGCCCTCGAACCGCGGCCCCCGTCACCCGCCGCTGCCGCCGACTGGGTCATCGTCGCCGAGAATCCCGAGGCCGACCTGGCCCAGGCACTGGCCTCCACTCTCAGCACCAGTGGCCGCGCCACGGTGCGCCAAGCCGCCGGTACGACCGGCCCCGACCGGCTGCCCTCCTCCACCACGACGGAGCCGGTGCCCTCCCGCGCCGTGCTGTTGCTGGACGACGGACCCGACGCGCCCTGGAGCGCCCCCGGCGCGGCTGCTGCCACCGCCCTGGCCGCCCACCGGATCGCCACCCTGACCGGCCTCGCCGCCGCCGCCGACGCCGAGACCGCAGCCGAGGGCGCCAAGCCGGAACTGTGGCTGGTCACCCGCCCCCGCGGGGCCCAGCCCGCACCTGAGGCAGCCACCCACCCGCAAGACGCGGCCGTCTGGGGAGCCGCCCGCGGCCTGGCCAACGAGCACCCGGGACTCACCGTCCGACGGATCTCCCTGGAACGTGGCACTGACCCCGGCGCCGACGCATGCCGCCTTGCCGCAGAACTGTCCGCGCCGGATGCGGAAGATGAGGTCGTACTCACCCGCGCCGGCCGGTTCACCCCCCGGATCACGGCCCTCAGCGCCTCGCCCCGGGCAGTTCAACCTGCCGATGACGGCTCGGGCCGCTACCGGCTGGAGTTCCACGACCCCGGCCTGTCCCATCGACTCTCCTGGACACCGATGGCCCCGTGTGCACCGGGCCCGGATGAGGTGCTCATCGAAGTACGGGCCGCGGGCCTGAACTACCGGGACGTCATGCGGGCCACCGGCCTGCTTGCCTCCGGTGCGGCACAGCAGAACCTCGGTCTGGAATGTGCGGGTGTCGTCGCACAGGTCGGGTCCCGTGTGGCCGATCTGGCCGTCGGCGACCGGGTGTTCGCCATGGCGATGCCCGCACTGGCCTCCCAGGTGGTGGCCCACCGGAGTCTGGTGGGCCGGATGCCGGACGGCGTGGGGTTCGCAGCCGCAGCCACCGTGCCGGTGGCATGCCTCACGGTGCGGTACGCGCTCGGGGGCCTGGCCCGGCTGCGGCCGGACGACACTCTTCTTGTCCATGGCGCTGCCGGGGGAGTCGGGCTTGCCGCGCTGCAGTTCGCCCGGGATCGAGGCACGCAAGTGATCGCCACAGCGGGCACCCCCGCCAAGCGCGATCTGCTGCGACTGCTGGGCGTGACCCGCGTGGCGGATTCTCGCGCCGCCGACTTCGCCGATCACGTCCGCGACCTCACCGCAGGGCAAGGTGTCGACGTGGTGCTCAACTCACTGGCAGGCGAGGGCCTGACCCGCAGCCTCGAACTGCTCAAGGCAGGGGGTCGTTTCGTCGAACTCGGCAAACGAGACATCGACGTCCGGGGCGTCGTACACGCGGCGATGGTCCTGGACGACGCCCAACTGGCTCAGTTGTCACAGGAGCGCGTGCAAGCCGTCCTAGGTCCCAAGATGCACGGCACCCTTCTGCTGGACGCTTACACCACGAACTGTGACCTGGACTTTTTTGTCGCCTATTCCTCCCTGTCCGCCTTGGTGGGAAATGCGGGACAGGGCCCTTACGCGGCCGCCAACCTGTT
The DNA here is from genome assembly GCF_053591415.1 of Streptomyces sp. NPDC003032. NCBI lineage: Bacteria > Bacillati > Actinomycetota > Actinomycetes > Kitasatosporales > Streptomycetaceae > Streptomyces > Streptomyces sp. NPDC003032. The sequence goes on along the minus strand of NZ_JBSFTT010000008.1, from coordinate 21,379 downwards.
CCTGGAAGCCCTGGCCCGGGCCCGCCGTCGTACGGGGAAGCCCGCGCCGGCCATCGCCTGGGGTGCCATCGGCGAGACCGGCTATGTCGCCCGCCACCAGGAGATGGCACAGGCAGTGCAGCGCTGGGGGTTGGAGGACGTGTCACCGGCCGAGGCGTGTGCGGCCTTGGACGACGTGCTGGCGCGCGGACCAGCCGTGGTCGGCATCGGCCGTGTCGACTGGGCCCGCGCGGGCCGCGTATTGCCTGAGAACGGCTTGCGGGTTCTCCGGGACTGATGCGCTTCGGGCTGTGGCAAGGTGAGACCGACCCCGTGGAAGGAGCATGGCCCATGTCCCCCCAATCGCCGTCACCCGAACCGCTCTCGCAGAAGGAGATCGAGGACCGCCTCGCCGAGCTTCCCGGCTGGTCCCTCGACGGTGGCAAGATCACACGCTCGTACCGGCTCGGCTCGCACTTCGCGGCGACCGGTCTCGTCGTCCACATCGCCCAGACGCAGGACGAGCTCGACCACCACTCCGATCTGACCCTCGGCTACAACACCGTCGCCGTGTCCGTGCAGACACACAGCGCGGGCGGCGCGCTCACCGCCCTCGACTTCGAATTGGCCCGCCGGGTCGAGGCGTTGGCCCCGGGACACGGCGCGGAGTGAGCGCGGGCATGCTCGACTACAGCAAGGAAGCCGACCGCTACGACGCCTCGCGCGGCGGTGAGCCCCGTGCGGCCGCCGCCGCGGACGCCGTACTCGGCCTGGTGCCTCCCGATGCCCGCAGCCTCCTCGACGCCGCCTGCGGCACCGGCCTGGTCACCCGCCGCCTCGCCGCGCGTGCCGGTCTGCGCGTGACGGGAGTGGACGCGGCGCCCCGCATGGCCCGGATGGCGGCGGCCCGGGTCCCGGGCGCCATCATTCTCGGCGACAGCCGCCAACTTCCTTTCCCGGACGGGGTGTTCGACGCCGTGAGTACGGTGTGGCTGCTGCATCTCCTCCCCGGCCCCGAGGAGACGGCATCGGTCGTCGCCGAGTGCGCGCGGGTGCTGCGGCCCGGCGGCATCTACGTCACCACCGTCGACAAGGCCGCCTCGCACGACGCGGGCAGCGACATCGACGCCGTGCTCGCCCCGCGCCCCGTGCGCCCCGCCGTCGACCGCGCCGCGGCCGTCGCGGCGTACGCGGCCGAACACGGCATGGCGCCGGCCGGCCGGTCCCGGTTCGTCGGCCACGGCCAGGGCCGCACCCCGCGCTCCACGGTCGACGACCTCCACCGGGGCTGGTTCACGCAGGTCCCGCCCGACGGGCCGCTGGCCGCGCGCCTCGCGGCCGGGCTCGCCGCGCTCCCGGACCAGGACGTGCCGCGCCCCGATCCGCTGTTCAGCCTGCGGGCGTTCCGCAAACGGGGCTGAGGCTTCCTTTTGCCGTAACGGCAACGTGGGTCGTCGAAAACCGGGAAGGGGGAGCAGGCTGTCCCTGTTCTCCACAACGAGGGCGGAGAACAACCGGAACCGGAAGGCGGCAGAGCGATGGGGCAGCACCACGCGCACGGACAGGGGCAGGGGCAGAGGCATGGCCACGGGCATGGCCACGGGCACGGGCATGGTGGCGAGGACATGGACTGGGCCGCCATGGGAGCCATGCTGGAGCGGTACGCGGAGGTCGCCGCTCCCATGTACGGCGAGGTGGCCGCCTGGCTGCGTCACTGGGTGCCGGAACCCGGCGTCGTCGTCGACGTCGGGAGCGGCCCCGGCGCCATCTCCTTCCAGCTGGCCGAGGCCTTCCCCAAGGCGCGCGTCGTCGCGGCGGACCCCGAGGAACCCCTCTTGGAGCGGGCCCGCGACCGCGCCGCCCGCGAGGGCCTGACCGGCCGCTTCGACACGGTGCGCGCGGTGCTCCCGGACGCCGTCGACGACGTACCGACCGCCGACCTCCTGTGGCTGTGCAAGTCGCTGCACCACGTCGGCGACCAGGGCGCCGCGCTCGCCGCCCTCGCCGGCCGCCTCGCACCGGGCGGCGCGATCGCCCTCCTGGAGGGCGGCCTCGGCGCCCGCTACCTCCCCCGCGACATCGGCTTCGGCCGCCCCGGGCTCCTCTCCCGCCTCGAAGCCTCCGATGAGGAGTGGTTCGCCCAGATGCGCACCGGCCTGCCGCACTCGAAGGACGCGGCGGAGGACTGGCCGGCGCTCCTCACCGGCGCGGGCCTGCGCCACGTGGCCACCCGCAGCTTCCTCCTGGACCTGCCGGCCCCGCTCTCCGACACGGCCCGCGCCCATGTGCTCGAAGAGTTCACCCGCCGCCGCGAGATGCACGAGGGCCGCGTCACGCCCGACGACCTCACCACGATCGACCGCCTCCTGGACAAGGACGACCCCCAGAGCCTGCACCACCGCGAGGACCTGTTCCTGCTGACGGCGCAGACGGTGCACGTGGCGGTCAAGGAGCACGCCGCCGTGTAGGGCTCAGCAGCCGTGCAGGGCTCTCAGCAGCGGCCGGGGCGCGCGTAGAGGGTGACGCGCGCGCCCTGGCCGCTCCAGGACCGGCACTTCTCGAAGCGGCTCGTGATGACGTCCCACTTGACGGTCTCCCGCTCGATCCGGTCGTCCGTCCTGCCCGAGGGATCGGTGACGAGCACGATCCGCGGCTCCGCGCGCATACGACCGCGGATGACGTCGGCGGGAACCTCCGTGCCGTACAGGGTGTCCGAGGCGACCGGGCTCCGGTCCAGGGCGATGTCCCGCAGCTCCCGGACGGCTCCGGGCGCGGCCAGGGACCACACTCTGCGGCGCAGCGGCATGTACACCACGGCGTCGCCCTCCCCACCGACGGCGCGGATGGCGTGCGCGGCGGCGATGGAGTCGTCGAGACGGCCCGCCGGCGTACGCAGGTTCAGCGCGACGGGAAACAACGCGGCGAGAGCCGCGCCGGCCGTGACCACCGCCACGGCGACGAGCCCTCGGCCGCCGGACAGGGCCCGGTCGAGCAACGCCCCGACGAGAAGGGCGACACCGGCCATGCCGTACATGACGTAGCGCTCCGTGAACAGCGGCTTGAGCGGGGCGAGCAGCATGAGCAGCGAGACGGGTACGACGAGCAGGGCCAGGGCCGGGCGGACGAGAGCGGGCCACCGCCCCTCCTCACCCGGTGCCGACATCCTGTGCAATACGGCACAGCACACCCCGAGGGCGCACAGCCCGGCGGCACCGGCGTACGCGCCCGCGTCGAAGTGCAGCCAATCCACTTGCGCCTGCTGCCGCTGACTCAGCGCGACCAGCGGAGCCACTCCCACGACCACGCCCCCGGCAGCCGCGGCCCACGCCCGACGTGCCGCGCCAGGCACCGTCACCGCGTGCGCGGGCAGGGCGAACACCGCGAACTCGTGGAGGAGGCAGGCGAGCAGCATCAGCGCGCCGTAACCGCACCACAGCCGCCGCGTACGCCGCCCGCGCCGCCCGCGCGGTGCCTGGACCGCGACCACCAGGAGATACGTCGCCCAGACGACCAGCGCGCACACCATCGCGTACGAACGCCCCTCCTGCGCCTGACGCTGCACCGACGGCAGCACCGCGAAGACGACCCCGGCGAGCAGCCCCGCCCGGGGCCCGGCGAGTCGCCGCCCGAGCAGTGCCACGCCGACAGTCGCCGCTCCCATGGCGAGGACCGAGGGGACGCGCAGTACGAGCAGCGGGTCGGCGTCGTGGAAGAGCCGGAAGAGCTGGGAGAGCCGGAAGAGCCCGTGCATGAGCAGGTAGTAGAGGCCGTGGACGGCGTCCGCGTTCCCCAGTGTCTGCCAGAGGTCGGTCGGGGCGCGGTGGGCGACGTCGTACGTCACCACCTCGTCCCGCCACATGCTGCCCTGGCGGCGCAGCCCCCAGAAGCCGAGCGCCAGGGTCAGGAGCAGACCGGGCGCGACGGTGGAGCGCGGGCGGCTGCGCGAGGGGGCGGGCGGGGTGGACCCGCCGAGAGGATTGGAGGAGGCGGACTCGACGTACTGATCGGATTCGGTGGCGATGGTGGCTCCCCGTGCGTGCGCTGCGGAACGAATGGCTGACTGCTCCGGGGCCCACTGGGTGGGCGCCGGAAAGGCCGAGTTCAGCGGGCCGGGGATTGATGGGCAGCCCTGTTCCGGCGCGCCGATCAATTGCTAGCGTGGCCCTGACCTTGAGCGGGGGGACGCGAGGGAGGGGCGGGGCGCGGTGGGGCGTCGTGAGAAGCCGCTGGAGCCGACGGCGGGCCCGGTGCAGCGCTTCGCGTACGACCTGCGCAAGCTCCGCGTCGACGCGGGCAGCCCCACGTACCGCGCGATGGCGCAGCGCGTCCCCTACTCCGCGCCCACCCTCTCCGCGGCCGCCGCGGGCACCCGGCTGCCCTCCCTCCCCGTGTTGCGCGCCTACGTGTCGGTCTGCGAGGGCGATGCCGACGCGTGGGAGCGGCGCTGGTACGAGACGGTCGCGGAGGACGCCGTACGCGTCCCGGACGACGGGGAGTCGCCCTACCCCGGGCTCGCCCGCTTCGGCGCCGACGACCGGGCCCGCTTCCACGGCCGCGACGACCTGGTCGCCGAACTGGCGGGCCTCATCGGGCGCCGGCGGGTGGCGGTGGTGATCGGGGCCTCGGGCAGCGGCAAGTCGTCGCTGCTGCGCGCCGGACTGATCCCGGCGTTACGGGAGTCGGCGGGCCCCGCGCGGCCCGCCGCGATCCGCGTCCTCACACCGGGCGCCCGCCCTGCCCGCACGCACCGCGACCTGTTCACCCCGGCGGACGGGCTCGCCGACACCCTTCTCGTCGTGGACCAGTTCGAGGAGGTTTTCTCGCTCTGCCACGACGCGGACGAACGGGACGCGTTCCTCGCCCTTCTGCTCACCGCACGCGAACCGGAGAGCCGCCTCCGGGTCGTCCTCGCCGTACGCGCCGACTTCTACGGCCGCTGCGCCGAGCACGGCCCTCTCGCGGAAGCGCTCGGCGACGCGAACCTCCTCGTCGGCCCGATGCCGCCGAACCGGCTGCGCGAGGCCGTCGTGCGACCGGCGGCGGCCGAAGGGCTCGTCGTGGAACGGGCGTTGACCGCGAAGATCGTCGCCGACTGCGCCGGCGAGCCGGGCGGCCTGCCGCTCATGGCGCACGCGCTGCGCGAGGTGTGGCGGCGGCGCAGCGGAAAGACGCTGACAGAAGCGGCGTACGACGCGATCGGGGGTGTGCGCGGCGCCGTCGCGCACACCGCCGAGGACGTGTACGGGCGCCTGGACGAGACGGAGGCCGCGACGGCGCGGTCGCTGCTGCTGCGGATGGTGACACCGGGCGACGGCACGCAGGACACGCGACGCCCCGTCGACCGGGCTGAGCTGTCGGCCGGCTGCGACGCGGTTCTGGAACGCCTCGTCGCGGCCCGCCTCTTGACGGTTGACGGTGCGGCGGTCGACGGCGCGGCGGTCGACGACGCGGCGATTGACGGCACAGCGGTTGACAGCACGGTGGTCGACCTCGCCCACGAGGCGCTGCTCACCGCGTGGCCACGGCTGCGCGGCTGGATCGACGCGGACCGGGAGCGGCTGCGGCTGCACCGGGCGCTGACGGAGGCGGCGCGCGGGTGGGAGGAGCTGAGGCGGGACCCCGGGGCGCTGTACCGGGGGACGCGGCTGACGCAGGCGAGGGTGGCCTTCGCCGGGGCGGACGGGCACGCCTCGGCCGGGCGATGGGAACTGACGCTCGGGGAGCGGGAGTTCCTCGACGCATCCGTCGACGCGCACGAGCAAGGCGTACGTTCCCGAAGCCGCGCCGTGCGCAGGACCCGCGCCCTCCTGTCCGCGCTCGCCGTGCTGCTCTGCCTCGCGGCGGTCGCCGGCGCCGTCGCCTGGCAGCAGAACCGCGACGGTCAGCGCAAGCGCGACGAGGCGGAAGCGCGTCGCATCGTCGGGGTCGCCCGGACGCTGCGCACATCGGATCCGGTCACCTCGATGCGGCTGAGCGTGGCGGCCTGGCGGATCGCGGACCTGCCGGAGACACGGGAGGCGGTGCGCGGCGCGGCGGCGCAGCGGGAGCTGGCCGCGCTCTCCGGCGCGGATGGCGGCGATGTCCCGAACGCGCCACGCGTCCTCAGCGCCGACGGCCGCGTCCTGACAGCCGTGGCGCGGGACCGCGTCACGCAGTGGGATCTGCGCCGTGGCCGCCGCATCGGCGTGCGGGAGGTGCCCGGCGTCCACACCGGGTACACGGACGTCAGCGATGACGGGAACATGATCGCGTACCGAGGTGAGCGACGCGGGTTCGTGGTGTGGGATCTGCGCCGGGGGCGACCGGTCGGAAAGGCGTTCGGGGCGGCCGGGCGGTGGGATGCGGACGGGCGGTTCGGGCCCGGTGGGCGGACGTTCGTCATCCGTCAGAGGGGGCGCGGGCACACCGTCGTACAGGTCTGGGACGTGCGGAGGCGGCGACTGCTCCATGAGACCGGCGCACGCCACGAAGAAGGGCCGTTCCCTCGGGTGAGCCCGGACGACCGGCTTCTCGCGACCTGCGCGGAGGACGGTGGCGGGCTGATCGTGGAGGAGGTGGCCGGCGGGCGGCGGCTGCCCGTCACCTGGTCCAAGCGGTTCGGCAGACAGGCCTGTGGAAGCGACGGGTTCGCGTTCACCCCGGACAGCCGTGGGCTGGCCGTCGCGGCCGAGGGCGGCATCCGGACCCGGGAGCTGGAGCCGGGACGGGAGCGACCCCGCATCAAACTGCCGGGTGCGGGTGCGGGTGCGGGTGCGGGTGCGGGTGCGGGTGCCGGTGCCAGTGCCTACGTAGACGTGGACGTGGACGTACACGTGGACTTCAGCGAGGACGGCGCCCTCGCCGTCACGATGGCGGACGGGAAGATCGCGCTGTGGGCGACCGCGTCCCCTGCCGCCCCCCTGCTCACCCACCCCCTGGACAACGACAGCGCCACCGACGCCCGCGTCGACGCGGCCGACGGTGTGATCCGTTACCAGGCCGGACAGACCGTACGCACGCTCGACGTACGCGAGGCGCTGTCGGCCGAGCGACTGGAGCAGCCGCTCGGGTCCGCACGGTTCAGCCCGGACGGGCGCACCCTCGCCGCCACGCAGCGGCGCGGCGACGGCCGGCGCTTCCAGCTGCGGAGGGCACGCGGAGGCGGGGTGAGCGACTGGCTGCCGGGCAGCGTGTGCGCGGACTGCGCGGGCGGCATGGCGTTCTCCAAGGACGGTGGCAGGCTCGTGTACGGGGCGGGTGACGACCGTGGAACGACCGTGCGGCAGTGGAGCCTCACGCGGGGGAGGGATGTGGGGCGGGCCGCCACCGTGCCGGTGCTGACGCAGAGCATGGCCGTCCCCGTCCCCGTCCCCGCCTCCGACGAAGGCCCCGTCGTCCTCTCGGGGGCGCCGGTCACCGCGCGGGACAACGATGACTGGCAGGTCGAGGTCTGGAAGGTGGGCAGGGGCAGGCGGGGAGAACGCACGGGAGAGCCCACGGGAGAGCGCAGGGGAGAACGTACGGGAGAGCGCATGCGCGCCCTGCACCGGCCCACCGCCGGGTTGGCCAACGCCTTGGCGCCCGACGGACGGACCCTCCTCACGGGGGACGGCGTCCTCGTCGACGTGCGGACGGGACGCTCATCGCGGGTGCTGCGGGGCGAGGACGATGTGGTCGCCGTGGCCTTCAGCCCCGACGGCCGCCATCTCGCTGCCGCCGACGACGACGGCCGGATCACCCTCTGGAACGCTCGCGGCACCCGCGCCCTCGGCGTGCTCGCCGCCGGCTCCTGGGACGCGGGCGACGACGGCGCCGTACCCGTCCTGGCCTTCTCCGCCGACGGCCGCCACCTCGCGGCCGGCGCCGCCGACGGCACCGTCCGTGTCTGGGAGACGGAGACGCCCCGCCTCGCGGGCGCCGCGTACCCGGCGGCGGACGGGCCGGTCCTCGCCGTCGGCTTCGCCGGAAACGAGGTGCGCGTCGCCACGCCGCACATCGCGAGCCGCCGCCTCCTCGTCGACCCGGGCCGCGCCGCCCGGGACGTATGTGAACGGGTGCGGGGCGGACTCGGGCGCGAGGCGTGGCACACGTATCTGCCGAACACCGCTTACCGGGAGACCTGTTGACGTTACCTTTCAGGCGGCGGGCGGTAACACCGATCAAGGCCGGAAGGGAAGCCGTACGTGAGTGAGTTGATGCGCTGGGAGTCCGACCAGGGCCCCGTCGTGGTCGAGGTGGACTCCAGTGACCCTGGGTTCCGGTCGGTGTCGCGGCGCGGGGACGGCGGTGAGGTGCATGAGGTCGAGGGGCGGTTCGAGTCGGCGTTGGGGCATGTGCGCGGTGCCGCGCTGTCCGCGCTGCGGACCTTTCGGGAGGGCGCGCTCGACCCCGACGCGATCGAGCTGGAATTCGGCGTCAAGCTCACCGCCGCCGCCGGTGCCGTCATCGCCAAGACGGCGACCGAGGGGCATCTGACCGTCCGGCTGACCTGGTCGCGCGCGGCTCCGGCGCAGGGCGCGCCACCGGCGGACGTACCGGCGCAAGCGTCGTCGGCACGGCAGGACGCGCAAGGCGAATAACGGCGGGCATGCACTGGCGTGCCCGCATCGGCACGGTCGACGGCGTACCCCGAGGCGCGGGCGTCCTGGTCGACGGCGCGCGGCTGATCACCTGTGCCCACGTCGTCGAAGGGCTGAGCGAGGTCCGCGTGACGCTGCCCGGCGTCGAGCTGACCAAGCCGCTGTCGGTGCCGGTCCCGGTGCCGGTGTCGCCGTGCGTGTTCGCGCCACTCGATCTGCTGCGCCCGCGCGAGGGACGGAGCGCGTCCGAGCATCCGGGACTCCGGTCCGTCGCAGCGCGGTTGGCCCGCCTGCGCTGACCCCGGAGGGCCGGCGCGGGCGGGCCGGAACGACGCGGGCTCAGGGGCTTACGCCTCGTCGAACGTCGCCGGGTCCGGGCCGAGGCGACGGTCCTCGTTGAGGGCGGAGATCGCCGCCACGTCCTCGGGGTCCAGCGCGAAGCCGAAGACGTCGATGTTCTCCTTGATCCGCGACGGCGTCACGGACTTCGGGATCACGACGTTGCCGAGCTGGATGTGCCAGCGCAGAACCACCTGCGCGGGCGTGCGCCCGTGCTTCTGCGCGATCGCGATGATCGCCGGAACCTCCAGGAGCCCCTTGCCCTGGCCCAGCGGCGACCACGCCTCGGTGGTGATGCCCTGCTCGGCGTGGAACTCGCGGGCGGCGCGCTGCTGGAGGTGCGGGTGCAGCTCGATCTGGTTGACGGCGGGGATGACCGACGTCTCGGAGATCAGCCGCTCCAGGTGCTCAGGCAGGAAGTTCGACACGCCGATGGACTTGGCGCGGCCATCGGCCTGGATCTTCTCGAAGGCCTTGTACGTGTCGACGTAGGCGTCCTTGGACGGCAGCGGCCAGTGGATCAGGTACAGGTCCACATAGTCGAGACCCAGCCTCTCCAGCGAGGTGTCGAAGGCGCGCAGCGCCGAGTCGTGGCCATGGTCGCCGTTCCAGAGCTTCGTCGTGACGAACAGCTCCTCGCGGGCCACGCCCGAGGCGGCGATGGCCTTGCCCGTGCCCTCTTCGTTGCCGTAGATCGCCGCGGTGTCGATACTGCGGTACCCGGCCTCCAGGGCCGTCGTGACGGCCGCCTCGGCCTCGTCGTCCGGCACCTGCCAGACGCCGTAACCGAGCTGGGGCATCTCGACGCCGTTGTTCAGGATGATCGGGGGGACCTTGCTCACGAGCTCTCGATCCTTTAAGTCGTCGGGTGGTACTCCCATGGTCAACGATCAGGGGCCGCGCCGCATTCCTGGGCCTGCGCCGCGTTCCCGACCGCCATTTGGCCGGATATCCCGGCGACACGGAGGCCAGAACGGTCCGGACCATTGACGGTGTTCCGTCATGCCGCAACTCTAGGACACGGCACTGAACGCGGAACACTCATGTGAACACTACAAGTATCCGCGTCCTGAACCTGAAACGTCCTGAAACCCCCACCTCTTCAGGAAGGCAGCGTCATGCCCACCTCCATGCCCTCGCCCACGATCGCGCCCGCCCCCGAGGCGGCGCACGCCCCGGCCCAGCCGGACTCCGCCGAGGAGGCCAGCGGCTGGCAGACCCCCACGTACGCCGTCGTCGACACCGCCCTCGAAGTCACCGCCTACCGCCTCGCCGACCGGTAGACCCGTCGCCATGCTGCTGCAGGTGCTCGGCACCGCGGCGGGCGGCGGGCTGCCCCAGTGGAACTGCGCGTGCCCCGGCTGCACCGGGGCGCGCGCCCACCCGGAACGCCGCCGCCGGCACGCCGCCCTCGCCGTCCGCACGGGCGACAACCACTGGTACCTCGTCAACGCCACCCCCGACCTCGGCGACCAGATCGAAGCCGCCCCCGCACTCCACCCCGGCGCGGGATCCGACCCGCGGCACACCCCCGTCGCCGGGATCGTCCTCACCGACGCCGAACTCGACCACACCCTCGGCCTCACCCGGCTGCGCGAGGCCCGCGACGGCGTCGACATCATCGCCACCTCGCCCGTACGCGACGCGGTCCGCGCAGGTCTGCGGCTCGACGCCCTCCTGGAGCCCTACACCCGCGTACGGTGGCAGGAACTCACCACCGATCCCGGGCTGCGCCTGCACGGTGGCGCCGGGATCCACGTAGCCGCCGTACCCGTTTCCGCCAAGCGCCCGCGGTACGCCGCCGGAACCGGCCCCGACGCCGGCACCTGGTCGGTCGCGCTGCGCCTGACCGACCCCGCCACCGGCCGGACCGCCCTCTACGCCCCGGCCCTCGCCGTCTGGAGCGACGCCTTCCACGCGGCCGCCCAGGACGCCGACTGCGTCATCGTCGACGGCACCTTCTGGGACGACGACGAACCGTCGCGCGCCGGATTCTCCACCCGCACCGCCACCGCGATGGGACACCTCCCCATCGCCGGCCCCACCGGAACCGCACGCCGCCTGGCCCAGCTCCCCGGCCGCTGCCTCTACACCCACCTCAACAACACCAACCCCCTCGGCGACCCCCACGCCGACCAGCACAAACACCTCGCCGAGTGGGGCCTGGAAGTCGCCGCCGAGGGGATGGAGATCGCGCTGTGACGACGACCACGGTCCCCATGGCGCAAGCGCGCCCCTGGAACCCCGACGAACTCACCGAACGGCTGCGCGCCGTCTCCGCCGACCGCTACCACGACCGGCACCCCTTCAACGTACGCATGCACGAAGGCACCCTCACCCGCGACGAGCTGCACCGCTGGATCGCCAACCGGTTCCACTACCAGCGGCACATCCCCGTCAAGGACGCCCTGATCCTCGCCAAGTTCGACGACCCCGCCCTCCGCCGCGGCTGGCTGCGCAGAATCCAGGACCACGACGGGGAACGGGACGGCACGGGCGGCATCGAACGCTGGCTGCGGCTCGGCGAAGCGGCCGGCATCGACAGGACACAACTCCTCGACCGGGGACGGGTGTTGCCCGGCGTTCGGCTCGCCGTCGACGGGTACGTCAACTTCTGCCGGCTCAGCCCCGCCCTCGACGCCGTCGCCGCGTCCCTCACCGAACTCTCCGCGCCCGATCTGATGCGGACCAGGATCGCCGCCTTCGAGAAGCACTACCCGTGGATCGACGCGGACGGCCTGGCCTACTTCCGCACGCGCGTCGGGCAGGGCGGCCGCGACGGGCGCGAGGCGCTCGGCCTCGTCCTCGCGTGGGCGCGCACCCGCGAGGAACAGGAGCGGGCCGTCGCCGCCCTCGCGTTCAAATGCGACGTGCTGTGGTCACTGCTCGACGCCGTCGACCTCGGGGCCGGAGGCCCGACATGACCGCCCACGACGCCGTCGTACGTGACGCTGTCGTGCGTGATGCCGTACGTGACACATGGCGCCCCGCGCTCGCCCGCTCCGTACTGCTCCGCCACGACCGGGTGCGCGGCGTAGACCTCCTGGTACTGCCTGAGCGCGTCGTCGTTCTGCGGGGCGCCGCCGGCGGCATCGTGGGCCTGTGTGACGGCGAGCGCGATGTCGCCGCGATCGTCGCGGAGCTGGCGCGTCGGCATCCTGATGCGCCCGTCGGCAAGGAAGTGCCAGCTTTTCTCGGGCGGTTGAGGGCGGAGGGATGGCTGCGATGACCCCCGCCCCCGACCTCGCCCCCGACCCACCCTGGGCCCTCCTCGCCGAACTCACCCACGGCTGCCCCCTGCGCTGCGCCTACTGTTCCAACCCCACCCAACTCACGGCGCGCGCAGAAGAGTTGACGGGCGCGCAATGGGGGGACGTACTGCGTCAGGCCGCCGATCTCGGCGTCGTGCAGACCCATCTGTCCGGCGGTGAGCCGCTGCTGCGCCGCGATCTCACGGAGATCGTCGCCGCCGCCGACGCCGCGGGAATCCACACGCAGCTCGTGACCAGCGGCGTCGGCCTGCACCGCGAGCGGCTCGGCCGTCTCCTCGACGCGGGGCTGCGCAGCGTCCAGCTCTCCGTGCAGCACGCCGATCCGCAGGCCGCGGGGCGCATCGCGGGTGCGCGGGCGTTCACCGCGAAGGAGCGGGCGGCGCGTCTCGTGCGGGCGGCGGGGCTGCCGCTCGGTCTCAACGCCGTCCTGCACCGCGCCAACCTCGACGCACTCGACGGCCTCGTGGAACTCGGCCTCAGCTGGGGCGCCGACCGCGTCGAGCTGGCCAACACGCAGTTCTACGGCTGGGCGCTGCGCAACCGCGACGCCCTGCTGCCGGACCGCGCCCAGGTGGCCCGGGCCCGCGAACGCGTCGAGCGGTGGCGGGAGCGGCTCGCAGGGCGCATGGAACTGGTGTGGGTGGCGCCCGACTACGTCGACGGCGTCGCCAAGCCCTGCATGGGCGGCTGGGGCGCGGTGTCGCTCACCGTCGCCCCCGACGGCACGGTACTGCCCTGCCCCGCCGCCGCCGAACTCCTCGGCCCGGCCGCCCCGAACGTCCGCGATCACCGACTCGGCTGGATCTGGCGGGAGTCCGACGCCTTCAACCGCTACCGCGGCGAGGCGTGGATGAGCGATCCCTGCCGCGGCTGCGAGCTGCGTACGGCCGACTTCGGGGGCTGCCGCTGCCAGGCGTACGCCCTGACCGGCGACGCCACCCGCACCGACCCCGCCTGCCACCGCTCGCCCGACCACGGGGTGGTCCGCGCCCTGGTCGACGCGGTCGGCCACGCCCGTGGCGGTGAGCCGCCCGCTTACGTCTACCGCGCCGACGTGCCGTAACCCCGCGCGCCACGCCCTCCCACCCCTCGACTCGACAGAGATGGAGAACCGGCATCGTGGCAAGAACTCTCTTCACCGCTCTGGCCGCCGCAGGCGCCGTCACCGCGGCCTCACTCGCTTTTGCCGGTGAACCCGGTGAACCCGGTGGACCCGGTGGATCCGGGGAGCCCGGTGCGGCCACCCCCATCTCCACCGGCTGGACCATCCCCTGGGGCACCTCCTGGCTGCCCGACGGTTCGGCCGCCCTGGTCACCGAACGCGACGACTTCCGCGTGTGGCGGGTCTCGAAGGACGGCAAGGAGAAGCAGCGGCTCGGCACCGTCCCCGAGTCGCAGACCACCGGCGGCGAGGGCGGGGTGATGGGCGTAGCCGTCGACCCCGACTGGGCGGCCAATCACTACGTGTACGTGATGCACACCTCGACCGAGGGCAACCGCATCGCCCGTATGACGTACGACGGCACGACCCTGTCCGGCTACAAACCGCTGCTCAAGGGCATCAAGAAGAACAGGTACCACAACGGCGGACGCCTGGCCTTCGGCCCCGACGGCTACCTCTACGCCACCACCGGCGACGCCCAGGACAAGCCCCTCGCGCAGGACAAGAACTCCCTCAACGGCAAGATCCTGCGCCTGACGAAGGACGGCGGGCCCGCGCCAGGCAACCCCTTCGGCACCCACGTCTACAGCATGGGGCACCGCAACCCGCAGGGCATCGCCTTCGACGCCCAAGGGCGGCTCTGGGAGGCCGAGTTGGGAGAGAACAGGAAGGACGAGCTCAACCTCGTCAAAGCGGGCGAGAACTACGGCTGGCCGACGTGCGAAGGCGTCTGCGGCGTCCCGGGCATGACCAACCCCAAGAAGACCTGGAACGTCGCCGAGGCGTCCCCGAGCGGGGTCGCGATCGTCGACGGCGCGGTCTACGTGGCGGCGATGAGGGGCCAGCGCCTGTGGCGCATACCGATCAGCGCCGACAACGAGGACGTCGGGACGGCGAAGGCGTACTACGTCGGCCAACTCGGCCGTCTGCGCTCCGTCACCGCTGTGCCCGGCGCCAAGGAGCTGTGGCTCTCCACCACCAACGCCGACGCCAACGGCGGGCAGCCCGCCGGCTCGGACAGGATCTTCCGCGTGCCGATCGGCTAGGCGGGAGCGGTCCCGAGGTAGGCGTCCCGCACCTTCGGGTCGGCGCGTACCTCCGACGCCGTGCCCTCGGCGAGTACGCGGCCCAGGTCGAGCACGACGACGCGGGCGCAGAGCTCCATGACGAACGCGACGTTGTGCTCGACGAGGAGTACCGCACAGCCCTGTTCATCCGCGAGATGACGGATGACGGATGTCAGATGACCGATTTCGTCCTCTGTCATTCCGGCGGCGGGCTCGTCCAGGAGCAGCACCGCGGGCGGGTCCGCGACCGCCCGCGCCAGCTCCACCATCCGGGCCCGCCCGACCGGCAGGGCCCCCGCGTACTGCCCGGCGAGCGCGTCGAGGCCGCACTCGCGCAGCACGGCGGCGGCCCGTTCGCGCCGTCTGACCTCGTACGCGCGCCGGGTCGGCGAGGCCAGCAGGTCGGCCACGAATCCGCCGCCCCCGCCCCGCCACTCCTGCGCGACGACCAGATTGTCGGCGACGGTGAGCTGACCGAAGAGCTGCTGCCGCTGGAAGGTGCGGCGCATCCCGTGGCGGGCGCGCCATACCGGCGAGCGGCGGGTGATGTCGGTGCCGCCGAGCAGCACCCGGCCCCGGTCGGGCCTGCGGATGCCGGACAGGACGTCGAACAGGGTCGTCTTTCCCGCCCCGTTGGGCCCGATGAGCCCGCAGATCTCGCCGGGGCGGACGGCCAGGTCCACCCCGTCGAGGGCGCGGACACCGCCGAAGCGGACGCCGGCACCCACGGCTTCGAGCGCATGTTCCTTCATGGTGACCGCCGCCCCGCTTCCTCGGGTCTCTCCCCGCCCGCCGCCATGCCCAGATACGCCTCCGTGAGCCGGTCCGCCCGCACCTCGGAACGCGGGCCGCACCAGGAGACACGCCCCTGCGCCAGATACGCCACCGTGTCGGCGACCCCGAGGATCTCCGCCGCCTTCTCCTCCACGAGCAGCAACCCCACGCCACTGCCCCGGAGTTCCACGAGGAGACGGAACACGTCGTCGACGACGCGCGGCGCGAGACCGAGCGACGGCTCGTCGGCGATCAGTACCCTCGGCGGGCGCTGGAGGAGCGGTGCGAGCGCGAGCAGCTGCTGCTCGCCGCCGGACAGCGAGCCCGCGGCGACCTTGCGGCGTGCGGCGAGACCGGCGAACCGTTCGTAGACGGCGTCGCGGGCGTCCCGGTCCGGCAGGCGCAGGGCGAGGTTCTCCTCGATGGTGAGCGAGGGGAAGATGCCCCGGCCCTCGGGGGCGAGGAGCACCCCGGACCGCGAGCGGTGGACGGCGCCTTCGTGGGTGGCGTCGCGCCCCGCCACGTACACCCGGCCCGCCGTGGGCCGGATCAGCCCGGCCGCGGCGCGGCACGTCGTGGACTTCCCTGCACCGTTGGGACCGAGCAGGGCGACGATCTCGCCGGGGTGGACGGCGAGGTCCACTCCGTGCAGGACCGGGGCGCCGTCATATCCGGCGTGCAGCCCGTGCAGGGAGAGGGCGGTGCCGGGAGTCCCAGTATGGAGCCCGTCCGGCGATCGAGGGCGAGCCCGAAGGGCGATATCGGGTGGCCGGGCGGCGGAGCCCCTGGCACGCATCCTCCTGCGACGAACCCGCACGGACACCGCCGCGCAGTACCCGTCCGGGTCGTTGGCGAGCGCCAGCCCCGCGAGGCCGAAGAGGATCACCGGCAGCTGCGTGGACTCCGTCACGTACTCCGCCACCAGATGCGGCACGATCGCGAAGACGAGCCCCGCCACCACCGCGAACTGCGCCCGCCGCACGCCCGCCGCGACCACCACCGCCAGCCAGATCAGGCCGGTCATCGCGGTGAAGTCGGTGGCGGTGACGCGGGTGTTGTACGACGCGTACATCACTCCGCCGAAGCCCGCGAGCCCGGCGGAGAGGGTGAACAGGAGCAGCTTCGTGCGTACCACGGACACGCCTGACGCCATGGCCGCCGCCGGAGCGGACCGCACCGCCAGCATGGCCCGCCCCGACGGCGAGTTCCGCAGCGCGCCGAGCGCGGCGACCGCCGCCGTGACGAGGACGACCATGGCGACGCCCATGGCGCGGTCGTCCGAGAGGTCGACGGGGCCGAGGACGGGCCGGGGGATCTCCCAGCCCGTGTCGCCGTTGCGCAGCCACCCCATCTGGAAGAGGACCTGATCGGCGAGGAAGGCGAGGGCAAGGGTCGCGAGGGCCAGGGAGCGCCCGCCGAGCCGCAGCGCGGGCAGCGCCACGAGGGCGCCGAGCAGCGCCGCCGCGCACGTCCCGGCCAGCGCCGCCCCGGCGAACGGCCACCCGTGGCTCACCAGCAGCCCGGCCACCAGCGCGGCGCCCGTCACGAAGGTGGCCTGCGCCAGCGACACCATCGCGCCGAGGCCCGTCACCACGGTGAAGGAGATGAAGACGAGGGAAATGGCGAGGCCCTGCGCGAGGATGCCGCTCCAGAAGGGGGTGGTCACCGTATAGAAGGAGAGGGCCAGCAGGGCCGCCGCCACCGCCCAGGGCGCCCATCTGCGCGCCCATGACCGGCCGGCGAGGTAGTCGACCGGCGGCGCGTCCACCGCGGCCGTGCCCGCCGTCCGCTGTCGCCGCGTCAGCAGGAGCAGCCCGGCGAACAGGATCAGGAAGGGTACGGCCGTACGGAAGCCGGTGATCTTCTCGGCGAAGTCGGCATATCCGGCGACGAGGTTCTGCAGCACGCCGAGCCCGAGCCCGCCCGCGAAGGCCAGCGGGATCGACAGGAAGCGCCCGAGCACGGCCGCCGTCGCCGAGACGAAGAGGAAGAGGGTGAAGTCGTGCGAGGAGAGGCCGAGCAGGGGTGTCGCGAGGACGCCCGCGAGGCCCGCCAGGCCCGACGACAGCATCCACGCCACCGAGGAGAGGCGGTCCGCGCTCATGCCGCGCAGCTCCACGAGCGAACGGTTGTCGACGGCGGCCCGCAGCCTGAGCCCGAGCGGGGTGTGCCGCATCAGGATCCAGAGGCCGACGGCGACCACCGCCGTGGCGGCCCAGGTGATCAGCTGGTCGGAGTCGACGCCGACACCGTCCATCAGCTGCCAGGACTCCGCGGGGCTGGGCCCGACGCCGGGCAGGCCGAACTGGTTCTCGGCCGGCACCACCGAGGCCCCCGCGTCCGCCAGCAGCTCCACCACCCACAGGCCGAGCGCGGGCAGCGCGACGAGCAGGCCGATCGTCGCGACGATCTGCGCGGTCTCGCCGACCCGCGCCAGTTTGCGGAACATCACCCGGTCGAGCCCCCAGCCGAGCGCGGGGGCGACGACGCAGACCAGGAGGAGCGCGGTCGGCACGGCGGGCCAGCCGAAGCCGGAGTGCAGTTCGTGGAAGGCGAGCGCGCAGAGGTAGGCGGTGGCGCCGTGTGCGAAGTTGAAGAGCCCGGAGGCGGAGTAGGACAGGACGAGCCCCGTCGCGAGGAGGGCGTACAGCGCGCCCGAGACGAGTCCGCTCAGCACGAATCCCAGCAGGTCCGACATGGCGGCCCGCCCTTATGTGAAGGGGATGGGTTCGTAGCACTTGAACGGCGCCGACACCTCGTACGCGCCGTCCTTGAGGTGGACGAGCGCGCCGCACCCGAACGACTCCTTCCGCCCCTTGGGCCAGCTGCGGTCGCCGACCAGGGTGCCGGTGTCGGAGTAGCCGTCCGCCGCCCGCTGGAAGGAGTCGACGGTCAGGTCCTCGCCCGCCTTCCCGGCGATGGCGAGGAAGAGGTCGGCGGACATGTAGCCGGTCATCATGTGCATGTTGAGCGGTACGCCCTTGCCCGCCGTCCTCCTGATGTCCGCCTTGAACCGCCGCATGTCGGCGCTGTCCTGTTCGAACGGCTGGAAGGTCAGCAGGACATGCACGCCGTCGAGGGCCTTACGCGTCGCTCTCTTGGCGAGCAGGCCGGGATCGTAGTCGGTGGGGTCGGTGAGGAGACCCTTGAAGCCGGTGCGCTTGAGGGCCGTGAACAGGCCGATGTTGTACGGGGTCTGCATCACGGAGACGACCGCGTCCGGCGCCTTCCCGCCGTCGGAGCGCAGGATCTCCTTGGTGTACGCCGACCAGTCGCTGGGCACGGAGGTGGCGGGGACGGTCGACTTGGCGTACGTCACCTTGTAGCCGGCGGCGGCGAAGCTCTGCTTGTAGGTGCGGATGGCGAAGGTGCCCGCGTCGTTGTCGTTGGCGAGGATCGCCACGGTCCTGCCCTTCGAGCCGCCCATGACCTTCTTCAGGCCCTCCGGCCAGCTCTGTGTGATGGTGCCGCCGGGCATCGGCACCATGCAGCCGCCGAAGCCGTACAGGTGACTGGGGCCGCAGAAGGGCGGGATGGTGCCCCAGCCGAACGTGGGGACCTTCTGCTTCTGCAGGAAGTCGGCGCCGGAAAAGGTGACCGAGCTCATCGGCACGACCGCGAACACCTTGTCCCGCTGGACGAGTTCGCGGGCCGCGGCGAGGTTCTTGCCGGGGTCCTGCCCGTCGTCCCGCGCGCCCAGGTAGTCGATCTTCCGCCCGTGCACACCGCCTTCGGCGTTGGCGCGGTCGAAGCGGGCCTCGGCGCCGAGATCGGTGTCCTTCTTGCTGTAGCCGCTGGCGGTCGTCATGGAGACGATGCCGCCCACCTTGATGGAGTCGTCGGTGACTCCACGTACGGAACCACTCCCGTCCTCGCCCGAACCTCCGCTGCTGGAGGCGGAGTTGCAGCCGGTGACGAGCAGCAGGGCCGCCACGGTGGTGGCACTGATGATGCGGATCGATCGCGACACGGTCGAGCCCCCTGACGTCGGAGTGGGGCTGATTCTGTGCGGGACCTGACGAACCGTCAATAACCAGCGCACCCGTGTCAGACCCGATACAGCGCCTCGACCTCGGCCGAGTAGGCGTCCTCGATGGCCTTCCGCTTGAGCTTGAGCGAGGGCGTGAGCAGCCCCTGCTCCTCGGAGAACTGATGCGCCAGGATCCGGAACGTACGAATGGACTCCGCCTGGGAGACAAGCGTGTTCGCGGCGACGACGGCCCGCCGGACCTCCGTCTCCAGATCCGGATCCCGCACCAGCTCACCGGCGGGAAGAAGCGGCTTGCGGCGCATGGTGAACCAGTGCTCCACGGCCTCCGCGTCCAGTGTGACGAGCGCCGCGATGTAGGGACGGTCGTTGCCGACGACGATGCACTGCGCGACCAGCGGATGGTCACGCACCCGCTCCTCCAGTTGGGCCGGCGAGACGCTCTTGCCGCCGGAGGTCACCAGGATCTCCTTCTTGCGCCCGGTGATCGTCAGATAGCCGTCCTCGTCGAGCGAGCCCAGGTCGCCGGTGGCGAGCCAGCCGTCGCGCAGCGTCGCGTCGGTGGCCCCCGGGTCGTTGAGGTAGCCCTGGAAGATGTTGCCACCGCGCAGCCAGATCTCACCGTCCTCGGCGATGTGCACCGTCGTCCCCGGGATCGGCTGGCCGACCGTGCCGTAGCGGGTGCGCTCGGGCGGATTGGCGGTCGCGGCGGCCGTCGACTCGGTCAGCCCGTACCCCTCGTAGATCGTCACGCCCGCGCCCGCGAAGAACAGGCCCAGCCGCCGGTCCATGCCCGAGCCGCCCGACATCGCGTGCCGCACCCGGCCGCCCATCGCCTCGCGCACCTTGGAGTAGACGAGCTTGTCGAAGAGCTGGTGCTGCATGCGCAGCCCCGCCGACGGGCCGGGCCCCGACCCGAGGGCCTTGGCCTCCACCGCGTCCGCGTACCGCACCGCGCACTCGACGGCCTTGTCGAACGGGCCCGCCCTGCCCTCCTTCTCCGCCTTGCGCCGCGCCGCGTTGAAGACCTTCTCGAAGATGTAGGGCACGGCCAGGATGAACGAGGGCCGGAACGCGGCCAGGTCCGGCAGCAGTGCCGCCGCGTTGAGGTTCGGCTGGTGCCCCATCTTCACGCGGCCGCGCACCGCCGCGACCTGCACCATGCGGCCGAAGACGTGCGCCAGCGGCAGGAACAGCAGCGTGGTGGCCTCGTCGCCGCGCTTGGAGTGGAAGACCGGCTCCCAGCGGGCGACCATCACATCCGCCTCGAACATGAAGTTCTCGTGGGAGATCAGACAGCCCTTGGGCCGGCCCGTGGTGCCGGAGGTGTAGATGATCGTGGCGATCGAGTCCGGGGTGACGGCGCGGCGGTGGCGCTGCACCACCTCGTCGTCGATCTCCTGCCCCGCGCGGGTCAGTTCGCTCACGGCGTCGGCGTCCAGCTGCCACAGCCGGCGCAGCTGCGGCAGACGGTCGATGACCGAGCCGATCGTCATCGCGTGGTCCTCGTGCTCGACCATCGCGGCGCTGACCCGCGCGTCGTGCAGCATCCAGAAGACCTGGTCGGCCGAGGAGGTCGGATAGACCGGCACGACCTGGGCGCCGATGGTCCACAGCGCGAAGTCGAAGAGCGTCCACTCGTAGCGGGTGCGGGACATGATGGCGACGCGGTCACCGAACCGTACGCCCTGCGCGATCAGGCCCTTCGCCAGAGCCAGCACCTCGTCACGGAACTCGCCCGCGCTGACGTCGTGCCACCGCCCGTCGGTCTTGCGGCCGAGTGCGATGCGCGTCGGGTCCTCGAGGGCATGGTCGAAAACGGCGTCGGCAAGGCCGCCCACCAGTGGCGCCGACGCCATCGGAGGGTTCGTGAACTCGCGCAATGATGCTCCTTGTGGCGCTCCGCACAGCGCCGTGACCGTACCCCACGCCGCGCCCCTCCGGGAGAGGGCCGATGCGACGGCGGTATGGACCATCAGCGCTGGTCAGCCGGTGGAAATACGGCCACAAGGGGAAGGGCCGGACAGAACTACTTACGCTGGAGTAAGTTTCGGTGGCGTAATCTCCACCGAATCTGTACGCGGTGTGCAGACATGCGCCAACCTCTTCCGGGATGGGAGCTGTTCCTTCAGCGACCGCTCTACGGGCCGAGCTCGACCTCGAACTCGCCGGCCTCCAGGATCGCCTTGACGGCGGTGAGGTAGCGGGCGGCGTCGGCGCCGTCCACCAGGCGGTGGTCG